>NZ_JBHSLU010000021.1:0-22885 GCF_042655245.1 Allobosea massiliensis | reverse complement strand
TCGGGGATCTCTCGGTTCAGGGTTGGCGTTCACAACCCAAACCTAACCGGCAATCGCCGGTGACCACCGTCAGCTACACCACGCTATGGGACACGACCCCAGATCCCGCCCAGACGCACCAAACTTCAGGCTTCCGGGCATCCCGGTCGGAACATCGCGCCGCCGACCCGCGCCTCGCACGATCCCGCCGACCAGGCGGCCCAGCGAAATCCCAATAGCCCACGGCCCGGGCCGCCGCTTCCTCCCCTGGAGGCTTTTCGGACGCCGGCCCTCAGCCCATTCCGAACCCGCTCGCACGGGCCGGCATCCGAAACCCTTCACACAATCCGACGTCGGTGCTCTGCCTATAAGCAGACATACGGATTGAGGCGGGTTCGCCATATTGGTGCTGTCAGTCCAGCTTGGGGCCCGGAATTGTCGCGTTGGGCTACAAGGCCGCCCGCAAACTCGACCAACGCGGATCCTTGATAGTTGGAGCCTTCGACAATCCGGGGACGGTCGTTGTCGAGCATGGCTGGTCCTCGGAGAAAGGGGCTGTTGTCACGGTCCGCTCACACGCCATAGACACGGACGTAGTCGATCCTGAGCTGTGTCTGTCGGTCCTCTGGCTTGAGCGGCTGAGGAAAGGGGACGTCTGATCGTAAAGCCAGTGTGATCAAAAGCCAGAAGACATCGTTCTGCGCATCGAGCTCTGCGGCACGCCGGATCTGCCATTGCACGGCGCGCCCGGTTTTCGGATCGCGGATCGGCCGGCGCTCGAAATAGAGCATACAGCGGTCGTCCTCGATCAACCCGCCATAGCGGAAATAGCCGCTGGTGAGATCGACCTCGGTGGCCACCCCGATCCCCTCGTGGTGCTCGCCAGGCTGTCCCCATTCGTGCAGGTAGGCCCCGTAGAGGCGGCGCTCCCAACCCTTGTGCTCGACGATGTCGAATTCGACGCTGGTGTTTGGGGAAAGGATGCTGCGTCCGTTAAGAAGCCAGAAGGCCGGAAAGCTCAGCGGATGCGCGGGAAACCACATCCGCGCCTCGAAATAGCCGCTGCGCCAGCCTCTGAGGATCGTGCCGTCCCGACGTGCGGTCTGGAGATTGCCGGAAATCCACTGATACTCGGAGAGGCCATTGCCGTAATAGGCTGGCACGTTCATCTGCCGTCCGAGATAGCGGGCCGAAATCTCGAGCGCATGGCCGCCGGAGGCCAGCGGATCGGCGACGATGGCGTAGGGGTCGAAACCCTCCTCGCCGCCGCGGCGGCTGAAGGCCGAGCGACCGTAGAAGCCCGGCTCGCGTGTCGTCGCCTTGGGGCCTGCGTGCCAGATCGCGGGATCGAGGACGGCAAAGTTCTCGTCGAAGAGCAGCGTGCGACCCAGTGTCGGGTCGGGAGCGTCCTGCTGCGCATGGGCCGGCATCATCTGCGCTGCGTTCCCCGTTGCGAAGGCGGCAGCCGCGCCGAGAACCATCCGGCGGGATGGCAAGAATGACATCGCTGTCTCCGTTGCTGGAGGGCTCCTCAGGCGGTCCGGTTTGAATGTGACACTCCGGGGCCAGCTAGGCGCCCCGACTGCCGGATTGCATCCTCGTAGACGCCGAACGTCTCCCGTGCGACGCGGCTTATCCTGAGGTGATCGATCCGGCGCTGACTGCGTGCGCGCCAGTCACGGATCGCGCCCGGTTCGTCGATCAATTGGCAGAGCGCCACCGCGAGGGCATCTGGATCGCGCGCCGGCACCAATACGCCGGCTTCCCCCTTTTCCAGTAATTCAGGGATGCCGTCGACGCTCGTCGCGACGACAGCGCAACCCGCCTCCCGCGCTTCCGAAAGAACGAGCGGCGCCGGGTCGGCATGGGACGGAAGAACGAAGATGTCGGCCCCCAGCATCCAGGGGAACGGATCCCATTGGCTGCCCTCGAAATGGACGGCGTCTCGGCAGAACAGCCCGGCGACTATATCGCGATAGGTTTCCGAATAGGGGCCTTCACCGACGATATAGAGGTGTGCGTGCGGATGACGCCGATGGACCTGTTCGAACGCGGCGAAGAGATCGGGCAATCCCTTGCGCGGATGCAAGCCGCCGACGAAGAGGATGCTCGGCGAGCCGAGTGCGGCCGGCTGGGTTTCCCGTTCGGCGAGACGCGCCGAGCCTATGGTGCCGTTCAGGACCACGCGCAGCTTTGCAGACGGAATGCCCCGTTGCTGCATGGACGCGCCGACCGCGGCGCTGACCGCGATGACGCGGGTCCCCACTCGCATGAGAATGGCACTCTTTTCGAAGGCATTGTGGACCGTCGTGACCAACGGGACTGCCGCGAGCTTGCAGACCGGCCAGGCCAACACGGCGCTTGTCATCATGTGGGCATGCACGAGGTCGGCACGCCAACCTCGTAGAAGTCGGCGCAACGCCCAGCCCGACTTTAGCAGTGTGGCTGGCTTCCGATGATGGTCGATCCGAAATGTCTCAACGCCGTTGCTGGCGAGCAGGGCATCGAAGTCGCCGCCACCGCTGGCGATCGCGACCGCATGACCGAGCCTGCTCTGCTCGCAGGCGAGATCGACCGCTGCGTGCACATGGCCGTTGGACTTGGTCGTATGGTTCAGAAGGTGGAGGATACGCATGGACCCATCCCGATGCTCGCGCCTCCGATTGTCCGGGCCTGACTCGGCGTTGCGGGCTCCCCAGACCTGCATTTACCGTGCCGGGGCAGCGCAGCGACCGAGAGCCGCCTCCGCTTCGATTGTCGAAACGCGCGCTGTCGGCTGGTAGTTGAAGCCACCTTGGCGGCCGAGCGATTCGATCCCGAAAGCCCGCAATGCCCTGACGGCCTCCGCCGCACTCTCATCGGCGCCGTTGCGGTAAATGGGGTAGGCATTCTCAAGCGACTGGCTGCCTTCGAGCCTGAGGTCACCGGAGAACAGTCCGTTCGCGGCAACATGGGCGCGGAAATCCGCCTCGGCGCGGTCGACGGAATGCCCGATGTGATTCGCGATCACCTCGACACCGAAGTACTCGCGTCCCAGCGCGCGACCGTAGAAGTCGGAATACATGGTCAGTCGCTTCCAAGCGCCGTCATACGAGAAATTGTAGATGATCTCCTCTTCGAAGCCGCGGGCGCCGTCGAAGCTGAAATAGAGCGCCAGCAGCGTGATCGTTTCGAGTTCCTGTGAAACCGGCAGGTTGCAGAGAGCTTGCAGGCGCGGAATCGGGATCGTGGAAACGATGCGATCGGCGACCACCGCCCCTTCTTCGCGGAACAGCACAAAGCCGCTTTCGCGTTTTTCGATCCGGACGAGCCGTGTGCCGGTCAGGAAATCAACGCCGCGGGCCGACAGCACCTCCGCGGCGCCGGCGTAGAGCGAGGCGAAGCCTTCGCGAGGGCGCGCCAGCTGGCAGTTGGTCGGGGCCGGCGGCTTCTTCCGGGCCAAACGGCCGAGCAAGGCGCGCAGCGAGGCGTGTTCGCTGATCCACTGCATGCGCTTGCGCGCCAGCTCGATGCCGATCTGATCGGACGCGATGCCGTAAAAACGCGTCATGTAGGCGTCGAGGCCTGAGCGGTGCAGCAGACGCGCCCCGATCCAGTGGCGCGCAAACTCGCGAGCATTGCGCATGCGACGCTGGAAAACGCGCGCATAGAGCGCAGACGCCAGTATTCGAGCCACCTCGACCGGTCCGGCTGCCAGAATGTCGTCCCTGACCGAGATCGGATAGGCGGTTATCAGCCGCTGCGGGTTGAGTCGAGCCCAGCGCGGCCTGATCTGCACATAACGGGGCAACAGTTCGGGGAAATGCTGCAGCAGCGGCGAGTCGTCCTGAAAGATCAGGCTGCCAATGTCGAAGGTGTAGCCGCCCAACGACCAATCAATATGGTTGCCGCCGATATGCGCGTATTCGTCAACGACGAGGATCCGGCGACAGCCTTGCCGAGCAAGCACGGATGCTGAGACCAGACCGGACACACCGGCGCCGAGGACAATCGCGTCATAGCTTTCGGGCGCACTGCGGTCGGCATCGTCGATCCGGTGGACCGTATCTTCCATCGCCAGACCTCACCCCTCGGCAAGACGTCAGGTTAATCTCCCGCAAGATCAGCCAAAAGCAAAACGCGTCGCCAGAGGCGCTGCCATCCTGCTCAATCGCAGGGCGAATGCGCTTTTGTTGAGCGATCGGCTTCGTGGGTGGCTGGATTCGCCACTTTAGACTGGCACGCTCCCTGCTTCAGCAGGGTCAGGCAAGTTCTGCCATGCGATCGCCGACGTCGTCGCGTCGGCCCCGATCATCGAGGCTGGGCACGGAGCGCATCATGCCGCGCTGCTTCCATCCGAACGAGGCGGAGCTGCTCCACGGTGTCGAACTGGTGTCGACAGACCTGTTCGATACCTTGCTGCTGCGCACCCTGCGGTCAGAGCGCGCGCGGATCGTCGCGGGGGAGCGCAGCTTTGCTCGAAAGCTTGCCGAGCAAGGCCTGACTGTTTCGGAGATTTGGCTGGTCGAAGCGCGTCTCGAGGCGCAGCGACTGGCCTATCGGGCGCTCAACATGGCGGCGCAGGACGGGGAGGTCGCGCTGACCGACGTGATCCGGCGCCAGATCGCCATGCTGGGACTCCCGGCCGACCTTTGCGGGACGAGGCTCGCAATCGAGATCGCGGTCGAGAAGGAAGCTCTGCGGCCGAACCGACCGCTGGCGGCGCTGCTGCGTCACTGCCGGAGCGAAGGTCGACGCGTCATCGCGATCAGCGATATCGGGCTGCCGACCTCGGCGCTGGAGACGCTGGTGTTACATGTCCATGGGGAGCCGCTGCTCGACCGGATTTATTCGAGCGCCGAGCTCGGCCTGACCAAGCGACGTGGCGGGCTCTTCCACGCGGTTCTCGCCGCCGAAGGAATGAGGGCCACGAATGCGCTGCATATCGGCGATGACCTCCTGGCCGATCATCGCGTGCCAGCGGCGCTCGGACTGCGGACCCTCCATGTCCCGCGCCCGCAAGCAAGGCGCCGGCTATCTCGGCTCCATGGCGGCGTGAGCGAACTTGGGCGCCTGGTCCGCAAGCGGCGAGCGCTGACCGGTGGCTCGCTGGCGGCCGTGGAGAAGCCCTACGCGTTCGGGCGCGAGGTCCTGGGGCCGATCGTGGCCGAATTCTGCCTGGCGATATGGCTTTATGTCGACGAGGCCGCGAAGCGGAACGATGTGGCACTTCTGTTCTGCGCGCGCGGTGGGCTCGGCATCCGCTTGGCGTTCGAGCAGGTGGTCACGTCCCTGAAGCTACCTTTCTCCGTAAAGCGCGATAATCTCATGATTTCGCGGTTGGTCGCAGCCAGAGCGGCCGTGATGACCCGCAGCGCGGCGGCGCTCGATGAACTCGGTCGCGAATTTCGCGACGACAGCTTCGCGGATGTCGCTCGCGCGCTCAGCGGCGAAAGCCATGAACTGCCTCCAGCCTGGAACGAGCCGTTCGCGCCGGCGCGCTTCTTTGCTCTGCTCGACAGTCCGGCCGGCGACGCGGTCGCCGCCGCCATCGATCGCCAGAACGGCCTGTTCCGGCGCCATCTCGTTGCGGCGAGCGGTGGCGCAAGCCGCATCATCTTGTGCGACACCGGCCTTTACGGCAGCACCCAGCGCCTGCTCGCGGCGGGTTTCCCGGAATTCAGCTGCGAGACGGTCCAATTCGCGCGCTGCAACTACAAGGGCTTCAGCGAGGATCATTTCCCGCGTGTCGTCGGGCTGGCCGTCGAGCGAAACCGCTATAGCGCCTTCGCCGTACGATCGACGGTGCTGCGCTATTGGCAATTGATCGAGAGCCTATTCGAGCCGGCCATCCCTTCGGTCCGCGTCTTCGAACAGGATTTGAGCGGCGACGTCGCTTGCAATGCCGGCGAGATCGCCTTCGGTAAGGTCGATCTGCTCGCGGGGAACGCGCTTCTGGCCGGAGCTTTGGCTTACATCGAGGGCGTCGGCGACGGGAGGGTGATCATGCAAGACGCGGCCCGCGCCTGGCTGCGGCTTCGGCAGGCCGTTACTCGGCCGGCCGAGGCGGATCTCGCGGCGCTGGCGATCGGCGAGCGTTCCGTCGATTTCGGCCGGGCCGGTGCCGTCGGGGATGGTGGCAAACTGCCGGACGGCCCTTTGTCTCGCCTGACCTCGATCCGCACGCAGCTCTGGCGTGAAGGGGCCATCGTCCGTGCCTTTCCCCATTTGCGCTGGCCGCTGCTCACAGCGATAGAGGCCTTTCATGCGCTGCGCGGATTTTCGATCGGTCTCCATCGCTGATGATCGTCACATGAGGGAGGCGCATTCGAGAATGGCCATTTCGGGCGATGCCGATTTCTGGCCAGTTTCGCTCTACCGGGCGGCGGGCATTCTTGCGAAAACGCCATGCTGGCGATGAAGGTGTTCCAGGGCGCGGGCTGGCTGGTCGCCTCGCGCTTCCTTGGTCGGTTCATCGACTTCTTCACGCTGCTGATCATGGCGCGCATCCTGACACCTGCGGATTTCGGGCTGACAGCGCTCGCTATGTCCTGCGTCGTCATCGTCGACATGGTTCTAGAAATCCCCGTGACGCAGGCTTTGGTCCGCCTGCCGCATGTCGACAGGACGCATCTCAATACCGGCTTCACCTTGGGCGCGCTGCGCGGCGTCGCGATCGCGCTGCTGCTGTTGGCCGTCGCCTGGCCGTTCTCGGCCATCAACGGCGATCCGCGGGTCGTCCCCGTGATCTTGGTCCTGGCACTTGCGCCGATCGCACGCGGACTCGCCAGTCCAGGCCTAATCCTGTTCGTCCGCGACCTGGGCTTCCTCCGCAGTTTCCTGCTCGAGACCGGAGGCAAACTCGCCGCCTTTTGCCTTGCTCTCGCGACCCTCCTGCTCGGCGGCGGATACTGGGCGCTCGTCGTCAACTTTGTCGCTGCTCCCGTCTTCGGCGCCGCGCTTTCCTACCGGCTGGCGCCATATCGTCCGGCATTGTCACTGTCGCGGCTGACGGATTTCGCTGGCTTCCTCGGCTGGTTCACCGGCGCCCAACTCGTCGCTGCGGCGACCTGGCAGTTCGACCGCATCCTTCTCGGCCTCTGGGGCGGAAAGGAGATTCTCGGACGCTATGCGGTTGCAGCCGATTTGTCGGTAATGCCGACGCAGAGCCTGATCGGTCCGGCGCTGCAACCGATCATGGCCGCCTTTGCCAGGATCAAGGCCGAGGACCAGCGTCTGCGACGCGCCTTCCTCAAAGCCGCGCGCTTCAGCATGCTCGTCTCGGTGCCCTGCAGCCTGGGTATCGCGCTGACAGCGGATCTGATCGTCGAGGTTCTGCTGGGTCCGAAATGGCGAGGAGCCGAGACCTTCCTCTGCCTGCTGTCGTTGTCGGTGATGATGACACCCTATTTTCAGGCCCTGTATTCCCTGAGTCTCGCGCTCAGCCGACCCGAGCTGATCTTCCGTTTGAATCTCTTCGATCTCGCCATTCGTTCCGCCGCCGTCGTGATCGGATTTTTGCATTTCGGCGCCGTGGGCGTCGCCGCTGGGCGCCTGGTCGCAGCTGCGATCATGGCGGGCCTCTATCTCCGCGAGGTCGGCGTGCTCATCTCCGCCGATCTGGCCAGTCAGCTCACCAACCTCTGGAAGATCGCTGCTGCGGGCGCGGTCATGGCGGGCGGGGTCCTCGCGCTGCGTTCAAGCCTGGCCTCACTGAGCCTGCCTGCGCTGGCTGAATTCGTGATCGTCGCCGGGAGCGGCGCACTGCTCTACGCCGCCAGTCTGCTCGCCTGCGGCGTCTGGCTGACAGTCGGCGCCGGCCGGCTGGAAATCACCGATCGCTGGTGGCGACGCTGAGTGACCGCGCTGCCTGATGCGCCCCTTCGCCGCGGACGTACCATCCGTCCCACTGCGAATACTCCGGGAACTTCCGACGAAAGCCTTTGGCGGCGAGCAGCGCGTCGATCTTCGCCTCCTGCGGGCTGTGGCTATGCTCCACCGACAGCAGCCGGACACGCCAGCGCTCGAAGTCGAAGGCCTGGAGGATGGCGAGTTCGCTGCCTTCGGTGTCAATCGACATGTAGTCGATCACGGCCGGGGCTCGGTGCTCCTCGAGCAGATCGTTGAGCGAGATCGTCGCGACCTCGAAGGACGGAGCCGCCCGGCGGATGGCGGCGAAGTGATCGTGCTCGGCCGTGACGGCGATGCCGGCAAGTTCGGGATCCTCGGTGGCGACGAAGGACAGACTTTCGCCGGAACTGCTGAAGACGCAGCGCTTGTCGATGATGCAGCCGCGATTGCTGTAGAGGTCATCATGCCAGAGTGGGTTGGGTTCGGCGAGAATGCCGTTCCAGCCGAACTGCTTTTCGAGAAGCCAGCTATTGCTGTTGGTCAGGCCATTCGTAGCGCCGAACTCGACGAAGAAGCCGTCGCGTTGGTCGCCGAGTTCGTAGCAGACCCAGAGGTCCTGGAGGATTTGGGAGCGGGATTTGTCGAGCCGGTCAAAGACATAGCCAAGGAAACGGATGGCATCCTGTTGTCGCGGCGCCATGATCTCCGACCGGCGCAACCGCAAGGCATTGAACAGGAGCCTGCGCAGTGCGGGGCGGTCGGTCGCATGCGCGAGGGCTCGCGCGGCAGTCTTCTTAAGGACCTTGTTGAGCATCACGACCTGCTGCGGTTGATGACGGCGCCCATAACCCTGCTGCCCGCACGCTGCAGGCGGACGAGCGCATCGTTCAACTCATCGAACCGTGTGACGCCTTCGGCGGCGACGAGGATGACGATGTCGGCATGGGTCGCGAGCGCCATCGCCTCGGAAGATGATCCGATTGACGGAAGGTCGATCAGGACGTCGCCGCGCTGTTTTGCCTGGGCGAAGACCAGCGCTGCACGCGGATCACAAAAGTCGACGATGCGGTTCAGCTGAGTGCTGGTCGAATGGAGCGGCAGCAGATGCACGCCGTTGACCGTTGTGAAGGCGGCTTGCACCGATTTCGTGTTCGAGGCGATCACATCGGCCAATGATGTCAAAGAATAATCGCCATTGTTGCCGGGGGCGGGAGAAGCATTGGCGCTGAAAACGCTGACCCTCCGCCCACGGTGAGTCAGCAACTGTGCGAGATTCATCGTCAGCAGCGTGGCACCTGCGCCGCCCTGCCACGAGCCGATCGCGACGACGGGGCGGCCCTCCGAGCGGCTCGCGCCCCAGCCGATCTCGATCGCCGTCGCCAGATCGCGTATCGCCGTCGCGAATGAGCCGGCGCGATCGCGCGTCATCAGCATCGCTTCTCCGGGGCTGGCGGCCGGCAGCAGCCTGCGCCGGCCGCGGACCTCCGGGACGACCGCGATGCAGGACAGGCCCGTTTCGCGCTGGAGGTCCTGCGGACCGCGGACGCGGCGGTTGAAGGCCGACGCGATCGCAGCAACGAACAAGCCACCGAGGAGGCCGAAGACGCCGGCGAACGCCATGATCAGACTGGCGCGTGGAGCCGATGGGCCCAGCGGTGTCTGAGCCGCGCCGATGATCCGCGCGTCGGCGTCCGGAATAGGCCGAGCCGGCAGCGCGCCGCTGCCGACGGCTATACCGGCTGCCTCGACCTGGCTGGCGAGCGCATCAAGCCTGCCCTGCAGAAACTCGGCGCCGCTGCGGGCGGAGTCGGCCTTGAAGGCGACCGACTGCAGGAGATAGGCCGACGCGGCGGCGTTAGCGACGCGGGCTGTCAGTTCGGGATCGGCCGATGCGTAGGAAATCTCGAGGACGTAAGACTGGCCTACGCGCCGTGCCGAGAAGCGACGAACGAAGTTGTCGAAAGCACTGCGCCGCGGATCGATCTGCGTGGGCGAGCCCGTCGGGCGCTGCAACGGCAAGGCCGCAGGCAGGGCGCCTGCGAGCATAGCGGAAATACGGGCGGAGAGTGCCCGCAGCGGGCCGGGTTCGGCGAGACCGAATTCGGGATGCCCGCTCAGGGCGAGTGCATCGAAGACGCTGCGCAGCAGCCGCTCCGATCGGATGACCTGCAACTCGCTGTCGGCGTGGTTCAGGTCCAGCGACGGAGGAGCGGCCACCTCTCGCGTCGCGCTCAGGACCTGCCGGCGCGGCTCGAGCAGCAGGGTGGCCGCGGCGGTGTAGGTTGGCGGTGTCATGCGGACATAGGCGAAGCCGGCGGCGAGACAGAGCGCCAGCCAGACGGCGATCGTGATCTTGTGGTCCGCTGCGGCGGCGCCGATCATGCGCAACAGCGCGATCGGCCCATCGCCGGCCAGCTGCGCTCTCTGATCGGCCAGGGGCATGACCCGGAAAGGTGCGCCCGTCACGCCGGGTTTACCCAGCATCATTTAAATCTCTCCCTGGGCTGTAGATCGGCGGCGCGTTCCGGCTGCAGGCGGCCGCGCAAGATGTCTGCGACACCGAGAATGTTGCCCCGCAGGCGCCCCCGGCGATCGATGAACGGCTCCGGCCGCAGTGAGCGGAAGAGGTTGCTCGAGATGTTTCGGAAGAGATGATCTCCGACCTGGCCGATCGTCATCGTACCTTTGCGAAGCATGTAGAGCGGGTTGACGATCTGCGAGTAGCCAAAGCGTTCGCCGGCCATGCGCCCGCCCTTGACGCCCATATGGACGCCGATCGCCTCGGCGGATTTGACCAGTCGTCCGCCTCTTCGGGCCAGCGCGCCTCCGAAGTCGCGATCCTCCAGCCAGCCGTAAAGCACGAGCCGCTCATCGAAGCGCAGGCCGGCGATACTTGAAACGCGGAAGGCCATGTTGCACCCGTACGGGCTGTAGGGCTCAATCCACGACCAATCGTCTTCGGACGGCGCCACGACCATTGTCATGGCCTCGGCAAGCGGGATGCCGGGGCCGGTGACACCATCGGCGAGAACCCGGCCCGTGAACGCATCGATGCCGGCATCGTCGCGGAAGCAACGCGCCGCGGCAGCGAGCCAATCCTTGTGGGCGATGAAGTCGTCGTCGAAGAAGGCGACGATTTCGGTCCCCGGCGGCAAGTGCGCGAGCGCCGTGTTCCGCTGGGCCGCGAGCCCGGCGGGTCCGGTCAGGACGAGGACGTCGTTGCGCCCCTGCAGTCCGCCGGCATCAGCTGCGTGAACGCATGAGACGATAACGCTGTCGGGTCTCAGTCGCTGATGTGCGAGGAGATGCAGCACCGTCTCCGTCACCACCTCCGGTCGACCGCGAGTGGCAATGACGGCGGCGATGCGGGGGGCGGGTGCCGGGATTGCCGTGACCTGCGCTGCGGAGCGGCGTGACTGTGGCGAGATCGCCAGATCGAGATAGCCTTCTGCTGTCCTGCGCCATGAGAACAAGGGCAGGCGCGTCTTGCCCCTCCCGATCAGATCGTCGCGCAAGGCGGCCGACCCGGCCAGCGCCGCGATGTGGGTCGTCCAGGCAGCCGGATCAGACGGCGAGGCGAGCAACGCCGCCCCGCCACACACTTCCGGCATGCTGGCGCGATCGGATGAGACGACCGGGCACCCACGCGCCATCGCCTCGAGGATCGGCAGACCGAATCCCTCCGTCCAGGAGGGAAACACCAGGCAGAGCGCCCGATCGAGCAGATAGGCCAGGTCGTCGTCGCCGACTCGTCCGGCCATGCAGACATTGCCGGCACGCGCGAGGTCCTCATCGGCGAAGATATCCGCCCCACCGCCGGCGACGATGACGTCGACGCCGAGTTCGGCCAGCCGGGGGGCGATCGTGACGACGAGCGCGAGATTCTTGTGACGCGCACGCGACCCCAAGGCGAGGACAAAGGGCCGCTCGCTGTTGGCGCGATCCGCCAACAGCGCTGGAGCCAGCTTCGCCTTGGCCGGGTTCCAAGCGAGCGCGTGCTCGTGGCCGTTGGGCAGGACTGCAATGTTGCCGGCGCGGATCGGCAAATGGCGTGCGAGTTGCCGAGCGGAGGCCTGGGAGACCGTCGAGATGCGGGCGCTGCGCCGAGCCAGGAGCGGCTGCAACGTCCGGTAGGCGGTTCGAAAGCTTCGGCTGTAGCTCTCCGGGTTTGTGAAGGCGTTGGCGTCGTGGATGCAGACGATCTGCTCGCGCTTCAGCGCCGGCGCGGTGTTGCAGAGATTCAGCAATGGGCCGGGACTGAGCCGGGGCAACTCGATCTGCTCCCAGCCATGTCCCATCAACCGCCCGGCTGAAACGTGATCGATCGCTTGCAGCGTCAAGACATCTGCGCGCTGCGGCGCAATCAGCATCGCGCGACGTCCCGCCTCGGATAGTGTGGCATCGAGCGCGGCGACGACGTTGCGCGCATAGCGCTGTACGCCCGTGATATCCTGGGACAGGAAGCGCCCGTTCACCGCAAAAAAGGGCGCGCTGCTCATAGCCTCGCTCCGGCGGGGATAGGGGGGACGGCACGGACTTCACCGCGGCGCGGCCTGGCCGCGATGGACAACGCGGCAAACATGCAAAACAGCAGGCCCTGGTCAATGACGGGACTGACGAGCAGGTCGCCGAGCAGCAGCCCGGCATAACCGTTTCGTGCGGCGACGGCCGCATCGGCTTCGAGGCTGCCGATGGAGCCCCGCGGGCGCAGGAAGCACTCCAGCGCGAAGATGGCGAAAAACAGCGCACCCGGAATGCCCACCGACGCAAGCAGCGCGACGGCAAAGCTCGAGGCGCGGGTGGTGCCGAGCCCAACACCCAGCCCCCAGCTATCGAGGAAATTCTGGAAGGACACGACATTCCAGGAACTGCGCTCGACACCGGAATCGGATTCCGCCTTGTTCAGCACCACGAGATCGACATAGCTGCGGACTTCCGCCGTGGCCTCGGGATTGAGCAGGAGCAGCAGGACGACCGCCAGACCGATGACCGGCGCATAAAACGCAAACAGCCCCGCATGGCCCCCAGCCCGACCCTGAACGAGGCTGACCAAGGCGGTGGCGTAGAGCAGGAGCAGCATGATTGGCGCGCCGACGAGCCCGGTCGACGAGGTCGACAGCACGATCAGGACGAACGAAAATGCCGCGAGCGAACCGGTCAACGCCCGCTGGACGCCGTAGAGCCACAAGGTGCCGGTGAAGCCGAACACGCCAAGTGTCGAACGGGCGAAGACCGAGGTCTCCGTATAGGAGCCGACGATCCGCTTCATGCCCGCCACCTCAGAGTCGGTGTGCAGCGTGTAGCGGGCATTGCGGATGAAGCTCAGTAACTCCTGCGTGCCCGTGAGATAGGTCGCCACGTCGATCAGGGCGAAAGCCAGGTTGGCGACGCAATATGCAAGGATCGCACTGAGGACGACCGTGAAGCCCTGACGCGTCGAGGCGACTGCGGTCAACGTCAACAGGCACAGCAGGGTCGCACAAAGATGGACGCTCTGGGTCAGATTGCTGGAAACCGGCGTCAGTGGCACGGTCGACCCGGTATCTTCGAAGACGGATGTGCCGAGGGGGATAATCGGGGTGACGCCCGCCAGAACACGCGGCATCAGGATGGCGCTCGCGACGCCATAGGCGACCAGACAGGCAAACCAGAAGCCCGGCTCATTGGGATGCAAGGCCTTGATCACGGCGACGGACTCGCGGCGGCGGCTCAGCACCCCGAAAGCCAGGAAGGCGACCATCAGATGGCCGGGCAGCACGTTCGCGCCTCCGATAAACAAAGCTGCGGCGGCACCCAGAACCGCCGTGATGGCCAGCCCGTGAACGAGCGCTCCCGTACCAAGCCAGAGACAGATCAGCCCGGCGAGGACGGTTAGCGCGCCGATCGGCTCGATGCTCATGGCGCGCATCCCCCCCACCTTCGTTGGGGCAGCACGGCTCGCCGACATCTGCGATCGGCCGCGACACTCATTCGGCCAACACGAGCAGCGAGTAGCCGCCCAGCACCCGGACGCTCAGATCCGGCGCGAGCGAAAAGCACAGACGGCGTGGCAAGCGCATCAGTCGGCTGCTAAGCGCCTGATTGGGCAGTTCCAGCCGGCTCGCCGTATAGGCGTGGTCGATGACCCTGTAACCGCAATCCGCCAGCGTCGCGAGAGCGGTTTCCTTGAAGAAGTAGTGCAGGTGGCCAACATTCTTGCGCAGATTGGCGATCGGCCAGCCGCGCAACAGCGATTGTACCGAGAGGTCAAGCGGGATGTGGAAGACCTTGTAGCGGCCCTTGCCGCGCAGCGATTTGATGAAGGCGATGTAGTCCTCGACATGCTCGATGACGTCAGCAATCACGAGCAGGTCGTAATCCGCTGCGCCCACCGCGGCAAAGTCACCGAAGAAAAATTCGACCTTGTCGGTCTCCTTGTACTTGGCGCGCTGATAGGCGTGCGGCGAGATCTCGTAGCCGTGAAAACGGATCGCCGGATATGCCTTCGCCAGATTGAACAAAATCTCTCCGGTTCCGCAGCCCACTTCGCAGGCCTTGTCGAACGAAATCGCGTTCTTGCGCAGGATCGCCTCGATCTGACGGGCTTTCCACGGGGAGTCCTCCTCGTGCCAGGTCGGATTCAGGTCGGCATAGGCTTCGCTCTGGTAGATCGTCTGCATCAAGGCTTCCCCGATCTCGCTATCGATCGCCTGTGATCACCCGAGGCTCTGGACCAGTGCCGGCCGTGGCCGCGCTCCCGGTGTGACCATCGAGATCGTGCCGGCGAGAGGCTTGAGCAACTGGCTGACGTGAAGCGCCATCTGCTTCTCGAACACGGCTGTCGAAAATTTTCGGGCATAGGCCGCGATTTCATGGGGGGCCCAGGCGATCCCGCGCGCCCGCTCCTCGGCGGCGATGAGCGCGTCGACAGATTGCTCGTCAAAGAAGACGCCGCTCACGCCATCCAGGACCGTTTCGGTGGCGCCGCCACGGCGAAAGGCGATGACCGGCCGCCCGCTCGCCATGGCCTCGACCGGCACGATTCCGAAATCTTCTTCGCCAGGGAAGATGAGAGCGCGGCAACGCGCATAGTGGTGGCGCAGCACGTCGAAGGGCTGGGGACCGAGCACGGTCACGTTCGGCTTGGCAATCCGGCGCAGCTCGGCGAGCATTTCGCCGCCACCGATCACCACAAGCCGCTGACCGGTTCGGTTGAACGCCTCGACCGCGAGCTCCGGCCGCTTGTAGCCAACGAGTTCGCCAACCATCAGGCAGTAATCTTCGACAAGCTCGGCGGGCAGCACCTCGAAGGCATCAACATCGACCGGCGGATGAATCACTGTCGACGCCCGACGGTAGTATCGGTGCAGCCGGGCGGCGACAGTTTCCGAATTGGCAATGAAGTGGTCGACGCGGCTCGCGGAGATGCTATCCCAATTGCGAATGTAATGGGCTAGCGCCGGCATGACGAAGCGCGTGATCGGTCCGGAACGCTCTCTGTATTCGTGGAACATGTTCCAGATGTAACGCATCGGCGAGTGGCAGTAGCAGATATGCATCGCCCCCGGTGGTGGGATGATGCCCTTGGCCGGTCCGGATTCGCTGGAGATGATGAGGTCGTAGCCACGCAGATCGAGCTGCTCCAGCGCCAATGGCATCAACGGCAGATAGCGTTGGTAGAGTTTGGCGGCACGCGGAAGCCGGCCAATGAAACTGGTCGTCACCTTGTTGCGCCGGATCTCTTCCGAGACGGCCTCGGGCACGTAGACATGAGTGAAGACATCCGCTTCCGGATACATCCGGCAGAGCGCCTCGATCACCTTTTCGCCGCCGCGCATGCCGACAAGCCAGTAATGGACAATCGCGATTTTCATGGCCCGGGTGACTCCGTGGAACTCATCTGGTCTGGGCGTCGATTGTCCGATGCGCTGGACATCGGGGCGGCAGCTAACGGCTGCCCTTTTGCGTCAGCACCGCAGGCACCGTCCGCATCAGGATCTTGGCGTCGAGCAGAAGATGCCATTCCGAGACATACTGGCTGTCGAGCGAAATACGCGTCGCGTAGGAGCAGTCGCTGCGGCCGCTGACCTGCCAGAGCCCTGTCAATCCCGGCGGAACCGAAAAGCAGTGACTGAAAGCCTCCCCATAGCGCTCGCGTTCGGCTGCCACGATGGGGCGCGGTCCAACGAAGCTCATGTCACCCACAACGATGTTGAAGAGTTGCGGGAGTTCGTCCAAGCTGGATCGCCGCAGGAAAACACCGACCGGCGTGACCCGAGGGTCATGGGTCAACTTCTGGTTCTCGGCCCATTCTCGCGCCGCGGTCGGATCGGATGCCAGAATCTGCCGGAGCGCCTCGTCCGAATTGCACGCCATCGTGCGGAACTTCCAGCAGCGGAAGGCCCTGCCGCCTCGGCCGATCCGGGTTTGCCGATAGAATGCCGGACCGCCGTCTCCGGCCCTGATCAGCACAATGATCAGCAGCATCAGCGGCGCGAGCAAAAACAGCAAGACCAATCCTGCCGTAAAGTCGAAACCTCTCTTTATTGCAAACTGCGGAGTATCGTGGTCAGCCCTCTTGGATCGAAGGGATAGAGCGAAGGGAGGCGACAATTCCTGCGAGTCAAGGGGCCGGCTCATTGCATCACCCAACTCGTTGAGCATTCATTAATAGATTATTAAGCGAGATAGAATACATGACAAGATGATTCTAAGCCTTGCAAAATGTTTATTCACATCAAATCGTAGATGGTCACCGCGCAGGCTTTGTCGGGAAAATCCCTGACAGGTCTGGCAAAATTTTGCCGCTTTCAACGGCATAGTGGAAGAACGCTTACGGCAGCCGGCTCCCGCGATGCGGCGTTACGGCAATTGAGAAGATGCCGCCTCCATTTGACCAGATAAGCCGGCCGACCAGTGCCGCCGTACTACTGAAACCATCCGCGCGTGATCGCGTATTGGACGATCTTCTGACGGCTATCGATGCTCAGTTTGCTGCTAGCTCGCGCTTTATAGGTTTCCGCTGATTTCGTCGTAATGCCGATGCGTTCCGCAGCTTCACGAATACTGAATCCCAGCGCTATCAGGCGCAAAACTTCCTGCTCACGTTGGGTCAATACAGGGCCGCGCCCGTTGCGGGACGGCGTCCGCGGTGCCTCGATCGCATCGAAGAAGCTCCCACCGCGAAGAACCGCCCTGATGGCCTTGAGCACGACCGAGCCCGGCGACTGCTTCAGCACATAGCCGCGCGCGCCCATTGCCAGCAGCCGGTGCGCGCGCAGCGCGTCGGCCTCTTCGGCGACAAGGATAACGCGATGCGCTGGTAGAGCGCTCAGCAGGCCCTCGGCTACCGAAACTCCGTTGAAGCTCTCGCCCACGACGGCAACGTGCGGTGCCGCCGTCTCGACCAACTGAACGAGCTGCGCGGAAGAGTTGACCTCGCCAACGACTTGGATGTCGGGCTGCTCCGCTAGGCAGGCCTTGAGGCCAGCCAAGAAAATTGGGTGCTCATCCGCGAGAAAAATGCGCGCAGGCCATTCGGATGACAGCATGAGCCAACCTCCACATGGCGTAAGCCTTGCTATGGTATGCGGGCGCGACCGCTCAGTTCTGTGAGCCGCCCGGCGAAAGCGACGAGAGAACCGACTGCAGCGAGGCCCGATCGATTCTGACGATATCGCCGGGCAGGATCGGTGAGGCTTCGTCGATCGCGATCTCATTGACGCTGCCACCCTGGCGCCGCTGGACGCTGAAGCGCATGCGCCCGAGCTGCTTTTCCTGCTGGCTCTGCAATTGCGGGGCGAGCGCGGTCGACTCGTGAATGAGCGCGCGCAGGGCAATGATGCGATCGTCGGTCTGCTTGAGCGAGAGCTGGGTCTCCCGAAGTTCGCGCCCAATGTCGATTTCGCGCTGATTCTCCAGCTCGGCCGCGGCGCGGTCTATTCGGCTGAGTTCCTGCTTCGCGCGGGCGGTCGCGAGCATCAGATCGAGCGCCTGGCTTTCCGACTGCGCGAGGTTCTGTTCGACCGCAAGCTGGCGGGGACTTACCGCGAGTCCCTTGGCGATCAGGCTGTTGATATTGCTGAGCTCGCGCCGGATGAGATCCTGCTGCCGCTGCTGTGTCAGAGCCTTCGCGCCAAGCGTCCGCAGTTCCTCCTCAAGCAACGCGCGCGATTGGTCCAGAAGGGCGAGTTGCGAACGGGTCGCCTTGCGGCGCGAGGCGAACAACGCCTCCTCCTCACGCATCGCCTGGGCGACGCCGTCATCGAGGCCGCGACGCAGATTCTCCGAGAAGGAGATCGCTTCTGCTTTGCTCGCCTCGGCGAGAAGCCTGTCGCGACGGACCTGTAGAGAGAGCAACTGCGTCTGTTGGACCCTGATTTCACCCTCGGCGATGATCGTCTCGCGCTCGAAGCGGCCCAGCGCCAGCTCCATCCGCTGGAACCCTCCAGCGATGGCGACGGCCTGAAGTGCGGTCATCGTCGGCCTGAAGGCATATTCGCCCGGCCTTTCGACCGCGCCGACGATGTAGATCGGCCGGTACTGCGCGATCTCGACGGCCGCCGCCGGGGCGTTGACCAGCCCGGCTGCACTCTTGAGCCGTTCCGAGATCAGGGCCGCGATCTCGGCCGGCGCTTTGCCGTCGACCGAAAAGGTGCCGACTACCGGCAGCGAGAGCATGCCGGCCGAGCTGACACCGAATTCGCCGGTCAGCGCCGACCACTCGAACAGCTCTCGCGAGGTCGGGCGCCATTCCGAAACCTTGATCCTAAGCCGATCCTGGGCGGCGACCCGGTATTCGAATCCATTGGCATGAAGCGATCCGGCGGCTCCCATGACGAAGAGCGATATCAGCGCCACGGACCATGCGAATGCCCGCCACGATCTGCGAAGGCAGGACGGAAAAAGACAGTCGAAGGGGGGACAACGTCTCACAAAACGCTCCGCCACTGGCTGATCTCAACCACGCGTAGCAAATCTGTTGCCACGGCGCCGGCGGCGTTAGAGTTCCCTTAACCATGACGGCTCAGATTTGCCGTGGCGGTCGCGTGTGTAAGTCTTTCTCGGTCACCCGCGCGAAGCTATAATCACCCGTAGATAGCGAGCTGCGAAAGCCCGAGCGATGCTGATCGTCCTCTTTTCGGCCGCCCTCGCCAGCGGCGCGCTGACGCTCTGGCTGGCTTGGCCGCAGGGTGTGCTCGTGGCGCTGGTCGTCGCGGCGGTCGTGGCCAGCGTGACCGTCTCGCTCCTCGCCATCGTCTTCGTCCTGCTCAGATCGCGGACCGCTGACAGCGACGCTACGCGACCGCGTGGCCTCCTCGATATCCTCGCCCGGCGCCAGGCGCGTTGACGGAGGCGCGACGATCGTCTGGCACATGAATTGCTGATCTCCCCACGGGAGCGGGCTGCGCAGTGGCGCCTCGCTTAGCATCCGCTCTTGTCGGGGGAGACTGGCGATGGCGCTTCCGGTGAGGTTTCGCGGGGCCGACCGGGATCGGCAGACCGATATCGAAAGGCTCCGCCCCCTTCACCGGCAACTCAGCGCAACCGTCACCGAAATCGAGCGCGCGATCGCAGGGCTGTCACGGCGGCTCGAGGAGGCACGAACCCGTGCCGCTACGCTGATGGGGAACGAGGACGGGATCTATTTCGAGCGCGAGCCCGCCGATGAAGCCAGATTGGTCGAGGCCGAGGCGCAGATGATGGCCGCCTATCGCAGGATTGAGGAGCTGCGGGCGCAGCGCGCGCTTCTCATGGCTTGCCACGACGGGCTCGCGGGGTTCGGCCACGCTGGCAAGTTGCGGGGTGTCGCCGGACCAATCGGCCTCCTAGCGCGCTTGTCGCTGAGCATCGGCGCACGGACGGCATTGCTCAGGCTCGGCTTTCGAGTCTTGGGCTGGGGACTGCTGATAGGGATCGTCTATGCGACGTTGTCCGGGATCGAGCAGCGACCGTCCGTCCCTTGGCTGGTGCCCAATATCGAACGGAGCCTCGCCTTCCTCGTGACCGCCGCGTCCTTCGCGATCGGGTACCCAAGGCAGCGTCCTGTGATATTCGCCGTCGGGCTCGGTGCGGTCGCGCTGCTCGAACTCGCCCAGGGCTGGACCCCGACACGCCACGGCGCGGTTCAGGACGCGCTGGTGAAGGCGGCAGGGCTTGGCCTCGGACTTCTCCTCGTTCTCGCCCTGGAGCGGTTCAGGCGATACGCACTGCTTTCGTAGTCTGCTCCGGATCGACGAGCATGGCCATTGTCGCTGTTCGGCCGTTCAGCAAGCGAGGTCCGGTTTTGCGATCGACCGGGTCCGGTCTCGCCGAGGGGAATTATCGCGCTGTGGCGGGGCACGCGGTGGGCCCTGCCGCCCCCGAGGCGGCACGCAAAGGCGTGTCGATCCTTGCACAAGAGGAGGCGAGGGGTTCTTCTGAGCAACCGGCGGCGTCGACCGCCTGGCCGAACCTTGGATGAACGGTATGTCATCGAGGTACGGTTTTTTGTCGCCGGGCGGCGATTCGGAGCGTCGACGGCTCGACGAGAGGCCGCGACGGCCGCGAGGTTCAGCAGGCGCGAGCGGGGCCGCCGCTTAAGCCCGCACACCTGGCGGGCTGTTGCTCGTTTCAATCGACCGCTGCAAGCAGAGCTTGCGCGTGTGCATGCACGACCTTGTCGAGACTGAATTGGTCGATGTAACGGGCACGGTACTCAGCGTGACGGCGCTCGGCTGCGACATTGTCATGGTAATAGATCATCGCTGCCACGAAGCCGGCCACGTCATCCAACGCGACTAAACGGCCAATCCGCTCATCGACAATGATGTCGCTCGGCCCGAACTCGCAGTCAAAGGCGACGACCGGCAGGCCGAAGCGCAAACCCTCGCAAATGGCGAGGGACCAGCCCTCCCAGCGTGCTCCTGACAAATAGACGTCGCTTCGCGAGAGAGGGGTCGCAGGGCTGTCGGGGTAATGCTCGATCGTCACGCGCCCGGACAGGCCGAGCTGGTCGATCAGCGTGCGGATCGCCGGTTCGTCCTCACCGTAGCCGACGAGTGAAAGTTGAGCGCCGTCACGCTCTCGGCAGAAGGCTGCAAACGCGTGCAGCAGAATATCGTACCCCTTCTGATAGGCGAACCGCCCCACGGTGACGAAGCGAACGGCACTCCCGCTGTCACGGTGATCGGGCGTAGGCCGGTCGAACGAACGCACGGGATTGGGCACCCAGACGTGCTCGACCTCGCTCGGATAGTCGGCCTTGAAGGCCTCAAGCTGGCGTGGAGAGGTGCCGAAAATGCGCGTCAGCCGCGGCAGTACGAGAAACCGCATCACCTCAAACAGCACCTTCGCCATGGGCGAGCGCCGCTCAAGCCTCGGATTGCCGTGCAAATAAAGGATGAAGCGACGCCGGAGGCCGAGGCAGCAAAGCCAGAACACGGCGGTGGCCTCGACCTGAGGCACGACGACAAGGTCGAACCGGCCCTCGGCAACCACCCGCCGGACCCGACGGAGGAGGTCGAACCGCCCGCTCGCCAAGCTGAGCACGACGTTGTACGGCCTGACATGGCCGACGATCTGCTCGAAGGGCGAGGTGTAGAGCACCGAAACCGCGACGTCTTCCGCATACTCGGTCGCCAGCGCCGAGCAGATCGAATCGGTCACGCGCTCGATGCCGGCGAAGGAGCGCGTCGGCGGCACGACGTAGAGGATAGTGATCTTCCTTTTTGACATCGCTCTCTCGACGCCATCGCACCGACCGCGAAGCAGCGCTTGTCACGGTACGGCTCTTGCAAAGTCTGCGCCAAGTCGGGGGCTTTGCTGGCAGCTGGGAACGGCATGCCGAGCGCGGAGGGCGGACCTCAGACAGAGGCTCAAGCGGGGCGAGGCATGACCAGCTCGACGTTCAGGCTCGCGGTGATCGTGAACTGCTACAACTATGCCGAATATGTCGAGCGAGCGATCGGCAGCGTGCTCGCTCAGCGCCGCGATGACTGCGAGGTCATCGTCGTCGATGATGGCTCGACGGATGCATCCTGGGAGGTCATCCGCCAGACGGGGGTCAGAGCTTTCCGCATCGAGAACGGCGGCCAGCGCCGCGCTTGCATCTATGGCCTCGACCAGACGACGGCGCCTTTCGTGCTGTTCCTCGACGCGGACGACGAGCTCTTGCCAGGCGCGCTCGACGCGATCATCCCCCATCTGCAGCCCGAGGTCGCCAAGGTTCAGTTCTGCCTTGGCCGCGTCGACGGCGGCGGCCAACACCTGGGCTCGATGGTTCCTCACCCAGAGCTGTTCTGCAGGGTTGGCGATCTGCGGGAGCGTGTCCGCAGGACGGGTGTCTATGTCAGCCCGCCGACGTCGGGGAACGTCTTCAGGCGCGACCTGTGCGAATTGCTGCGCGACGCCGATTACGACAACGCGGTCGATGGAATCATCATCCTAGCGGCTCCCTTCTTCGGCGAGATCGTATCTCTGCCGGAGGAGCTGGGGCTCTACCGCGTCCATGACCGCAACCTCTCAGGGGTCGGCCGCGGCATCGACGCCGACATAATCCGGCAGCATATGCAGCGCTTCAGGAACTGTATTGCTCACCTCAACAGGGTCATGCCCCGGGATTCGAAGCAGCAGCCCGTCGATATCGACACGACGTATTTTTACTTGGAAAAAAAGCTGATCCTCGCATCGGTCGTCGGCCAAGTGGGTCGCTATCGACAACTTCCCAAGCTGCTCAACGTTATCATCGGAGATTATTTTCCGCCCGCCCGAAAATTGATCCTTTCAGGATTCCACATCCTCATCGCCATTCTGCCATTCAGCCTTTCGCGACACCTCATCGAGGTTCGCTACCGACCCGAAAAGCGTACGGGCGCGGCATTGGCCCGGGCGCTGACGGGCACCAACCGCTGAGGTGACCTGCTAGAGGCCGGTCGTCTCACCGTCTCATCCCTGCCAGCCTATAGCCGCCACGAGTTAGCCTCAGCCGGTGAAGAGTTTGCCGAATTGTAGGCGACCTCGGGTCGTGTCCCATAGCGTGGTGTAGCTGACGGTGGTCACCGGCGATTGCCGGTTAGGTTTGGGTTGTGAACGCCAACCCTGAACCGAGAGATCCCCG
>NZ_JBHSLU010000020.1:0-25639 GCF_042655245.1 Allobosea massiliensis | reverse complement strand
TCGGGGATCTCTCGGTTCAGGGTTGGCGTTCACAACCCAAACCTAACCGGCAATCGCCGGTGACCACCGTCAGCTACACCACGCTATGGGACACGACCAGATGAAGCGGGAGATAGGCCGTCAACACGATGGCGGGCGGCATGTCGAGGTGCGGACCCAGGAAATTCTTACGGCAGCGGCACAAGTCTCAGATCAGACGTCTGCTGTCGCAGAAGCTGTGGGCAGCGCGTCGATGGTCGCGTCAAGCGACGGGACGCGGACTGCAGCCGATGCAGCTTTTGATGCGATGCTATCGCAAACTCGCCTGATGCAACGACAACATGAAGAGGAGGAGGTAGAGGAGAAAGAGCGGCAGGGTCGGCTATTCGATATCGCGCGAGCGACGTTGGAACAGGCAAGATCTCGGCAGGAAGAGGCCGCACCGTCCAAAGCTTCTGCCGCGATCGAGGGTGAGAAGCCCGAAACCACCGCCTCGAAATTGGCTTCAGACGGACGGGCGGCGGTACCGGCAGTCCCGGTTCGACCGCGCATCAGCTCGATGAAAGAGATCGCTGCGCGTGTGACAATCTCGATGAAAGAGTACGGTCTCGATCCCCTCGCGCTTCCAGCTCGACCCACGCTAAGCAGCCCACCCAATCATACACCCTCCTCGCCGACCGCGGCTGGTGCTACGACCGTGCGGGAGAGTGACCCGCGACATGGTCGCGCTGCGTCGACCAAAGTCCCGCCTTCTTCTACTCCAAGGGCTCCGGCTGGAGCGTCCCCTGATGGTCACACGAACTCTAAAAAGCGACCTGCCTCACCACCAGCGCAACCTGGCAGGAAGGGCGATGGTCGGGGCGGACGGGAATAGTAGCTCACCGTGGTCGACGAATTCGAGAGGCAGCAAAAGCCCCACCAGGTCATGAAGTACCTTGGATCAGGCGACCGGAGCTATGCGCCACGTTCGGACGTTCGTGACCCGCCGGATAGCGGACGTTTATGAGTGTCAGTCTGGAGCAGCGAGCAACTAAGAGCAGCGTCGCCAGCCAGCGACCTCAACTTCTTTCCTGCTGCGCCTTCCAAGCCAAGTATTCAGGCTCGGCCTCCTGGGCCAGCGGGTAATAGCGACGCAGGTCGCCTCCCTTCGAGAGCATGAGGCGAGAGAAGTCCTCCCATTCTACGTGACGACTGCCGACTTCGAGCAGCCGCTCGGCATAGGCGATCGGCACGCAGATGGCCCCGTCATCGTCGGCAATAATGATGTCGCCTGGCCTGACATAGGTGCCGCCGCATGCGATGGGTACGTTCACTGCGTGGGGCATCAGCGTCGTTTGGGTGTGAAAATTCGGGCTGACGCCACGCATCCAGTAGCCGATGTCGAGTTTGAACGCCTTGGCGGCATCGCGGATGACGCCGTCGATGACCATGCCCTTGCCGCCCTTGCCGGCGAAGTAAGTCAGCATCATCTCGCCGAAAATGCCGCTTTCCATGTCGCCGCGGGCGTCCACGACAACGATGTCGCCGGCTTCGATGTGATAGAGCGCATGCCTGTGCAGCTGCTTCTCTCGATCCGCGTACTCGCCGTCGCCATAAAGATCTTCGCGCTTCGGCATGAACTGGAGGGTGACGGCCGGCCCGGCGACGACCTTGCCGCGGGAGTGCGGCACGGCTCCCGAAATCAGGGGATTCCGGATGCCCATCTTGTAGAGTTCACTCGATGCCGTGGCGGTGCCGATGCTGGCGAGCCCGTCCACCAGAGCCTTCGCCGGGCGATTGATCTTGGGAATGTCGAACATGGAGCGTTCCTGATGGTTGGCAGCGAGGTCTGATCTTCGTGAAGCCGTTTCAGAACGGCGTAGCCGCAAGCGGGGCTGTCACAACCCGCCAACCACCGGATGCCAATCGGGTCGATACGGGTCCTGGTGGAAACGGGCGTAGTAATCGCCCTTCTCTTCGTAGAGAGCGCCGTAATGGCGCATCTTATCCTCGTCGAGCCGAACGCCGAGACCGGGCCCGGTCGGCACGCGGATGGCCCCGCCTTCGTATTTCATCAGCCCACCCTCAATGATGTCATCGGTCAGGTAGTGGTAATGGGCGTCGCCGGCGAAGCTCATCTCGGGGATCGTGGCAGCGGTGTGCAGCATGGCAGCGAGCTCGATGCCGAACTCGGCACCCGA
Source organism: Allobosea massiliensis (assembly GCF_042655245.1). Taxonomy (NCBI): domain Bacteria; kingdom Pseudomonadati; phylum Pseudomonadota; class Alphaproteobacteria; order Hyphomicrobiales; family Alloboseaceae; genus Allobosea; species Allobosea massiliensis. The sequence continues at coordinate 23,480 of NZ_JBHSLU010000020.1, read as the reverse complement.
ATGCATCGCAACGCCGAGGCCGAAGGTGCGGCAGACCGCCGACAGGTCCTTCACGCCGCGCGGGCCTTCCCAGTAATGGATGTCCGTCAGCACGATGTCGACGGCGCCGAGGCGAATAGCAGGGCCGAGGTCATCGAACTTTGCCGGATACATGTTGGTGGCGATCGGTGTGCGGACCGCCTTGCGCACGGCGGCATTGCCCTCCAGCCCCCAGGACGGATCCTCGAAATACTCCATCCCAACCGCCTCCAGCCGTTGGCCGATGCGGATCGCCGTCGGGACCGACCACACACCATTGGGGTCGATCCGCAGTCCGAAGTCCGGGCCCATCCGGTCGCGGCAGAGCTCGACGGCCCGCGCCTCGACAGTCGGCTCGAAGACGCCGGCCTTCAGCTTCATGGCGGTGACGCCGAGGGTCTCGTGCAACTCCTGGCAGAGATCGGCCATGTCTTCGGGATGTTCGTCATGACCGCCGCCCGGTCGATCGTAGCGCCAGAACAGATAGGCGATCATCGGAATGCGGTCGCGAACCGGTCCGCCGATCAGGTCGCAGAGCGGGCGGCCCAGCGCCTTGCCCTGAATGTCGAGGCAGGCCATTTCGATCGCTGCATAGAGCCTGGCATTGGAGAGATAGTAGATCGCCCGCAGGGTCTTGAGCTTGATCAGCTCGAGATGGAACGGGTCCATGCCGATGATGCGCGACTTGAGCTTCGTCAGCGCGCCGCGCTGGTCGCCACCGCCGACCTCTCCGAGACCAATGAGGCCCTCATCCGTCACCAGTTCGAGGATGGTGCGCAGGAAATAGCCGGGATGGACTCCGGTGTTGTGGCGAAGCTGCGCGTTGAGCGGGATCGCCACGCAGCGCACCCTCATATCGACAATCTTCATCGGCCATTCTCCCTTAGAGATGCATGCCGCCGTCGACGAAGAGCGTCGTGCCGGTGACGTAGCGGGCGGCGTTCGAAGCGAGGAACAGTGCGACGTCGGCGCAGTCCTCTGGCGTTCCGAGGCGCCCTGCCGGGATGCGTCCGAGTACGGTGTCGCGATAGGCCGCGTCCGCCAGCACCTCGCGGTTGCGCGCGGTCGCGATCGCGCCTGGGGCCAAGACATTGCAGGTGACCCCTTGTCCCGCGACCTGCCGGGCGATGGTGCGGACCATGCTTTCGAGCGCTGCCTTGCTGGCCGCGTAGATCAGCATCTCCGGATGTTCGCGCACTTGCTGGATTGAACCGATTGCGATCAGCCTGCCGAAGCCGCGTTCGACCATAGCGGGCACGAAAGCCTGGATCAGGCGATAATTCGCCGCGAGGTTCAGCTCCCATTGCCGGTCGATCGAGGCGCGCTCGAAACCTGCCCAGGGCTGCCGCTCCTGCAGAGCGGCATTCAGGATGAGGATATCGATCCCGCCGAGCGCCTTCCCGACCGCTGCCACCAGCAGCGCGACCTCCTCGGGCTGGGACAGATCAGCCGCGACGCCCAGGGTGGCGCCGGCCTGGCGGCAGGCATCGTCCAGGTCCGCACCGGGCAAGGGGGCATTGATGCAGACCCTGGCGCCGACGCCGGCCAATGCCTTCGCGATGGCCAGGCCGATACCTTGCGACGAACCTGTGACGAGCACCCGCCGACCCGCGAGATCGGGATAAAGACCGCTCGCTTCAGTCATGGCGATCGCCGAGCCTGGCATCGAAGGCGTCGCGCACGGCATCACCGAGGAAGTTCAGCGCCAGCACGGTGAGGAAGATCGCAAGGCCGGGAAAGAAGCTCATCCACCAGGACTGGTAGAACTGGATGCCGGTCGCGACCATGTAGCCCCAACTCGGCGTCGGCGGCTGGACACCGAGGCCAAGGAAGGACAGTGCGCTTTCGGTGATCAGCGCCTGCGAGGCCGAGAGCGATCCGTAGACGATGACGTTGCCGGAGACGTTCGGCCAGATGTGGCGAGACAGGATCCGCCAAGGGCTGGCACCGGCCGCCTTGGCCGCGATGACATAATCGACCTCGCGCAGGCTCAGCACCTCCGCCCGGACGAGGCGGGCAAAACCCGGCATCTTGGTGATGGCGATTGCCAGCATGGCGTTCATGAGGTCGGGGCCGAGCACTGCGACGATGGAAAGCGCCAGCACCAGGAGCGGGAAAGCCAGGAAGGCGTCCATCACCCGCATGATCAGCGCATCCCAGCGTCCGCCGAGCCAGCCTGAGATCAGTCCGAGGACAGAGCCAACGATCAAGGCCAGGCCGATCGCGAAAACGACGACCTGCAGCGAAACCGTCGCGCCGTGCAGGACGCGCGACAGCACGTCGCGCCCGATTTCGTCTGTGCCGAACCAGTGCGCCGGGCTCGGCGGCATGGAGAAGGCGTCCGGGTCGATATCGATAGGCGAATAGGGCGCGATCCAGGGCGCCAGCAATCCAAGCGCGACGATGACGGCGAGGACCAACACCCCGAACTGGCCCTGCCAGGACGTCAGGATGCGGCGCAGGATGATCGCGCCCGGCGAACGCGGTGCGCGCTGTTCCTGGACGGGCGAACGCGGCATCGATCCGGTCACGGCCACCATTGCCTCAGGCCTCGACCCGCGGATCGAAGGCCCGGTAGAGCATGTCGGTCAGCAAGTTCACCATGAACACGGCGATGACGATGAACAGGATCGCGCCCTGAATCACCGGGAAGTCGCGCTGGAAGATGCCATCCACCAGCATCCGGCCGAGACCGGGAAGCGCGAAGACGGTTTCCGTCACCACGGCGCCGCCGAGCAGCGCCCCGACCTGCAAGCCTATCACGGTGATGATCGGGATCAGCGCGTTGCGCAGCGCATGGCGCAGCAGCACGAGCCTTTCGCTCAAGCCCTTCGCGCGGGCCGTGCGGACATAATCCATCGACAGGACCTGAAGCATCGAGGCCCGCGTCTGGCGCATCACCAGCGCCGCAAAGGCCGTGCCGATCGTCAGCGACGGCATCACCATCAGCTTCATGTTCTGGGCGGGATCGTCGAGGAAGCGGACATGGCCAGAGGGTGGGAGCCAACCGAGCTGCAGCGAGAACAGCATGATCAGCAGCACACCCATCCAGAAATAGGGCACCGCCACCGAGGACATGGCGACGAGGCTCGCCGCGACGTCGATCAGACCGCCACGAAAGCGGGCGGCGAGAATCCCGGCGGGGACACCGATCGCCACCGCGATCAGGATCGAAAGAAGGCCGAGCTGCAGCGTGACCGGGATGCGCGCAGCCAGCATCGCGCCGACATCCTCGCGGGTCCGCAGCGAGCGGCCGAATTCGCCCTGGGCGACGCGGGTGAGCCAGGTGACGTAGCGGATGGGCGCCGGCTGATCTAGCCCGTACTCGACCCGTACGGCGGCGCGCTGCTCGGGTGTGGCCTGCTCGCCGAGGATCGTCACTGTCGGATCGCCGGGGAGGAGATTGGTCAAGGAGAAGACGATGACGGTGACGAAGAAGGCCACCGGGAGCATCTGGACGAGCTTCTTGCCGAGATAGCTGAGCACGGCCCGTCCCTCAGTAGCGATCGAGCCGGCGATGATCGCGCGCGATCTCGGCGATGACGGCATCGGACACGGCGAAATGCGCGGTCATTGCGGCGCGGGCAGCCGCCGGGTCGCGTGCGCGAATGGCGTCGATGATCGCCTGATGACGCGCGACGGTCGCCGCTGGGTCCCGCAGATCACGCTGCAAGCCGAGCGCGCGCTGGGTGAACTTGATCGTCTCCGCCAGAGCATTGACGAGGTGTTCGAGCAGGGCATTGCCGGAGCAGCGCGCCAGGGAGACATGAAAGGCAAGGTCGCCCTGCAGCCAGCGCTCGAAATCTCCGTCGATGTTGGCGCGCATCTTCTCTAAAGCCACCTCGACCGGCTCTAGCTGTAGCGGCGAGGCCCGCTCGGCGGCCAGTGATGCGACCTCGACCTCGATGGCCCGGCGCAGCTCCACCGCCTCGCGCAGCCCATTATCGGTCACCCGGACAGCCAGGCGCAGGAACTGATCGAGCGGCGCAACCGAAAGGCCCTTCACGGTCGTCGGCTTGCCCTGCTGGATCTGAACGATGCCCAGCGCCGACAGGCGTCCGAGCGCCTCGCGAACGACTGGCTTCGAAACGTTCAAGCGCTTGGCGAGGTCTGACTCCGAGGGCAGCGAGTCGCCGGGACGGAAGACGCGCTCCGCCACGCGGTCGATCACGAATTGCGTCACCGCTTCGGTCAGGCGCTGCTTGTCGGGCTGAAGTGCTGCGATATCGCTCATAACTTATCAGATATCTTGTGACGCAGTCCGGGTCAACGGGGTTCGATCGCGCGCCGCCAGTCGGCGCTTCGGCCAGCCCATCAATGCTGAATCTCGCATATGCAGCATTGATTCTGCGCATCCCCATATCGAGGCACGACAAAATCCATTTGCCCATCTCATAACATATCTGATAGGTAAAGCCGCCGGCGTTATGAATAGCGCCATGGAAGGAGATCGCGCAATGGAGATGATTTCACGTCGCGACATTTTGCTCGGCGCTTCGAGCCTGAGCTTTGTCGCCGGCCTGCCAGCCTTCGCGCAGCAGGGCTCCCCGGTCCTCGGCGGCACCATTGTCGCTTCGATGGACCTGCAACCCAAGAGCCTCGATCCGATCATGGGCGACGCGCCGACCTCGGATCGCTACGCGCTGATCCAGATGTTCGAAGGCCTGCTCAAATTCGACGTGCAGGGCAATCTCCAGCCTTCCCTCGCGACGAAATGGGAATGGTCGGAGGACAAGAAGTCCGTCGTCTTCAAACTGCGCGAGGGCGTCGTCTTCCATGATGGCGAGCCCTTCAATGCCGAGGCGGCCGTCTTCAACATCGCGCGCGTCATTGCCCCCGGCTCGACCGCGCCGCGCAGCCCCGACCTCGCCGACATCGCCAGCGCCGAGGCAGTCGATCCGATGACGGTCCGGATCAATCTAAAGCGGCCCTCGGGCGCGGCTCTGGCGTCGCTCGCGGTCGAGGCCGGCATGATGTGCTCGCCGGCGGCCCTAAAGAAGCTCGGACAGGATTTCGGCCGCCAACCCGTCGGCACCGGACCTTTTAAGTTCGCCGAATGGGTCGGCGGCAGCCAGATCCGCTTCGTGCGCAACGAGCGCTACTGGCGTGACGGAGCGGACGGCAAGAAGCTGCCCTATGCCGACGCCGTGACGCTGCGCATCATCCCGACCACGGCCGTGAAGATGGTCGAGGTCAAATCGGGCGGCGTCCATCTGGTGGATGGCGTGACGCCGCGTGATTTCGAAGAGGTTGAGAAGAACGAGGCACTCAAGCTCGTCGCGGTTCCGCCGGGCATCGCGCAATGGCTGACCTTCAACGTCAGCAAGGGCATCTTTGCCAACCCGGCGCTGCGCGCGGCGGTCAATCACGGCATCGACCGCAATGTGCTGATGAAGGGCATCACCCGCGGCTTCGGCGCGGTCACGCCGACCTGGGTGCCGCCGACCGACTGGTCATTCGATGCCAGCGTCCCTGCGCCCAAGCTCGATCCGGCCAAAGTCCAAGCCCTTCTCAAGGAAGGCGGCCAGCCCAACGGCTTCACCTGCAAGCTCTCGATCATCCAGCGCGACCCCGACACCCAGGTCGCGCAGATCGTCCAAGCCCAACTCAAGCCGTTCAAGATCAACATGGAGATCGAGATTCTGGAGCGGCAAGCCTGGGTGCCGAAGGTCCTCGGCCTCCAGCACGAGCTGGCCATGGGCCGCGTCAACGTTCCGCGAGCTGACCCCGACCATGTCTTCGGGCCGTTCTTCGGCCGCGCCGCCTCGCAGAATTGGTCTGGGATGAAGGACGAGGAGGTCTTCAGGCTGGTCGATCAGGGCCGCGAGGAAACCGATCAGGCCAAGCGCAAGGCGATCTACAAGGATCTCCAGGCTGCCCTGAACAAGAACGACTATTATTCCTGGCTGTTCTTCCGCGAGGCGCGCCATGTGGCCCGCAAAGAGCTCAACAACATCGTGCTGGATTCCGGCGGCGCCTGGCAGCTCGCCGAAGCCTGGCTCGCCAAGGCCTGACGCGAGCGCACGCTGGTAAGCGAATAGCGCCGTTCCGCAGTCGCAGCCTATGGGAAGTGCGCGCGATAATCTGCGCAATCTCAGAGTCCGCCCCGAAACTCATCGCGTTCGCGCGATGCGTCGGATGAGGGCCATGGCGGCTGCTGCGAAAGGAAGGCTGTCGCTGGGTGACGGGCTCTCAGTTGTGTCGCTCATCGGGCCAGCGCCATTTCCGGACATTGAGTGACTGCCGAAAAGCGGACGTTGCCCAGCGGGCAGCTTACCGCCCGATACTCAGCGACTTCACGCGGATGTGTTGGGCATCCGAAGGCCGCGCGGGAATGGGAGCGTCGCGCCGTGCGTTTCAGGCTCAGGTCACCACCGAGGAGCCGATATGCCACGAACACTCAAGATGCGACACGCGGCCTCGCTTGCCCTTTTGCTCGCCGCCGCCGTCTCCCCGACACTGGCGCAGCAGAGCGGCGCGGCGGGGATAACGTCGACCGACATCAAACTCTTCGTATCCGAGATGGATCGCGCCATGGCGCGCATGCATGAGGGCATGGCGGCCGCCAAGCCGACCGGCAATCCGGACCGCGACTTCGCAGCGATGATGATCCCGCATCATCAGGGCGCGATCGACATGGCCGAGATCCAGCTCCGCTTCGGCAAGGACGAGCGGCTTCGGCGACTTGCCCAGGGCATCATCGTCGAGCAGCGGCAAGAGATCGCGGTGATGCAGCGCATCCTCGGCGAGACGCCGGCGCCGAAGCCGACAGCCGCACCCGCACCCGCACAGGGCCATGCCAATCATTCCCACATGGAGAAGAAGCCATGAAGCGCGCCCTCGCCACCTTGCTCCTGCTGTCGAGCGCCGCGCCCGTCTGTGCGGGCCAGGCTCCTGGTCGGGCCGCGGCTCCAGACGTTCCAATCACGGCCAAGGACCGCTTCTACACCTCCGACCAATTCTCAAACACGGTCTCGGTCATCGATCCCTCGCAGAACAAGCTGCTCGGCGTGATCAAGCTTGGTGAGCCGACGCCGGCCAATCTGAGCCCGCTCTATCGCGGGCAGGTGCTTGTCCACGGCATGGGCTTCTCCCCGAATGGCAAGACACTCGCCGTCGTCTCGATCGGCTCCAACTCGGTCAGCTTCATCGACACCGCGACCAACACTGTGAAGCAAGTCGCCTATGTTGGGCGATCGCCACACGAGGCCTTCTTCCGGCCGGACGGCAGGGAGGTCTGGGTCTCGGTGCGCGGCGAGGATTACATCCAGGTGCTCGACGGCAAGACATTCGCGTCGACCGCGCGGATCAAGGTGCCGAATGGGCCGGGCATGACCATCTTCTCGCCCGATGGGCGTTACGGCTTCGTCTGCTCCTCCTTCTCGCCAGAGACGGTGGCGATCGACACCAGGACCCGCAAGGTCGTCGGGCGGATGAAGCAGGAGAGCCCGTTCTGTCCGGATCTCGCCGCAACACCGGATGGCGAGCAGCTCTGGCTGACGCTGAAGGATGTCGGCAAGACCATGGTCTTCCAAGCCAAGCCGCCGTTCAGAGCGCTGAAGACGTTGGACACCGGGCCGATCACCAACCACGTCAACATCGTACGCCGCGACGGCGATCAGTTCGCCTATGTCACGGTCGGCGGCACCAACGAGATCAAGGTGTTCCGCACCGGCGATTTCTCGCAGGCCGCGACGATCCCGGTCGGCGCGCTGCCGCACGGGCTGTGGCCGTCCGGCGATGGCACGCGCGTCTATGTCGGGCTGGAGAACGCTGATGCGGTCGCGGTGATCGATACCGCAAAGCAGGCCGTCATTGCGACGGTGCCCGTCGGCCAGGCACCGCAGGGTGTGGCCTATGTGCCCAACGCGGTCCCGAGCGGTGACGGAACAGCCAACCTTCAGCCGCTCTCGGCGGCGCAGAACTCGGCGCAGCTCTCGCTCGCGGGCTCCGACGGCAAGGCGGTCACGCAGGTGACACTGTTCAATCAGGGTCCGATCCAGATGCTGCAGGCGGCCGTCACCGGCCTCGAGCCCAAAGCGCCTTACATCCTCGCGCTGGCGAACGATGCGAAAGGAGAGACCGGCGTCCAGCCGCTCGCGCCCTTCATGACCAATCCGGCAGGCGCCGCGATCGTCAATGCGGTCGGGCCGATCCGGCAGGTGGTCACCGACGCCGAGCCCGATCGCAAGCGTTATCTCGTCATTCTGGCCGGCACCCCGGACAAGCCGGGGACCGTGCTGCAGTCGCAGGCGCCGTGAGGAGGTTTCCTGGAAGGCGCCCTCAGGGCGCCTTCTTCCCCTCTGCGTCGAACTGCTTGAGAAAGGCGACCAGATCAGCGATGCGCTTGTCGTCCTTCAGCCCGGCGTAGATCATCTTCGTGCCGGGCACCTTCGCCTTCGGGTCCTTGATGTAGTCGGCGAAGGTGGCTTCGTCCCAGGTCAGGCCCGAGGACTTCATCGCGTTGCTGTAGCTGTAGCCTTCGCGCTCCGCCGCCTTGCGGCCGATCACACCGTTCATGACGGGGCCGACCGTATTCTTCGCGGTCTCGCCGATTTGGTGGCAGGCCCGGCACTGGGCATAGGTCTTCTCGCCGGCGGCGGCATCCTGCGCACGGGCCTGAGCTTGCGCGAGCAGGCCCAGCGCAACGAGCGGGAGGATCATCTTCATCATCACAGGTCGTTCCTCACTTCTGCGGCGCGAACGGGCTGACCCATCCGCCGCCCTGTTTCGGCGCCGCCGGCGGGAACGCCTTTTCGAGATAGTCGAGCAGCACCTTTCGCATCTCGTCGTCGGGCGCGGGCATGGCGTGCTTGTCGGTCATCCAGGCCAGGGTCTCGTCCCAGCGGGCGCGGTTCATCCCTTGACGGCCAACGACCTTCATCGAGTGGCAGCCGACACAGTAGCCGAAGGTCTCGTCGCGTCCGGGAAAGTCCGGAATGGATTCGGGCGTGTCCTCGGCCTGCGCGAACGCGCAGACCGGAACGGTGAGAAGAGCGGCGGCGAGCGCCACCGCCTTCAGCTTATGGAATGCCGCCATCGTCAGCCCACCAGCACGGCGATGCGATGCATCGGGTTCGAGCCGTAGCCCTGTGGGTTCCAGTTCGTCGCGACATGGGGCTGCGCGACGCCGCGTGAATCCGTGGCCTTCACCCAGAGTTCGAAATAGCCTTCGCTCGGCAGCTTGAGCGAGCCGGTCCAGCGCACCCAGTCGTAGCGGTTCTTCGGCTTGGCCAGCGTCATCGTATGCCAGCGCTGCCCGCCGTCGGACGAGACCTCGACATTGGCGACCTCGTGATCGCCGGCCCAGGCCGCGCCGCGCAGCGAGACATCGCGGGCGGCTGCCGGCAGGCGCGTGCCGTTCGCCGGAGCCGTGATGATGGCGCGGACCGGCATCGAGGTCAGGTCGGTGAAGTTGATCTTGCCGTCGGCGTTGGAGCCCGGAACCAGCGGCACGGTCGGCACGCGATAGGAGGTCCCGCCCATGCCCTGGCCGTCATGCGGCGTGGCACGCACGAGGATGCGGTTGAGCCATTTCGAGGATAGCGAAGCCGGCCAGCCCGGCACGACGAGGCGCAAGGGCCCGCCATGGATATGCGGCAGCGGCTCGCCATTCATCGCCCAGACGATCAGCGAATGCGGCTCCAGCGCCTTCTCGATAGGCATGCCTCGCGAAATCGCGTCCTTGGTAGTGTCGCCCGAAAGATGCGGGTCGGCGCCGAAATGCCCGGTGAACTTGGCGCTGTCCTTCAGGCCGGCGGCTTTCAGAACGTCGGCGAGGCGCACGCCGGTCCACTCTGCGCAGCCGGCGCCGCCATTGGTCCACTGGTTGCCGCGCGCGGCCGGCTGGTAGAAGGAGCGGCCATTGCCGCCGCATTCCAGCACCATGCGGAAGCTGTGGGCAGTGAAGCGCTTTTTCAGCTCGCCCAGCGTCAGCGTCAGCGGCTTGTCGACCTCGCCTTCGATCTTCAGCGACCAGGCATCGGCGTCCTTGGCCTCCTCGGGCAGCTGGCCGTTGTTGCGAATGAAGAATTTCGCGATCGGCGTGGTGTCGTCGTCGAGCAGGCTTTCGGGCGTTTCGGCCACGAGCGGCCGGTCGCCCAGCAACGCCAAGCCCTTGTCCTTGCCCGGAAAGTCGAACGGTTGCGGGACTTTTGGCGCTGCCGCCGGAGCGCCTTGCGCCGAAGCGGAGGACAGGCCGCCATTCGAGCGTGAACCGAGCGGTGCGCCAAGCCCGGCCGCCACCCCGATCGCGGCGAGGCTGCCGCCGAGCAGAATGCTGCGGCGGGAGGCCGAAGGCATTTCGACGATATGGGAACTGGATTGGTCATTGGACGCGGCGTCCCGCGTGACTGCTTCTTCGAGCATGGCGTTTCTCCCGAGGACATGTTCCTCGGGAGACAAGACGCGCGACCCCGTCGAATTATTCCACTCTTGAAGAGAAGGTCTGAAAGGTTCAGGCCGTGCAGGGCCGACCCGTGGTCCTGATGTCGTTCAGCGCGGCAATTTGTTGGGAGGCAGGACCGTCGTTGCGGAGCGACATCGCGGCCAGGGCAGCGATCAGGTCGAGACGCGCCTCGTCGATGCCGACGCCGACCATGGCGTAGCCGATATCACCGTTGCGCCAGGCCCGGATCGAGATTCCGTCCTCCGTCGACCGCACGGGCTCGGCTGCACTCGTCGATGGTTCCGGCGAGACCCAGAGCCCGACACGACAGCCGTTCGGCCCCTCATAGCCCGCGAAGACCTCGCCATTCCGGGCGAGGCCGGGCTTGACGTCGAGGCGCACCAGACGAAGCGACGCCGCGGACAGATCAGGCAGAGCGGTCGACCGTGCGCCGGCGAGTTCGACGGACAGAGCAGCGGTCGCAGGAGCCTCGCCACCAGCCAGCCACGGCCGATGCGCCATCAGCGCGTCGCTCATGTCCTCGCTGCGCGGACCCAAAGTCGCGAACCAGATCGCGGAACCCATGCCGGCGACGAGGGCAAGCGTTGCGGCGATCGCCGCCAGACGGCGCGCGGATCCCCTTGTTTTCGTCCCGCGTGCGGAAATGGCGAAGGGCGGCGCGGTGTCCTCAGACAGGCCCGCCACATTGGCCTTCAGCGCAGCCAGGGTGGCAACTCTTCTTGCGAGACCGGAGTCGTGTGCCACGGCCGATGCGACCGACGCAGCTTCCGCCGGCGCCAGTTCTCCATCGACATAGGCGTTGAGCCGTTCCCAGGACACGGCCTGCCCGTTCATCATCTCGCTATCGTCACCCGACATGGCGGCGCCCCGTCGGAAAGGGCGTCACGTTCCGTCCGCCGATCTCGTCCAGCAGCGCGAGGCGTGCGCGGCTCAATCGGCTCATGACGGTCCCGACCGGCACGCCCAGAATCTCCGCCGCTTCGGCATAACGAAAGCCGGCGAGATCGACCAGTTCGATGATGTCGCGGTGTGTCGCGTCCAGCCTTTCGAGCGCCTGCCTGACCGTGATCTCCGCGATCAGCCGATCGTCGTGGCGCCAGGGTGTCTCCAGCCCCGTCTCGACCTCGCGATTGTCCGAGCGCACCGAGGCCCGGCGGCGATCATCGAAGAAGCCGTTCCGCAGGATCGCGAAAAGCCAGGACCGGATGCCTGACGCATCGGGCACGGTGTCGCTCGCCAACGCCTTCATCGCGCAGGATTGCAGAAGGTCGGCCGCCGCGTCACGGTCGCCGCTGAGCCGCAGCGCATAGCCGAAAAGCCGCTGCCAGTTCTGCCTCAGTGCCGTTTCGACCGCGTCGCGCAGGGCTTCGATCCTCATTGGAGCAATGCCAGACTAGCCGGCCTCATCCGCAATGGCGACAGCGATCTCCCGGCGCGAGGCCTCGCCGAAGAGCCGCTCCCTCGCAGCGGGTGACGCGGCGAGATGTGTCGGGCTCGGATGCGGGATCGCGATCACGGTGAGATCGGGCCTTGCTGCATCCAGCGCGGGCCGAAGGCTCTGCGCGACGCGGCCGGCGAGAACCACGACCTGCACACGCGGCAAGAGCGCGAGCAGCGCCGGCAAATCGCGCGCAGCAGCTTCGATGTCCATTCGGGTCGGCCGCCCGAGCTTCCCGCCACGGCGTGGCAGCCGCCATGGCACCGCGTTCCAGATCACCGTGTCCCATCGCGACAGCGGGAGCCCATCGAGAAATCGGGTCAGATTGCGAGCCGTCCCGGTGGGATTGTCGCGCGATGTCGTGCCGGTGGAAACCGAGGCCGGGCCGGGCGTTTCCAGCAGCACGAGCAGGCGAGCTGCGATGCCGCCATCCAAGGGATCGAAATCCGGCACGTCGCCATGGCGCGCCCGCAGCACTGCGGCAAAGCGATTGAGCGGCGCGACATGGGCCGGCTGCCTGTCAGGGGCCATCATCGGGACTGCTCCTCGTCGAGCAGCTCGCGAAAGGCCTGCGCGGCCCGGCTAACGTAACGCTCCTTGTGCCGCAGTATCAGAAAGCGGCGCGGTGGGATGTCGGCCGCCACGTCCACGAGCCCTCCGGAACGCAACGCGCTCGCGACGACGAGCCGCGACATCAGGCTCGCGCCGGCGCCAGCTTCGACCGCGGCGCGAACGGCTTCGTTGGCGGGCAGTTCGAGCGCGACGTCGAGGTCTGCGAGCGTGCGTCCCGCTTCCCGTAGCACCGTTTCCAGAAGCTGCCGCGTCCCCGAGCCCGGTTCGCGCAAAATCCAGGACGTTTCGCCGAACTCGTTAGGAGTGACGGCATCACGCACGGACCACGGATGATCGCGCGAGACGACGATGCTCATGTCGTCGGTTGCGACGCTCTCCTGGGTGAGATGGAGATCATCGATCTCGCCCTCGACGAAGCCGATGTCCGCCAGCCCGTCATGGATGGCGGTGGTCACGGTCTCGGTGTTGCCGATCACCAGCGGTGTTTCGATGCCCGGGTGGCGCTTGCGAAACGCAGCAAGCCTTGGCGGCAACCAATAGTTCCCGATCGTCTGGCTCGCGGCGAAAGCGAGCCTGCCGCGCTTCAGCCCCGCGAGATCGGCCAGGATCTGCTCGCCGGCGGCCGCGCGTGTCAGGATCGCCCGCGCCTCCTGGAGAAACAGTCGGCCGGCATCGGTTAGCGCGATCCGCCTACCCACGCGATCGAACAGCTTCACCGCGTGCCGATACTCCAGGGCCGCAATCGCCGCGCTGGTTGCTGACTGCGTCAGATTGAGATCGGAGGCGGCGCGCGTGACGTGCGCGCGCTCGGCGACCGCAACAAAGATCCGCAGTTGTTCGAGAGTCATACGAACGCCTCGCCGGAATAAATCGAAGGGCCTTTGCGTCTCCTCATCATCCCTCCCGACAGCGAGCATGCCTGATGACGAGCATCGAGCCCGACCACAACCAGCCACCGCCGCACCATTTCGACGACCATCCCGCGCGCCTCACGACCGACAGCGCGCGGCAGGGACCATGGGGCAAGCGCATTCTGTATGTCCTCGCCGGCAGTGTGTTCGGCTCGATCATAATTGCCGGCGCAGCCTTCCTCAGGCTCGCAGCCAAAGCTGATCGCGCTTCAATCGATACCAATCGAATTTATCGATCGAAACAAGAGAAACAACCTGTTGGATAAATCAATTACGGTAAGCGACAGATCACGCATCGAACGAATGGATGCCGCGATGACCCTGCCGACCCAGTCGAGAACGCCTTTAAATTCCTCTTCTACGCTCGACGCCCTGCCCATCTGGCCCGGCGTTCTGCTCTGCGTCGGTGTGTCGGCGGTCGCGCTGGGAATCGAACATGTCGAGGCGGGTTATTTCGGCCGGGTATGGTTGGAGGCGCTCGTCATGGCGATCCTGATCGGCACAGTGATCCGGTCGCTGTGGACGCCAGGCAGCGGCTGGCGGCCCGGCATTTCCTTCTCGGCCAAGACCCTGCTGGAGATCGCGGTGGTGTTGCTGGGCGCCTCGCTGAGCGCGGCGACGATCGCCGCGGCTGGAGCTGGCCTGCTGATCGGAATCGCGGTCGTCGTATTCGTCGCAATCGGGCTGAGCTATGCCATCGGCCGCCTGCTCGGTCTGCCACAGCGCATGGCGATCCTCGTCGCCTGCGGCAACTCGATCTGCGGTAACTCGGCCATTGCGGCGGTCGCGCCCGTCATCGGCGCTGATGGAGACGACGTCGCAGCCTCGATCGCCTTCACGGCGGTTCTCGGAGTCGTCGTGGTCCTCGGCCTGCCTCTCCTGATCCCGGCGCTCGGCCTGAGCGTTCACCAATTCGGCGTGCTCTCGGGATTGACGGTCTATGCTGTCCCCCAGGTCATCGCGGCCACGGCTCCGGCGGGTGCAGCCGCGATCCAGGTCGGCACACTCGTCAAGCTCGTGCGCGTCCTGATGCTCGGCCCGGTCGTGCTGGTCCTGTCGATGCTGTCTGGACGCCTGCGCGAAGAGACCGACAAACCTGCGCCGCATGTGACCGCCGGCGATCGCCCGGCGCCCAAGCGGATCGCCGTCCACCATCTCGTGCCCTGGTTCATCGTTGGCTTCCTCGTGATGGCGGCGTTTCGCTCGGCCGGCCTCATCCCGACCGCCCTTCTTTCGCCGCTGGCGACGGTTGCGAACCTGCTCACGATCGTGTCGATGGCTGCGCTTGGCCTCGGCGTCGACATCCGCTCGGTGGCCAGGGCCGGCCCTCGGGTCACGGGCGCGGTCGTCCTCTCGTTGCTCGCGCTCGCCGCCATCTCGTTCGGCCTCATTCATCTCATCGGCGTGGCGTGAGCCGGCGCCTCCGGAAAAACGAAAGGATCAACCCATGACCCATCTCAGCCGTCGCGATATCGGGATCCTCGGCGCCGGACTTGCCGCCTCGCTTGCTACGCCGGCAAGCGCCGCCGAGCCTCTACGCGTCTACGGCCCCGGCGGGCCGATGCCGGCGATGAAGGAGGCTGCCGCCACCTTCGGCAAGGCGCAAGGCATCGAAGTACAGGTCGAAGCCGGTCCGCTTCCGGCCTGGAAGGACAAGGCGACCAAGGACGCCGACATGATCTTCAGCGGCTCCGAGGTGATGATGTCGGACTTCATCGAAGCGATGCCCGGCATTGATCCCTCAACCGTGCAGCCGCTCTACCTGCGCGCCTCCGCAATCCTGGTCCGGCCGGGCAACCCAAAAAAGGTCGGCGGCGTGAAGACCCTGCTCGAGCCCGGCCACAGCATCCTAGTCGTCAACGGCGCTGGCCAGCAGGGCCTGTGGGAGGACGTAGCTGGCCGGCTCGGCCGCATCGCTGACGTCAAAGCCTTTCGCTCCAACATTGGGAAGGTCGCCAAGAACAGCGCCGACGCCCGGAAGGCGTGGGTCGAGGACAGTTCGCTCGACGCCTGGCTGATCTGGACGATCTGGCAGGTCGCCAACCCAACACTCGCGGACGTCGTCGAGGTCGAGCCGGACCTTCGGATCTATCGTGACACGGGCATAGCCCTGACGAAGCGTGGGCAAATGCGACCGGAAGCCAAGGGCTTTGTGGAGTTTCTCGCCTCGGCTGAAGGCCAGCGCATCTTCGCCAAATGGGGGTGGATGCGCGCTTAGCTCCAGCCTGTGTGGCTCGACTCCAGGCTTTAGGAGACCGCCCTGAAGCAGACCTTCTAAGCGTCAGCTAAGGGCCAAAGATGCGCATTGGCCGCCAGTGCCACGGTCGCCGCATAGCAAAAAAAGCGAGGACCGGAACCCAATCCAGGGAACCCCCGGGATCCTGAGCCGACGCGCCGTTTCCGGGTCACGGACTGGACCGGACGAGTGGAATGACGACGAGAAAGCGGAAGGCCTCCGCAGCTTGCGACGAGACGTTGCCGGGAGCGGAGGATCTCTCGCGATATGCCCGCACCTATGCGCAGCTCGGCGACCATGCCGAGCGGCACTTCCTCCTGTGGCAGCTGTCGAGCGCGCATGCGATGCTGTTGGAGCAGGATGGCGACCGGATTCATGCCGAGTTCGGCGGACTGAACGGACGTCAGCTTGCCGAGGGCGCCAGGGCGCAGGCGCGGTTCTTCGCCTTCATGCTGGCGGAGGCGCCGGCGCAGCGTGACGAGCATCTGGAGCGCAAGATCACCGTTTATGAGGCGATGATCTTCCAGGAAGACGAGATGGCGCGCTCGCACACGGCGGTTATGGTCGAGGCGGCGATGCAGGTCGATGCCCGCAAGCTCGGCATCAACCTGACCAAGGTCGCGATCGAGCCCGGCTCGATGAGTCGGCATTGAGGGGACGCCGCCATGAGCTTCCTCTTTATGGACTTCGAGGCCAGCGGTCTTGAGCCGGCGTGGGATGTGCCGCTGCAGGCTGCCTACGTCGAGACCGACAGCGATCTGCGCCCTGTGCGAGAGACTGTCTTGCGGGCGCGCTTGCCCGCCTATGTGGTTCCTTCGCCTGACGCCCTGCTTGTCACCGGCCTCGACCCCTACAGGATCGAGGCCGCGCCCCTGTCGCAGCTCGAGCTGATGCGGGCCGTCGCCGGCATCCTTGACGCCGCTTCACCGGCCACAATCCTGGGCTACAGCAACCTCAAATACGACGAGGAGTTACAGCGACACAGCGCCTTTCGGACGCTGCTCCCGCCCTATGCGACCTCGATGCCGGGATTGGCCCGCGCCGATGTGCTGACCATGCTGCGCGCGGTGGCGATGCTGGCGCCCGACACGATCACCATCCCGGTGACGCCGCAGGGCAAGCCGACGATGCAGCTGGGGCCGGTCTGCCGTGCCAACGGCATCGCCTTCGACGAAGCCGATGCTCATGACGCGTTGAATGACGTCCATGCCACGATCGCGTTGTTCAGGCTCCTGCGCGAGCGTGCACCCACCATCATCGCGGCGATGATGGCCAATGCCCACAAAAGCGGGCCCGCCGGACTGCTCGCTCGCCCCGAACCGCTTGGGCTCGGCCTGTTCAACCGGATGATCCCGATCGGCGGCATTATGCCGACGCCCGGGAATGCGTCGTCCTGGGCTGTCGCCGATCTCACCGTCGACCCGACCTATCTCGACGCCCCGCCCGAGGAGCTCGGCGAGATGCTGTTCGCGAACGGCGAGCGCCCGATCCGGCTGGTCAAGACCAATGCCCAGCCGATTTTGTTGCCCTGGGAGATGGCGGCTCCCGCTGCACGGGGTGAGGTCCCGCCGGATCGAGAGTTGCAGACCCGTCTGGCCCGCATCCGCGGCCATGCGTGCTTCCGCGACAACCTCGCGATCGCGCTGGCCGGGCGCTTCGCCGGCAAGGAGCCGAGCCCCTGGCCGGACGACAGCCTCTATAGTGGCGGCTTCATCGGCCGGGATGACGCGATCACCTCTCGGCGCTGGCACGAGGTCGAATGGGACCAACGGGTGCGGCTCGGCCGCGAGCTTCTCGGCGACGTCCGGCTGAAAGCCTTCGCCAATCGCTGGGCCTGGCTCGAAGCGCCGGGCGAGCTCTCCGCCGCCGAGCGCGAGAAGGGTGCGGCGTGGTTCGACCACCGCCTCGATACGCGGGACGACGTGCCTTGGCTCACGCGCCCGGCCGCCCGGGAACGCATCGCTGCGCTGAAGGCCGGGGCCGGCCCAGGCGATCTTGCCCGGGTCCGTCAGCTCGACGCAATCGAGCGCTGGATTGCCGGGCGCGGCAAGCCGCTGTCGTGCGCCGCCTGAACGGAACACCATGGCCGACATCAGGAAGGCGCCCCCGCGTGGGGCGCCTTTCTCAGTTTCAGCGAACGGAGGTGAAGCGCAGCCGATGGGGCTGTGACCCACGAGAACAAGACCATGACCGACAACGACTAGGACCGGAGCCTCGCTCCGATGGAAGCCGCCGGCGACACCGGCAGCCAGAACACGCAGGGTCCGATCAGCGATCCGCTCGCCACCATCACGGGGGCCATCGGTGAAGACCCCACCCTCGCCGAGCTCATCGCCTTCAGGGAC
The DNA here is from genome assembly GCF_042655245.1 of Allobosea massiliensis. Lineage (NCBI taxonomy): Bacteria > Pseudomonadati > Pseudomonadota > Alphaproteobacteria > Hyphomicrobiales > Alloboseaceae > Allobosea > Allobosea massiliensis. Next base: position 5,551 of record NZ_JBHSLU010000020.1, on the reverse strand, counting down.
AGCTCCCCAGATCTCAAGCGGTTCGCCATCGAAGCGAAGCGCTGCGAGGACGAAGCCGAGCGGCTATGGTTCCGGCTCAGCGAAGGCAACCACGTCAAGATGGCCCGGATCAGCCTGAAGATCGTGGCCTTGAGCTGCACCGCCATGGTCGCGATCTGGCCGGTCGATACCGTCGAGGACGCCGACGCCAAGAAGGCGCTGGCAAAAGCCACCGCCTCGCAAGGCGACAGCACCGACTATGGCCAGGCGCCATCCCTCGACGCCGAGATGGCCGAGCGGATCAGGTTGCACCGCGCCGCCTTCGCGGTCGGTGAACTCGTCGTCCCTCCCGGCCCGGCGGCTCCCGCCGGGGCCGACCGTGGGCTCGCTACCTGGCCGCTGTCGCGCTTCGATCTGGTCGACACGGTGCCGCTCGAAGGCGGCGACGCCTCGATCGCTGGCCAGCAGCTCATGCGCTGGTCGGCCTTCGTCGATGACTATCCGACGCTGTCCGATCTGGTCGATCGCTTCGCGCGGATGATGGCGACGGCCGACCGGCTCATGGTCCTGGCGGACACCACCTCCGAGGATCCTCGCCCGCTGCGCCGTGCGGCCGAAGGCGCTCGCATCCTCGCCTATCTCGCGGCGGCGCGAGCGGCGATCTGGCCGGCGATGCTGCACTCCACCGATGCGCAGGCAAAGCACCGGCTGGCCGCGCTCGTCAACGAGCGGGCCTGTCGAGGCGACGCCCTGCATCAGCAGGCGGCGATCCGCCATCTGGTCGGCGAGGCGGACTGGATCGCGAAGGCGTTCAGGCTAGGCGCCACGCTGGAACTCAAGCCGATGTGGCTGCCCGTGGTCTGACGGAACGAGCACCGCAAGGGCTGATGGAGGCGTCCCCGGCGGGGACGCCTCTGTCCATGGCGGAGGGAGGGATTACGCGGCCCGATGGTCGTAACCCCATAGGAAAGTCCCCAACATGACCAGAAATACCGAGGATGGTGGGCGCTCGCTCGCCAGGCGCAGCGAAGGCCCCGTGGAGGAGCCCGGCAACCGGGCGCTGCACGATCCGATTGCGATGGCGGTCGAGATCATCAGCAGCGATGACCCGAGCGTCGGCGAGTTGGCGGCCTTCCGGCGCCAACCGATCGACCTGAAGGCGGCGGCGCGCAACGCAAAAAGCCTGTCGAACGAGGAGTTCCGGCTCAATCTCGCCAAAGACCTCGGCGAGCGCGAGTACAACCTCGCCTGTGCCGGGCTTCAGATCATGAGCCTGAGCCTGGTCGCGCTGACGGCAATCTGGCCAGCCGATGACCTCGACCAGGCCGAGGCCAAGCTCGCCCTCGCCGAGGCGACCGGCGCCCTGCACCATCGCCGTGACAAGGGCTTCGTCTCGATGATGGACGCGACGCTGGCGCGCCGCCTGCGCTGGAAGCGCACCGCCTTCAGCGTGCCGGCGCTCATGTTGCCGCCCGCACCGCCGGCGCCAGCGAGCGACAGCCGCGGGCTGGCTGCGTGGCCGCTCGAGCGCTGGGAACTCTCCGCCGGCCTGGAGCTCCGTGGCGGCCCACCAGCGTATGCCCACAACCAGATCGGGGAATGGGTCGGCTACGCCAGCGACGCGCCCGATCTCGATCGCCTGCTGCAGCGCGTCCGGAGCCTGTTCGAGACTTGCGACCGCCTGATCGCGCTGGCCCAGCGCGGTCCAGAGAACGCGAGCGAGCTGATGGTCGCGGCCGAAGGCGCACGCATCGCAGGCTACCTCGCCGCGGCACAGGTCATGATCTGGCCGGTGCACAACCGCGCCGCGCTGGCGATCAAGAAGGAGATCGTCGCGCTGATCAACCTGCGCGGCGAGATCGGCGATCCTGTGCACATGCAGGCGGCGATCCGGCACGTCACGGCGGATGCCGCATGGGTCAAATCGCTGCCGCCGGACAGCCGCGACCGGCTCGTCTTCGAATGGAGTGCCCTGGTGTAGCTGGCGCGCAGCACGAGCCATCCAAGGACACAACAAGGGAGGCGTCCGCGTGCGGGCGCCTCTTCGCTTTCGGGAACGGAGGAACTGCGCAGCCACGTGGCTGTGACCCCCAAGGAACCTGGGACGACAACATGACTACCATCAACGCGCTGTCGCTCGCCGACATCGAGCTCGACCTGCCACTTTGGCCTGTCACCGACGACCTCGCCGGCTTTGCCAACCAGCTCTCACTCAAGGCCGGCCTGGAGCAGGGCTATGCCGCTTTCGCTGCGAAGGCCTTCTCGCTCGGCGAGATCAGCGCCCGCGCCATCGGCTACGCCAACGAGGTGACGCGGTTCGTCGCGCTGGCCGGCACCTCCGACCGCCAACAGATCGCCTACCTCTTCGACGTGCTGATCGCGCTCTCGCTGCTCGACGCCGCCGCGACAGTCACCGTCGCGCTCGCGCCGCCGCGCTCAAAGCGCGACTTCGCAGCCCGCCGACGCGTTCTCGACGACGTCGTCGCGGCCGTCGGGAGCGACCAGGAGTTCGCGGCGCTCGCCCGCAAGGCGTTTGCCCACCCCGGCATGGACGACACCGGCCATGCGGACCTCACCTTCGACGCTGCGACGGTGCCCGGCCTCGACGAGGTCCGGGACGGTCAGCCGGCGATGATCGGCCTCGAGCAGGGGCTGAGCCTCATGAGCTTCCTGCGCAACCTCGCGCCCGTGAACACGCTGATCGAGCGCGCCAGCCTGCAGCTCGACGATGCCGATCGCTTCGCGGTTGCCAACGAGGCGGATGAGGTCGATCGCGAGTGGCTCGATCGGCTTCAGGGCGCCTACCACGGCGCCGGGCTGCTCGCTGCGGCCGATCTGGCGCGGGCCGGCCTGATCGCCGCCGTCGCCACCCAGGACGACGAGACGTCTGGAGACCGCATCAACGCGATCACCGATCGTCTTCGAGATGAGCGACTGCGCGACGTCGTCCTGTTCGCACAGGCCGCCGCCGAACGGCTGAAGGAGCTTCGGCTCATGCAGCGCCGGATCGCGGACAGCGAGCGACAGCGCTGACCGGCGCGCCCTGCGCAAACGCCGCCCATCGCGATGGAGGGCGCCGCCGTTTGCGGCGTCCTCGTTCGTTGCCAGAGATGACGGGGAGGAGCGTAGCCGATTGGCTAGGACCCCATGAGAAGCAATCATGAATATAGACATTTTCCAGCCGATCCTGCCGCACAGCGACGGCCCGGACAAAGATGAGCGCCAGCGGGATGCTGCGGGGTCGACCTGCGGACGATTTCCGCTCGTTCAAGTGATCGACGAACTCGAGGCGCTGGAGCGTCTCATCGACGATGACGCGCGGCCACTGCGGCGCTTCGCTGCGGTCTGGCAGGACCGGCCTTCGCTTGTGGCCATCCGCGCCCGCGCTCGCTTCCATACCGATGAGCTTGGCCGCCTGCTCGGTCAGGTGCGCGAGGGGCAGATCACGGCCTATGCCGAGGTTCTCAACTGCGCCAGGGCGTTGGCGCTGCTGATCGACAGCGCCAATGTCGCGACGATCCTGATCGCGCCGCGGGAGCCTGAGGATCATCGGGCGCTCGCGAGCTTCCGCCGTGCGCTGCGTGCGCAGGCGAGACGCTCGCGCGACGCGGCGCTCCGCTACCGCACAGACGTGATCTGCGGCGGCGCACTCGTCGCGATGAGCGAACAGAATGTCCGACCGCCCCGGCTGCCGCAGGCGTCGCCCGATGCGCTCGGGGCGCGGCCAGGCGAGGCTGCAGCCTATTCGCTCGCGCTCGCGCCATCGCTGCAGCTCTGGCTGGAGACGGGGATCGATGCCGGCGATCATCTGGCAGGCGCACTCACCCTGCTGACGCAGGTCGACGTCTGGCGGCGGGTGCAGCGACGCGTGAGCGAGCCAGCGCTGTTGGATGAAGCGATCCGAGGCGCGATGTTGCTGGCCTATGTAAGGCTGGCACGGCTGGTCCTGTGGCCGGCTAGCGACGCTGACAAGGTCGCGATCCAGCGCAAGGCGCTCGACTTGATCGGACCGCGCCATCGCGATCCCGAGCACCTGCGGGCCGCAGTCGAATGGGCAGCCGCTCGCAAAAGCCACTGCATAGGGCGTTGAGCGCGGCAGGCGTCGCAGCGGTCTCAAAAAGCTTCCAAAGGCGCGACGGTCTCCGCCGCGCCTTTCGTCGTGATGGCAGCAGCTTGTGTGCAGCTCAACCGAGCCGACCCACGGGACCAGGACCATGACCGACATCAACACCGCAACGCTTCGTGACCTCAGCCTCTCGACGGAGACAACAACCGTCCTCGACGCGCTCGCCGCGATCGAGACGCGGCTGCCCGAAATGCCCGACGATCTCGAGCGCTATGCCAGGCTGTTCGACCGCCTGCCGCCGCTCCTCGACCTGCGCGACCGGGCCCTCGTTCATGCCCGTCAATACGCGCGCTTCCTCGCGCTCGCAGAGGCTGACCCTTCCGCACTCGAGCAACGCGTCGACACCGGCAATGCGCTCGCCGTTCTCGCCCACGCCAGCGAGATCGCCATGCTGCTTCTGCCGGCGATCTCCCCCGAGGATCGCGTCGCGCGGGCGATGTTGTCGCGCGAACGCGATGAGCAGTATCGAAGCGGCAGGGGCGTCCACGCCACCGAGCTGATGATGCGCGCACTGCAGCGCGCCAGCCCTTCTGACATCATAGGGCTCACCCGCGACGGGCGCGTCCCGCCGGAGCATCAAGAGACCGCGGCCCGGTTCCGTGGCGAGGTCCACGGCCACGCTTTGGAAGGCGCCAGCACCGCGCCCGGCAGCTACCTGCTGGAGGACGCTCTCTCGCTTGAAGCCTGGTTCAAGCGGCCTCCCGACCTCGCCGCCTTGCTGAACGAGGCCAAGACGCATCTGGGGTCAGTCGACGCCTGGTCGGAGCCCGATGAGGTCGGTCCGTACTGGTATGGAACGACGCGCGGCGCCCTCGTCCTCGCCTATGCGAAGCTCTGTCGCGTTGGGCTTTGGCCCGCGCGGAGCTCGGATGATCTGGTCGCCAAGCTCGACACAGAGCGCCTGATCTCCGAGCGCAACCGCGACCCCGATCACATGCGAGCCCTGGTCGAGATCGCCCTTGGTGTCGGACGCCGCATCGCGCGGCAGGGTCCGCCCTTCATCACCGCGCTCAGTGGCGTCGAGCTGTGAGGCGCGTAATGAATAGGACCAAGCCTCACTCGGACAACGACATCGACGCGGCAGAGGCGTGGCGTGACCATGGCCATCGGGCTCTGATCAAACTGCTGCGCGACCAGCGCCCCGACGGCGGACCTATGCACCGCGAAACCGAGCCGGATAGGGAGCCGTCCCAGCCCACCGGACCGGTTATCGAGATCTTCGACGCCGATCGGCTCGCGCGGCGGCTGGGTCATGGCGATGGCTTCATCGGCGATCCCGCTGAGGCCAACAATGACGAGGATGCCGCGCAGGCGCGCCAGATCAGACTCTGGAACCGCATGCTCCACGTACGCCTCCGAGGAGGGCCATCTTGCGCTGATCAAGAGGCGGTAGCTGACTGTCGATATGGATAGCCATATTGATAGTCATGCGGTTACGCGTCTGGA
>NZ_JBHSLU010000019.1:0-67937 GCF_042655245.1 Allobosea massiliensis | reverse complement strand
TCGTAGCGTCCCATCGCCAAGCTCCTCTTTCGGAGCTTGAATCACGAAATCGACGCCGCTGGAATCGGCCGGACGGTCTTATGGGTTTACGGCCTAGATAAAATGCAAAAAATGGATCAATGATATGTAGTATTTTTTCGTCATCGTCCCATTCGATAACTGCTTCACCTTCGATTTTATCGCGAGCTATCTCCGTCATTTTGACCAATACCCTGCTCACTTCGTGAGACTGTGGTATTTCTCCCGACATCAATTCTCTAAGTTTGCTGCGCACTTCTTCGTACGTCAGTGCCAATTTAGGGCCCGTCGCCGAAATTGCTCGCAATATTGCCAAATAGATGTCGCCCTGGGTTCCGTCGGAGAATGAGCGCGCAATCCGATCTGTTCTTTGACGTGGCCCTGCGGCTAATCTATCGAAGGCGAGCTTCGATGTATTAACTGCGATCTCTGAAAAAAATGAGCGCTCATCGTCGATAGAAATCGACTTTCTTTCAGATAATGTGACATCAATACCATTGTCGGTGCATATTCTTGAACAAAACCATTGCATTAAGTGCGGGCTTGCGAATGATTCGCTTACCAATGTATTCCTGATATGATCTGGAACATCAGCATTCAATTTATCAAACCCAATGTTTGGTATCTCGGATAGCTCGTCATTTGACCATTTTGGGATTTCAATCTGACGGACTCTGCCTGTCATTTCGGTTTCGACTTTAACAACATCATATGCGCGATGAGGAACGGCTAGTACCACAACTCGGAGACCATCGAAAATTTTCTGCTTTAAGGCGCGAATTAAAGATCTTTGAATATCTGTTTCGATGTAGTGAAAATCATCTATTACTATCGTTCCAGTGTAATCTGAAAGTCCTTTCAGTGCGATAACTTTCGATGAGCGCGTTTTCGTTCGAGATTTCGTGATTGCTGACGTCGATTGAGCATCGCCGCCCAATTCAACGCCCACGTTTACAAATCCAGCAGTGGCGCCTAATTTCACTCCGCTTTTCGTCGTTTCGCCGCTAAGCCGAGAGGCTGTTTCTGTCTGGTTTTGCGAAATATCCAAATCGTCTACTATTCTATCCCAAAATTCATCTTCAGTTGCGATTTCTCCGCCGGAGATCCAAATGGATTCATCTTTAGATATGATGCTCTTGCATAGGACGGTTTTCCCGCTCTTTGTCGCGCCCGTGACGGTTATCAGTGAGTATCCATCGGAGATCGCAGATTTCAGCTTTTTCTCAAGGCTAAGCGCTGATCTGGAAACATATGTTACGGTTGGTTGCCCTCCGGCGACAATACTCTGGAAGCCTTAAGTATTGCCATATCGATTTTCCATTGAGATTAATTGCGGCAAATTATTGTGCATTCCGTTTGATTCGACAAGTCTGGCCGCCTTAACAACCGGCTGGCAGCAGTTTCTGCTCAATTGCGACACGCCGCCACGCATTTGAATGGCAGTCCGAGCGCGTGAACCCCTCTCCTTACAGGAGAGGGGTTTCGCGCGTGGTTCCGCACCAGACCTGACGGGTGTCGGTGGAGCGAGCCCCCGGAACAATCCTCCCCACGTCCTGTTTCCCGCGAAAGGGCCGTTCCGGCCGCTTCAGGGAGAGAGATCATGCTCAGGACCACCCTCATCCTCGCCGCGCTCGGCGTCGGGCTGGCGCTGGCGCCGGCCGGGGCGCAGACGGCTCCGGCGGCGCCGGACACCACACCGCTGCCGCCGACGACCTGCAGCACGGAAGAGCTGTCCAAGATGAATGCCGAGACCGCCAAGATGACCGACCCGGACAGGAAGGCGGTCGCGATGAAGGAACTGACCCTGGCCACCGACCTCATGGCGAAGAACGACATGAAGGGCTGCGCCACCCATCTCGGCAACGCCATCCGGATGATTCCCGGGCGGGGGTGAGGGGCGGGGGCTGTGACGGTGGGGCGCGATCCTTCTCCCCTCGGGGAGAAGGTGGCACGGCGAAGCCGTGACGGATGAGGGCAGCGCCGCGGCTCGCACCCTCATCCCCTGCCGGACCTTCTCCCTCGAGGGGAGAAGGAGGCTGACTTATCCCCGCACCCCGAACCCATGCCTATTCTCCCCTCGCTCCGCCCGACCAAGGGGGCTGTCGCGAGGCATCGTGCGGCCGGGCGGGGTTGCGGGTTTCGTCGCCTGAGGCCGTTGCGGGCCGAAGGCGGCGGAGGCGCAGATCGCCATCGCGCGGGTGAGTCAGGCCGCGCGACCCGTGGCACGGATAACCAGAAGGCGATCTGGTCGGCACGAAACACCTGCGCGCGGGGCGGGGCGGCGGCTGTTGGCGCTGCTTCGACACGACATTCGACATCGACATCGGCACGCAGCCGTCGACTGCGACGCCACCCTCGTCCCGCGCATCCCCTCGGATACGCATTCGAAGAGCCCGAAACCCCGCGGCGTGAGCCGGTCGGGGGTTTCGGTGCGTCGGGGCGCAAAGCGTTGGTTCTCTCGCCGTCTTTCCGGGGCTTCGCGCAGCGAAGAGCCCGGAACCCAGAGCCGCAGTTCGCCGAGATCAGGCGGGCCATGCCGGCGCCCCGTTTTCGAAAGGGCGTCGGTTCTGGGTTCCGGGCTCGCCCTTCGGGCGCCCCGGAATGACGGCGGAGATCTGGAGGTGCGGGTTTGATCCAGCGCAGGGTGGGGCGCCGCGGCTTGCGGCACGGAAGTGCATCACCTTAGAATGATTCCAAGGCGACGCTGCACTCCGAAAGTCATCCCCATGATGCTCAAGCCCTATTGGCTGCGGTTCCACCGCTGGATCACGCTCGTCTTCGCCCTGCCGCTGCTGGCGCTGATCCTGAGCGGTCTCGTGCTCTCGCTCGAACCGCTGGCCCAGCGCACGCGCCCTGCGGCGCCGGTGACCGAGGCCTCGGTGCTGGCGGCGCTGCAAAAGTTCGATCCGGAGGGCAAGGCGACCGGGCTGACGATCCGGACCTATGACCAGCTGATGACGCTGAACGGCGTCGGGCCGGACGGCGCGGTCGATGTCAGCCTGCGCAGCGGCGAGGAGATCGACGAGCCGGGCTGGGCCGAGTGGTTCGGCACGGCGCGGCAGCTGCATGAGCGGCTGCTGCTCGATCTCGGCTGGCTCGTCACCGCCTCGACCATCGCGATGCTGGTGCTGGCGCTGCTCGGCGTGCTGATGGGCTGGCCGCGCTTTCGCAACACGCTGGGCGGCTGGCACAAGGCCGGCGCCTGGCTGTTCCTGCCGCTGATCGTGCTGTCGCCGCTGACCGGGCTCGCCATCGCCTTCGGCATCAGCCTCACCCCGGCGGCTCCGGCGGGCGGGGCGCGGCCGGCGCGGCTGCCGCTGGCCGAGGCGATCCCGCTCGTCGCCCGCGCGCATGACCTCGCCGACCTGACCTCGCTGCGGGTTCGCGGCGGGCGGCTGCTGGCGCGGGTCTATGTCGGCAACCGGCTGACCGGCGTGGTGGTGACGCGCGAGGGGCTGCAGACGCCGCCGATGAACTGGCCGCGCGCGCTGCATGAGGGCAACTGGCATGCGCTCTGGGGCAGCGGCCTCAATCTCGCGCTGTCGCTGGTGCTGGCCGGGCTCTGGGGCACGGGGCTGGTGATCTGGGCGAAGCGCCGCTTCCGCAAGCGCAACCCGGGGCCGCGGCTGGCGGCGGCCTGAGGCGAGGGGCGCTCGCCTCATGGGCTTGCCGGGCCGGCGGGGCTGCCGTAACCCGGTAACCCCCAGCGCCTGCCCGAAGACCGCCCCGCCATGACCGCCTCGATCGCCCAACGCTATGCCGCCCTGGTCGAGACCGGGGCGATCGAGCGCGATCCGGCGCAGGTCGCGGTGGTGAAGCGGCTGCAGGGCCTGGCCGAGGCTTTGGCTGCGCAGCGCCTGGCGCAGAAGAGCAGCGCGCTGGGCTGGCTCTTCGGCAAGAAGGCCGCGGCGAAGGATGTGCCCAAGGGACTCTACATCTGGGGCTCGGTCGGCCGCGGCAAGACCATGCTGATGGATCTGTTCTACGACTCGGTCGCGGTGCCGCAGCGCCGGCGGGTGCATTTCCACGAATTCCTGGCCGACGTCCATGGCCGCATCCACGCCTATCGCCAGAAGCTCAAGGCCGGGGAGGTCAAGGATCCGGACCCGATCGGGCCTGTCGCGGCGGAGCTGGCGAAGGAGGCGCGGCTGCTCTGCTTCGACGAGTTCACCGTCACCGACATCGCCGATGCGATGATCCTCGGGCGGCTGTTCACGGCGCTGTTCGCCGCCGGGGTCGTCGTGGTCGCGACCTCGAATGTCGAGCCGTCGCGGCTCTATGAGGGCGGGCTGAACCGGGCGCTGTTCCTGCCCTTCGTGGCGCTGCTGGCCGAGAAGGTCGAGGTGCTCAAGTTGGAGGCGCGGACCGATTTCCGGCTGGAGAAGCTCGGCGGCGCGCCGGTCTATCGGGTGCCGGCCGATGCGGCGGCCGAGGCTGCGCTGGATGACGCCTTCCGCAAGCTCTCGGGGGCGGCGAAGGGGCAGCGCCTCGTCATCGACGTCAAGGGCCATGAGCTGGTCGTGCCGCAGGCGGCGGCCGGCGTGGCGCGGGCAAGCTTTGGCGATCTCTGCAGCAAGGCCTATGGCGCGTCCGACTATATCGCCCTGGCGCAGCGCTTCCACACGCTGGTGCTCGACGGGATCCCCGTACTCGCCGACGATCAGCGCAACGAGACCAAGCGCTTCATCATCCTGATCGACACGCTCTACGAGCACCATGTGAAGCTCGTCGCCTCGGCCGAGGCCGAGCCGCACGAACTCTACCGCGCCAAGACCGGGCGCGAGGCCTTCGAGTTCGACCGCACGGTCTCGCGGCTGATCGAGATGCGCTCGGACGATTATCTCGGCCTGCCGCATGGACGGGCGGATTCGGCGGCGAGCGGCGACAGCGGCGGGCTGGTGGAGACGTGAGGGTGAGGATGCGCTGCCAGTCCTCGCCGTCATTCCGGGGCGCCCCGCAGGGGCGAGCCCGGAACCCAGAGCCGATGTCGTCCATCCAGATCTGCGCCTGCGGCGGTCAGGCCAGGCGTCGAAGGACATCGGTTCTGGGTTCCGGGCTCATCGCTGCGCGATGCCCCGGAATGACGGCGTCGCGGTCCTGCCTCCGGACGGTCGGGTGACGCCCATGACCCAGCGCGAGCCCAGCGAGACCCGCATCCTCACGGTCGCCAGCGAGCATCTGCGCCGGTTCGGGCTGAAGCGCTTCACGGTCGTCGCCGTCGCCGAAGAGGCGGGCATGACCCATGCCAATGTCTACCGCTACTTCCCCTCGCGCGCCGCGCTGGTCGATGCCGTCGTCGATGTCTGGCTGAAGGCGACGGAGCGGCATCTCGCCGACATCGCCGACGGGCCGGACCCCGCCGACGACAAGCTCGAGCGGCTGATCCTGGCGCTGGCCAAGGCCAACCGCGACCTGCTGACCGAGGAGCCGCATCTCTTCGCCGCCCTGTCGCAGGCGGTGGCGAAGCGCCATGCGATCAGCCGGCGCAACCGGGCGCGGGTGCGGGCGCTGTTCGAGCGGGTGATCGACGAGGGCATCGCGTCCGGCACCTTCGAGCCGCGCGACCGCGACCGGGCCATCGCCTTCGTCATCGATGCGACCCACCGCTTCATCCACCCGGCGGCGCTGGAGCTGGAATCGGACGTGCCGCAGGCCTCGGTCGATATCCGGCTGTCGACCCTGATCCGGGTTTCGCTGCGGGTGCTGATCGCCGGGATCGTCTGACGAAATCGCGTGACGAATTACATCTCGTGTAAATTGTCATTACGGCGGTTCCGTGTCATTCTGGGGCGGTTCGTTGGGCGGCCTCCGCTAAGTATCTGAAAAGTCGAGAGGGCCGTGCCGGCGGGTCGGATTGCGACGGCCTGTGCAGGGCTTGCGGGCGAGGTCGCGCGAGGGTTGCGGCAAAAGGGCCATTTGGGCCAAAGGAACGCACGGTTTCGCCGGTTCTCCGGCATTTCGCAGCGCCAGACAAAGGACTAGGCAATGGCCCGCAAGAAGATCGCCCTCATCGGCGCCGGCCAGATCGGCGGCACGCTCGCCCACCTCGCCGGCTTGAAGGAACTCGGCGACGTCGTGCTGTTCGACATCGCCGACGGCATCCCGCAGGGCAAGGGCCTCGACATCGCCGAGTCGTCCCCGGTCGACGGCTTCGACGCCGCCTACAAGGGCACCTCGTCCTATGAGGACATCAAGGGCGCCGATGTCGTCATCGTGACCGCCGGCGTGCCGCGCAAGCCCGGCATGAGCCGCGACGACCTGATCGGCATCAACCTGAAGGTGATGAAGGCGGTCGGCGAGGGCATCAAGACCTACGCGCCCAAGGCCTTCGTGATCTGCATCACCAACCCGCTCGACGCGATGGTCTGGGCGCTGCAGAAGTTCTCGGGCGTGAAGCCCAATATGATCTGCGGCATGGCCGGCGTGCTCGACTCGGCCCGGTTCCGCCACTTCCTCGCCGACGAGTTCCAGGTCTCGGTGAAGGACGTCTCGGCGTTCGTGCTCGGCGGCCATGGCGACGACATGGTCCCGCTGGTGCGCTATTCCGGCGTCGCCGGCATCCCGCTGCCCGACCTCGTCAAGATGAAGTGGACGACGCAGGAGCGTCTCGACGCCATCGTCGAGCGCACCCGCAAGGGCGGCGGCGAGATCGTCAACCTGCTCAAGACCGGCTCGGCCTTTTATGCGCCGGCGGCCTCGGCGATCGCGATGGCCGAGAGCTATCTCAAGGACCAGAAGCGCGTCCTGCCGGCTGCCGCCGCGCTCCGCGGCCAGTATGGCGTCAAGGACATGTTCGTCGGCGTGCCGGTGGTGATCGGCGCCAAGGGTGTCGAGCGGGTCGTCAAGATCCGCCTCAACGCCGCCGAGAAGGAGATGCTGTCGAAGTCGGTCGCCTCGGTGCAGGGCCTGATCGACGCGTGCAAGGCCATCGATTCGTCGCTGGCGTGATCCGGGAGGGTCGTCCGGGCCGGCGTTCGCGCCACGGCCCGGGCGATCCGCCCCGCGCCATCCCCCATAAGCTTCCAGGGAAACCGAGCACATGAACATCCACGAATACCAGGGCAAGGCCGTTCTCAAGGAGTTCGGCGCGCCGGTCTCCGCCGGCTTCCCCGCCCTGTCGGTGGCGGAGGCGGTCGAGGCCGCCAAGAAGCTGCCCGGGCCGCTCTATGTCGTGAAGTCGCAGATCCATGCGGGCGGCCGCGGCAAGGGCAAGTTCAAGGAGCTCGGCCCCGACGCCAAGGGCGGCGTGCGTCTCGCCAAGTCGGTCGAGGAGGTCGAGGCCCACGCCAAGGAGATGCTCGGCAACACGCTCGTCACGGTGCAGACGGGCGAGGCCGGCAAGCAGGTCAACCGCCTCTATATCGAGGACGGCTCGGACATCGAGAAGGAGTTCTACCTCTCGGCGCTGGTCGATCGCGCGACCTCGCGCATCGCCTTCGTGATCTCGACGGAAGGCGGCATGGACATCGAGGCGGTCGCCCATGACACGCCCGAGAAGATCGAGACCATCACGGTCGATCCCGCCACCGGCATCATGCCCCACCACGGCCGCGCCATGGCGCGCATCCTCGGCCTCTCCGGCGACCTCGCCAAGCAGGCCGGCACGGTGCTGGGCCAGATCTACACCGCGTTCGTGGCCAAGGACATGGACATGCTGGAGATCAACCCGCTGATCGTGACCAAGCAGGGTCAGATCAAGTGCCTGGACGCCAAGATCTCGTTCGATTCCAACTCGCTTTACCGTCACCCCGAGATCGTCGCCCTGCGCGACACGACGGAAGAGGACGAGAAGGAGATCGAGGCCTCGAAGTATGACCTCGCCTATATCGCGCTCGACGGCACGATCGGCTGCATGGTCAACGGCGCCGGCCTCGCCATGGCGACGCTCGACATCATCCAGCTCTATGGCGAGAGCCCTGCGAACTTCCTCGACGTCGGCGGCGGCGCCTCGGAGGAGAAGGTGACGGCGGCGTTCAAGATCATCACCGCCGACCCGAAGGTGAAGGGCATCCTGGTCAACATCTTCGGCGGCATCATGAAGTGCGACGTCATCGCGCGCGGCGTCATCGCCGCGGTGAAGGCCGTCGGCCTGCAGGTCCCGCTGGTCGTTCGCCTCGAGGGCACCAACGTCCAGGAAGGCAAGGACATCATCTCGTCCTCGGGCCTCAACGTCATCCCCGCCGACGACCTCGACGACGCCGCGCAGAAGATCGTGGCCGCGATCAAGAAGGCTTGAGGAGCAACCATGTCCATCCTGATCGACAAGAACACCAAAGTCATCTGCCAGGGCTTCACCGGCAAGAACGGGACCTTCCACTCCGAGCAGGCGATCGCCTATGGCACGCAGATGGTCGGCGGCACCTCCCCGGGGAAGGGCGGTTCGCTCCATCTCGGCCTGCCGGTCTTCGACAGCGTCCACGAGGCTAAGGCCAAGACCGGCGCGACCGCGTCCGTCGTCTATGTGCCGCCTCCGGGCGCGGCGGATGCGATCTGCGAGGCGATCGATGCCGAGATCCCGCTGATCATCTGCATCACCGAGGGCATTCCGGTGCTCGACATGGTCAAGGTCAAGCGTTCGCTGATCGGCTCGAAGTCGCGGCTGATCGGGCCGAACTGCCCCGGCGTCGTGACGGCGGGCGAGAGCAAGATCGGCATCATGCCGGCCAACATCTTCAAGCCCGGCTCGGTCGGCATCGTCTCGCGCTCGGGCACGCTGACCTATGAGGCGGTGTTCCAGACCACGCGCGAGGGCCTCGGCCAGACCACGGCCGTCGGCATCGGCGGCGACCCGGTCAAGGGCACCGAGTTCATCGACATGCTCGAGATGTTCCTGGCCGACGACAAGACCGAGTCGATCGTCATGATCGGCGAGATCGGCGGCTCGGCGGAAGAGGACGCGGCGCAGTTCCTCAAGGACGAGGCCAAGCGCGGGCGCAAGAAGCCGATGGTCGGCTTCATCGCCGGTCGCACGGCCCCTCCCGGCCGCCGCATGGGCCATGCGGGCGCGATCATCTCGGGCGGCAAGGGCGGCGCCGAGGACAAGATCGCGGCCATGGAAGCGGCCGGCATCCGGGTCTCGCCCTCGCCGGCGCGCCTTGGAAAGACCTTGGTCGAGGTGTTGAAGGGCTGAGGCCCGCGGAGCGGCAAAAGGGCGTCATGGTCGGGCTTGACCCGACCATCTCTCCCCGAGCCAGCTCCCGCAGAGATGCTCGGGTCAAGCCCGAGCATGACGACGTAGCAAGGCAGGCAGGAAAAGGGCGGAAACGATCATGGCTCGCCAGGACATCAACGAGGCTCTCGCGCAGACGGGTTTCCTCTATGGCGGCAACGCGGCCTATATCGAGGACCTCTATGCCCGCTATCAGGCCGATCCGAAGTCGGTCGACGAGCAGTGGCAGGGCTTCTTCGCCGGGCTGAAGGACGAGGGCCAGGCCATCGTCCAGAACGCCAAGGGCGCCTCCTGGGCCAGGCCGAACTGGCCGATCCACGCCAATGGCGAACTCGTCTCGGCGCTGGACGGCAACTGGGCCGTGGTCGAGAAGGTCGTTTCCGACAAGCTCAAGGGCAAGGCCCAGGCCAAGGGCGTCGAGATCTCGCCGGCCGACGTGCAGCAGGCGACGCGCGATTCCGTGCGCGCCATCATGCTGATCCGCGCCTACCGCATGCGCGGCCATCTCCATGCCAAGCTCGATCCGCTCGGCATCGAGAGCCGCACGGACCATGAGGAGCTGTCGCCGGCGGCCTTCGGCTTCGGCGAGGCCGATCTCGACCGTAAGATCTTCATCGACAACGTGCTCGGCATGGAATTCGCCACGGTGCGCGAGATGGTCGCGGTGCTGCAGCGGACCTATTGCAGCACGGTCGGCATCGAGTTCATGCACATCTCCGATCCGGAGCAGAAGGCCTGGCTGCAGGAGCGCATCGAGGGGCCGGACAAGGAGATCGCCTTCACCCGCGAGGGCAAGAAGGCCATCCTGAACAAGCTGGTCGAGGCCGAGGGCTTCGAGAAGTTCATCGATCTGAAGTATACCGGCACCAAGCGCTTCGGCCTTGACGGCGGCGAGGCTCTGATCCCGGCGCTGGAGCAGATCATCAAGCGCGGCGGCGCGCTCGGCGTGCGCGACATCGTCGTCGGCATGGCCCATCGCGGCCGTCTCAACGTGCTGACCCAGGTTCTGGGCAAGCCGCATCGCGCGCTGTTCCACGAGTTCAAGGGCGGCTCCTTCGCCCCCGATGACGTCGAGGGCTCCGGCGACGTGAAGTACCACCTCGGTGCCTCGTCCGACCGCGAGTTCGACGGCAACAACGTCCATATCTCGCTGACCGCGAACCCCTCGCATCTCGAGATCGTCGATCCCGTGGTGCTCGGCAAGGTGCGCGCCAAGCAGGACCAGTTCGGCGACATCGTCGAGCGCTCCAAGGTGCTGCCGCTGCTGATCCATGGTGACGCGGCCTTCGCCGGCCAGGGCGTCGTGGCGGAGTGCCTCGGCCTGTCGGGGCTGAAGGGCCACCGCACCGGCGGCTCGATCCACTTCATCATCAACAACCAGATCGGCTTCACCACCTATCCGCGCTATTCGCGTTCCTCGCCCTATCCGTCCGACGTGGCGAAGATGGTCGAGGCGCCGGTGTTCCATGTGAACGGCGACGATCCGGAGGCGGTGGTCTTCGCGGCGAAGGTGGCGATCGAGTTCCGGCAGAAGTTCCACAAGCCGGTCGTGATCGACATGTTCTGCTATCGCCGCTTCGGCCATAACGAGGGCGACGAGCCGGGCTTCACCCAGCCGCTGATGTACCGCAAGATTCGCGGCCACAAGACGACGCTGGAGCTCTACACCGCCAAGCTCGAGGCCGAGGGCGTGCTGTCGGCCGCCGAGGTCGACGAGGCCCGCGCCGCCTGGAAGGGCAAGCTCGAGGTCGAGTTCGAGGCCGGCCAGGCCTTCAAGCCGAACAAGGCCGACTGGCTCGACGGCCGCTGGGCCGGCATGAAGGCGATCCGCGCCGACGAGGACGATCCGCGCCGCGGCGCCACCGGCGTCGACGCGGCCGTTCTCAAGGAGATCACCGAGAAGATCACGGCGGTGCCGCCCGGCTTCAACGTCCACAAGACGATCCAGCGCTTCCTCGACAACCGCCGCAAGGCGGTCGAGACCGGGCAAGGCATCGACTGGGCGACCGCCGAGGCGCTGGCCTTCGGCTCGCTGCTGCTCGACGGCAACCCGGTCCGCCTCTCCGGCCAGGATTGCGAGCGCGGCACTTTCTCACAGCGCCATTCGGTGCTGATCGACCAGGAGACGGAAGCCCGTCACACCTCGCTGAACCATATCCGCGACGGCCAGGCCCGCTACGAGGTCATCAACTCGATGCTCTCTGAAGAGGCCGTGCTCGGCTTCGAATACGGCTACTCGCTGTCGGAGCCGAATGCGCTGACGATGTGGGAGGCGCAGTTCGGCGACTTCGCCAATGGCGCGCAGGTCGTGTTCGATCAGTTCATCTCCTCGGGCGAGCGCAAGTGGCTGCGCATGTCGGGCCTCGTCTGCCTGCTGCCGCATGGCTATGAGGGCCAGGGGCCGGAGCACTCCTCCGCCCGCCTCGAGCGCTTCCTGCAGATGTGCGCCGAGGACAACATGCAGGTGGCGAACTGCTCGACGCCAGCGAGCTATTTCCACATCCTGCGCCGCCAGCTGAAGCGCGACTTCCGCAAGCCGCTGATCCTGATGACGCCGAAGTCGCTGCTGCGCCACAAGCGCTGCGTCTCGACGCTGGCGGAGCTGGCCGAGGGCTCGACCTTCCACCGCGTGCTGCATGACGACGCCGAGCGCGGCAATTCGACGACCAAGCTGGTCAAGGATTCGAAGATCCGCCGTGTCGTGCTCTGCACCGGCAAGGTCTATTTCGACCTGCTGGAGGAGCGCGAGAAGCGCGGCATCGACGACGTCTATCTGATGCGCGTCGAGCAGCTCTATCCCTTCCCGCTGAAGTCGCTGGCGCAGGAGCTGGCGCGCTTCAAAGGCGCCGATGTCGTGTGGTGCCAGGAGGAGCCGAAGAACATGGGCTCCTGGACCTTCGTCGAGCCCTATCTGGAATGGGTGCTGGGCCATGCCGGCTCGAAGTCGAAGCGGCCGCGCTATGTCGGCCGCCCGGCCTCGGCCGCGACGGCGACCGGCCTGATGTCCAAGCATCTCGCCCAGCTCAACGCCTTCCTGGACGAAGCCTTCGCCGGCTGACGCCCAGACACCGACACCGTCAGACAGAACAGAACAGAGGCCTGACATGGCGACCGAAATCCGCGTACCCACCCTCGGCGAATCCGTCTCCGAGGCCACCATCGGCAAGTGGTTCAAGAAGCCGGGAGACACCGTGAAGGCCGACGAGCCGCTGGTCGAGCTCGAGACCGACAAGGTGACGCTCGAGGTCAACGCGCCGGCCGCCGGCGTGCTCGGCGAGATCGTCGCCAAGGAAGGCGACACCGTCGGCGTCAGCGCGCTGCTGGGCATGATCTCGGCCGGTGGCGCGGGCGCCGCGCCCGCCGCCAAGGCCGAGGAGAAGAAGGCCGACACCGCGATCGCGCAGGCGGCCGGCAAGGCCGGCGAAACGACGGGCGCCGCCGCCGAGGCGAAGTCCGGCGCGGTCGCCGGCGACAGCGAGATCAAGCCCGCCACCAAGGCCGGCGATTCCGGCCCGGCCGTCTCGCGTCTCGCCGCCGAGAGCGGCGTCGATCCCTCGACCGTCAATGCCTCGGGCAAGGATGGCCGCGTCACCAAGGGCGACATGCTGGCCGCGATCGCGACCGGCCCGGCGGTGGCCTCGTCGACCCCGGCTGCGCCGGTTCAGGTCCGTGCGCCGTCGCCGGTCGACGACGCCTCGCGCGAAGAGCGCGTCAAGATGACGAAGCTGCGCCAGACCATCGCGCGCCGCCTCAAGGAGGCGCAGTCCAACGCGGCCATGCTGACGACCTTCAACGAGGTCGACATGAGCAACGTCATGGCGCTGCGCAACCAGTACAAGGACGTCTTCGAGAAGAAGCACGGCGTGAAGCTCGGCTTCATGGGCTTCTTCGTGAAGGCCTGCGTGCAGGCGCTGAAGGAGATCCCGGCCGTCAATGCCGAGATCGACGGCACCGACATCATCTACAAGAACTACTACCATATCGGCGTTGCCGTCGGCACCGAGAAGGGCCTCGTGGTTCCGGTGGTGCGCGACGCCGACCAGCTCTCCATCGCCGGCGTCGAGAAGAAGATCGGCGAGTTCGGCAAGAAGGCCCGAGACGGCGCCCTCAAGATCGAGGAGATGCAGGGCGGCACCTTCACCATCTCGAACGGTGGCGTCTACGGCTCGCTGATGTCGACGCCGATCCTGAACGCGCCGCAGTCGGCGATCCTGGGCATGCACAAGATCCAGGAGCGCCCGGTCGTGGTCGGCGGCAAGATCGAGATCCGCCCGATGATGTATCTGGCGGTTTCCTACGACCACCGGATCATCGACGGCAAGGAAGCGGTGACCTTCCTCGTCCGCATCAAGGAAGGGCTGGAGGACCCGGCCCGTCTCGTCCTGGACCTCTGAGGCCGTGGCCGTGCAGGGGGATGGAGCCATGGCGGCGCTGGGCGTCGCGGGCGTCGTCCTCCTGCTCGTCCACATCGCCGCCCAGGTGACGAGCGTCACGCGCGAGCGCGGTTCGGCCTGGAATGCCGGCCCGCGCGACGAGGGCAGCGCTCCCATGGGGAAGTTCGCCGGACGCGCCGACCGCGCGCTGCGCAACTTCCAGGAGACCTTCCCGGCCTTCGTGCTTCTGGTCGCGCTACTGATGCTGCGGGATCGCGCCGACGGGATCGGGCTGCTCGGCGGCCTGATCTGGCTGGTGGCGCGGGTGGTCTATCTGCCGCTCTATCTCGCGGGCGTCCCCCGCCTGCGTACGCTGGTCTGGCTCGTCTCGCTCGCGGGGCTGATGCTGATGGCGGTGCGGGTGGTTTTCTGAGGGCAAGGGAGACGTCCATGGCCATCCGTCCCGTTCGCTTGCGTCCGATCCCGGGCCCCTCCCTCGCCCGAACCTGATATCATCGCCTGAATCTCACGAGAGAAGCTCCATGTCCTACGATCTCGTCGTCATCGGTACCGGCCCCGGCGGCTATGTCTGCGCCATCCGCGCCGCCCAACTCGGCCTCAAGGTCGCGGTGGTCGAGAAGCGCAAGACGCATGGCGGCACCTGCCTCAACGTCGGCTGCATCCCCTCCAAGGCGATGCTGCATGCCTCCGAGATGTTCGAGGAGGCCGCGCACAGCTTCGGCAAGCTCGGCATCGTCGTCGGCGAGCCCAAGCTCGACCTCAAGGCGATGTTCGCCCACAAGCAGGAGACGGTCGACGCCAACGTCAACGGCGTCAGCTTCCTGCTGAAGAAGAACAAGATCGAGCCCTTCCACGGCACCGCCTCGATTCCCGGAGCGGGCAAGGTCGTCGTCACCGCCGAGGACGGCTCCACCAAGGAGCTCGAGACGAAGAACATCGTGATCGCCACGGGCTCCGAGGCCGCAGGCCTGCCGGGCGTGACGATCGACGAGAAGACGGTCGTGACCTCGACGGGGGCGCTCGAACTCGCCGCCGTCCCCAAGGAGCTGGTCGTGGTCGGCGCGGGCGTGATCGGTCTTGAGATCGGCTCGGTCTGGAGTCGGCTCGGCGCCAAGGTCACGGTGATCGAATATCTCGACCGCATCCTGCCCGGCATGGATGCCGAGGTCGCCAAGCAGTTCCAGCGCATCCTGGAGAAGCAGGGCTTCACCTTCCGCCTCGGTGCCAAGGTCACCAAGGTCGAGACGGGTGCCAAGGGCGGCGCGACGCTGACGGTCGAGCCCTCGGCCGGCGGCGAGGCGAGCACGCTGGCCGCCGACATCGTGCTGGTGGCGATCGGCCGCCGCCCGAATACGGACGGGCTCGGGCTGGAGGGCGCGGGCGTCGCCACCGAGCGGGGCCGCGTCGTCATCGACGACCACTTCAAGACCAATGTCGCCGGCATCTACGCCATCGGCGACGTGGTGCGCGGGTCGATGCTGGCGCACAAGGCGGAGGACGAGGGCGTCGCGGTCGCCGAGATCATCGCCGGCAAGCACGGCCATGTGAACTACGATGCGATCCCCGGCATCGTTTACACCTCGCCGGAGGTGGCTTCGCTCGGCAAGACCGAGGAAGAGCTGAAGGCGGCGGGCGTCGACTACAAGGTCGGCAAGTTCCCCTTCACCGCCAATGGCCGCGCCCGCGCCATGCGCCAGACCGACGGCTTCGTGAAGGTGCTGGCGGACGCCAAGACCGACCGCGTGCTGGGCTGCCACATCATCGGCCCGCGCGCCGGCGACCTGATCGCGGAAGTGACCGTGCTGATGGAGTTCGGCGGTTCGTCGGAAGATCTCGCCCGCACCTGCCACGCCCATCCGACGCTGGCCGAGACGGTCAAGGAAGCTGCGATGGCGGTCGAGAAGCGCCAGATCCATATGTGAGGGCGGCCAATCTTCGCGTCTGGCCCCGTCTGGTGTAGGATGGGGCCATGACGCGGGATGAGGCCACGACCGAACTGGCACGACATGCGGATGCGCTGCGCGCCCGCGGGGCCGAGGCTGCTTATCTGTTCGGTTCGACGGCGCGTGGTGAGTCGCGAGACGACAGTGATCTCGATGTCTTCATCGACGTCGCACCGGGTCGAAAGTTCTCGCTGATTGATCTCGCCGGGATGCACGCCTTCCTCGTCGATGCGCTTGGAATCGAGATCGATCTGACGACGCGCAACAGCCTGCATCCCAAGCTCCGCGATCAGATCGAGAGCGAAGCCGTCCGGATCTTCTGATGGCGCGCGACGTCGCCGTCGTCCTGCAAGAAATCCTGGATGCCATCTCTCTCATCGAGGAGGCCGCAGCCGGGCATGATCTGGCCAGCTTCAGCGCCGACCGCTTTCTCCAACGCGGTACCGAGCGCTTGCTGGAGATCATCTCCGAAGCGGTGCGGCATCTCCCCGATGACCTTCTCGCAACGCGGAAGGATGTCGATTAGCACGGCATCCGCGCCATCGGAAACCTGATGCGGCACGAGTGCTACCGCATCGATCCGGACATTGTTTGGAATGTCGTCAGCGACGACCTGCCGCCATTGCGGCTGGTGATCGAAGGATTTCTGGCCTGACAGGGCCGATGGTGATCCGGATCAGCCGCCTCGCCGCGCCTTGAACGCCGTCAGCGTGTTGCGCAGCAGGCAGGCGATCGTCATCGGGCCGACGCCGCCGGGGACGGGGGTGATCGCGCCGGCGATCTCGACGGCCTCGGCGAAGGCGACGTCGCCGGTGAGCTTGCCGTCGGGCAGGCGGTTGATGCCGACATCGATGACGGCGGCGCCGGGCTTGATCCACTCGCCCCTGACGAAGCCGGGGCGGCCGACGGCGGCGACGACGATGTCGGCGCGGCGCACGACGGCGGCCAGATCCCTGGTGCGCGAATGGGCGATCGTCACCGTGCAGTCGGCCTGAAGCAGCAATTGCGCGACGGGGCGGCCGACGAGCTCGGAGCGGCCGATCACCACCGCCTCCAGCCCCGACAGCGCAGGCAGGACGCTCTTCAGCAGCAGCATCGAACCCAGCGGCGTGCAGGGCACGAGCAGCTGCTCGGGTGCGATCTTGCCGCCGGCGAGACGGCCGGCATTGAGCGGGTGCAGCCCGTCGACATCCTTGGCCGGGTCGATGGCGTCGATCACGGCGGCGGTGTCGAGATGCTTCGGCAGCGGCAATTGCACGAGGATGCCGTCGACCGCGTCGTCGGCGTTGAGCTCGGCGAGCTTGGCCAGCAGCGCGGCCTGGGTCGTCTCGGCCGGCAGGCGGTGAGCGACCGAATTCATGCCGACCTCGACCGCCAGCTTCTCCTTCGACGCGACATAGACGCGGCTCGCCGGATCGTCGCCGACCAGCACCACATGCAGGCCCGGCACCTGGCCGCTCGCTGCCCTGATGACGGCGATCTCGGTCGCGATCTCGGCACGCAAAGCAGCGGCGATGGCCTTGCCATCGATCAAGCGGGCCTGCGGCATGGGGACACTCTCCATCGGCGGGAAGCCGCCCTCATGCGGCGCCGGCTTGCCCGCCGTCAAGCGCGCCGGTATCGATCGTGCATGGCGAGGCCGATGGAGATGCTGTTCCCGTGAGTACCGGTTTCGCCGCTGTGCCGTCCGCCCCGTCCTTTCGCCTGACGGCCGCCCGCGTGCCGCTCTGCCTCGTCGAGGCTGGCGGGCTCGCCGCCGATCGCGACGGACTGGCGCTGGTCGATCTCGCGCTGGAGGAGGGGCGGATCGCCTCGATCCTGCCGGCTGGGGCCGAGGGGCTTGGCGAAGGGCCTGCCGTCGATCTCGACGGCGGCATCGTGCTGCCGCGCCTGGTCGATTGCCATATCCATCTCGACAAGGGCCATATCTGGCCGCGCCGGCGCAATCCCGACGGCAGCTTCATGGGCGCGCTGAACAGCGTGATGGCCGACCGCGAGGCGAACTGGTCGGCAACCGATGTCCGCGCAAGGATGGAGTTCGGCCTGCGCTGCGCCTTCGCGCATGGCACGGCTGCCGTGCGGACGCATATCGATTCTTTGGGGAAGCAGATCGGCCTTTCCTGGCCCGTGTTGGCGGAGTTGCGGGCGGAATGGGCGGGGCGGATCGCGATCCAGGGCTCGCCGCTCTTCGGCATCCAGTTCGCGCTGGACGAAGGCCATATCCGCGATGTCGTCGCGGCGGTGAAGGCTCATGGCGACCGCCTGTTCGGCTGCGTCAGCTACATGATCCCCGAGCTCGATGCGGCGCTGGACGTGGTCTTCCGCACGGCGATCGACCACGGTTTCGATCTCGACTTCCATGTCGACGAGACCAACGATCCGGCCGCGCGTTCGCTCGAGCACATTGCGGACGCCGCGATACGGCATCGCTTCACCGGCAGGATCCTCGCCGGGCATTGCTGCTCGCTGGCGCTGCAGGAGCCGCAGGCCGAGGCCCGCATCATCGCCAAGGTCAGGGAGGCCGGCATCGCGGTCGTCTCGCTGCCGATGTGCAACATGTATCTGCAGGACCGCCAGCCCGGCCGCACCCCGCGCTGGCGCGGCGTCACTGCGCTGCACGAGCTGAAGGCGGCCGGTGTGCCGGTGATGATCGCCTCCGACAACACCCGCGACCCGTTCTACGCCTATGGCGATCTCGACCTGATCGAGGTGCTGCGCGAGGGCACCCGCATCCTCCAGCTCGACCATGCCGGGACCGACTGGGCCAATGCGGTGGCGCGGACGCCGGCTGCGATCATGGGGCTGGACGGGAAGGGCGTGCTGTCGCCCGGCGGCCCGGCCGACCTGATCCTGACCCGCGCACGCGACTGGACCGAGTTCTTCGCCCGCCCGCAGGCCGACCGCACGGTGCTGGTCGCCGGCCGCGCGATCGACACGACGCTGCCGGACCATCGCGAACTGGACCACCTGATGGGCGTGCGGTCGTGAGTCTCTTGTTCGCCTTGACCGTCATGGTCGGGCTTGTCCCGACCATCCACGTCTTGGTTCGTCGAGACCTGAGTTCAAGGCGTGGATGCTCGCCACAAGGGCGAGCATGACGGTGGAGCCGCATCACATGACCACCCGCTACGACATCGCCGCGCTCAAGGCCCGCCTCGGCTCGATCCGCAGCGAGGACAATCCGGCGCTGGTGAAGCAGAAGAGCCGCGACTTCTTCTGGTACTCGCCGGTGCTGAAGCGCCAGCTCGACCATGTCACCGCAGATCTCGTGGTCTCGCCCACGAGCGAGGCGCAGGTGCTGGAGGTGCTGGGCGCCTGCCATGCGCTCGGCATCCCGGTGACGCCGCGCGGCACGGGCACGGGCAACTACGGCCAGGCGATGCCGCTCTCGGGCGGGGTGCTGCTCGATCTCTCGGGCTTCGACCAGGTGCTCGACATCGCACCCGGCCGCTATGTCGCGGAGCCCGGCGCGATCATGGCGCGGATCGACGAGCAGACGCGGGCGCATTCGCGGCAGGAATTGCGGCTGCACCCCTCGACCTACCAGACGGCCTCGATCGGCGGCTTCATCGCCGGCGGCTCGGGCGGCGTCGGATCGATCAAATGGGGTGGCTTGCGCGACTGGGGCAACATCATCCGGCTCAGGGTCGCGACGATGGAGGCGAGCCCCCGCATCCTCGAGCTCCAGGGCGAGGATCTGCACAAGGTCGCCCATGCCTATGGCACCAACGGCATCATCACCCAGGTCGAGATGCCGCTCGGGCCGGCCTATGAGTGGGTCGACGCGATCCTCGGCTTTCCCACCCTGCGCGCGGCGACCGAGTTCGCTAACAGTCTCGGCGAGCAGGACGGGCTGGCGCTGAAGAATCTCTGCGTCGTGGCCGCGCCCGCGCCGCACGACTATTTCCTGCGCCACCGCAAGTTCCTGCCGCGCGACAGCCATCTCGTCATCGTCATGGTCGCGGATTTCGCGGTCGAGTCGCTGCTCGCCTATGCGCGACGCTTCAAGGGGGCGGACCTGCTGCTGCGCTCGGACAAGCTCTCGCCGGAGGAGGCGAAGGGCCTGCCGCCGGCTTACGAACTGGGCTGGAACCACACCACGCTGCGGGCGCTGCGGGTCGATCCCGCGATCACCTATCTGCAGGTGCTCTATCCCTTCCCGAACCAGGTCGATCTGGTCGATCGCATCCATGCCCGCTTCGGAGACGAGGTGGTCTGCCATCTCGAATTCGTTCGCTTCGACGGCAAGGTCACCTGTTTCGGCCTGCCCCTGGTGCGCTTCACCACGGAGGAGCGGCTGGAGGAGATCATGATGATCCATGAAGAGATGGGCGCGCCGATCTTCAACCCGCACCGCTACACGCTGGAGGAAGGCGGCATGAAGCAGACCGACGAGGCGCAGCTGTCCTTCAAGCGCGAGGCGGACCCGCAGGGCCTGCTCAACCCGGGCAAGATGATCGCCTGGGAAGACCCCTCCTACGACTACAAGGCGGGCGGCACCTTCCTGTTCCGCAGCCTGTCCGAAGCCGGGGTCGCCTGAGGATGCGCGTCCTCGTCCTCTACGCCCATCCCAATCCCGAGAGCTTTGGCGCGGCGCTGCATGCGACCGTCGTCGAGGCGGTGACGGCGGCCGGGCACGAGGTCGATGATTGTGATCTCTATGCCGAGGGCTTCGATCCGCTGCTGAGCCGGGCCGAGCGTGTCGGCTATCACGACCTCGCCACGAACACCGATCCGGTTGCCGGCTATGTCGCCCGCGTCCAGGCGGCGGAGGCGCTGGTGCTGTGCTTCCCGGTCTGGAATTTCGGCTATCCGGCGATCCTCAAGGGCTTCTTCGACCGCGTCTTCCTGCCCGGCATCTCGTTCAAGCTGGTCGACGGCAAGGTCCGGCCCAATCTCTGGAACATTCGCCGGCTCGTCGCCGTCACCACCTATGGCGGCACCCGCTGGCGGGCGTTGCTGATGGGGGACCCTCCACGCAAGGCGGTCTGCCGCGTGCTGCGGGCGGTGTGTCACCCGACAGCGCGGCCGCGCTATCTCGCCCATTACGACATGAACCGGGCGACGCCGGAGGGACGGGCGGCTTTTCTGGCGAGGGTCGAGGCGCAGATACGTGCTCTGTGACAGCGCGGCCGGAACTGTCATCACACCGTCATCTTGCCGGGCGAACACGCAGCCGGCGAAGCGACTTCCTGATCCGCATAAGGATCAAGCCCGGAGTTGAGCTGGGGAGCGAGCGAGATGACCAAGGCACTCGAGAAGAGCGTCGGGCGGGCCTTGCTCGTCACGGCGCGGCTGCATCGCGCCCGGATGGGTGAGCGGCTCAACGCACTTGGCCTGTTTCCCGGGCAGGAGCAGGCGCTCAAGGCGCTCCAGCCGGCGCCGATGACCATGGGCGAGCTCGCCTCGCTGTTGCGCGTCAAGCCGCCGACCGTTTCCAAGACCATCGGCCGGCTCTCGACCCAGGGCCTGGTGACGCGTGAGGGCGGTGGGCGCGACGGGCGGCTCGTCCAGGTCGCACTGACGGAAAGCGGACACAAGACCGCCGAGGCGCTGGATGCTGTCTGGACACAGGTCGAGGAGGAGCTGCTCGACCGGCTCGACGGTAAGGAGCGCAAGCAGCTGCGCCGGCTGCTGCGGAAGGCGGCCAAGGGATTGTCCAAGGCCGGTGTCGAGGCCGACGACGCGGATGCGGATGGCGACGAGGCGGACAGCGACGCCTGAGCCCCACATCGCGGGCGCAGCGCGTCCCGGTCGCGCATGGAGCGCATGCGCCGCGGCGCTGGCCGACCGGCGCAAATCGGTTCAATCTGGCGCGGCCATTCCAGCCGCGCATGACGGGACCCGTATTGCCCGCCGCCTCCACCCACCTGCCTGAAACCCGCCGCTCCCGACTGATCGCCATCGCGCTGATCTGCGGCGCGGTGCTGTTCTTCGCCCTGCTCGATACCAGCGCGAAATGGCTGTCGGCCTATATGGATCCCGTCCAGATCGTGTTCGCGCGCTATGCCGGCAGCATGGTGCTGGTGCTGATGCTGCTGAACCCCTGGAGCCGGCCGGGCGTCCTGCGCACGCAGCGCCCGGTGCTGCAGGGGGTGCGCTCGCTGCTGCTACTCGGCTCGACGATGCTGAACTTCGTCGCGGTCAAGTATCTGCAATTGGCCGAGACGGTCTCGATCATGTTCGCCAGCCCGCTCCTGGTCGCGCTGGTGGCGGGGCCGATGCTGGGCGAATGGCCGGGTCCGCGCCGGCTGGCGGCCATCGCGGTCGGCTTCATCGGCGTGCTGGTGATCACGCGGCCGGGCTTCGGAGGGCTGCATCCGGCGGCGATCCTCAGCGTGTTCGGCTGCATCTGCTACAGCTTCTATGCGCTGGCGACGCGGCAGCTCGCGGCCTTCGATCCGCCCGAGACGACGATGGTCTATTCCGGCGTGGCGGGCACGGTGGCGATGTTGCCGCTGATCCCATTCTTCTGGTCGATGCCGCAGACGCCGGTGGTCTGGGCGATCCTGCTCGGGACCGGGCTGATCGGCGGCTTCGGCCACTGGCTGCTGATCCTGGCGCACCGGCTCGCGCCCGCGACGGTGCTGGCGCCCTTCATCTATTCCCAGATCATCTGGATGATCGCCCTCGGCTGGTTCGTCTTCGGGCAGTTCCCCGATGGCTGGACCTTCGCCGGCGCGACGATCGTGATCGCGTCAGGCCTCTATCTGCTTTATCGCGAGCGGGTGCGGAAGGTGCCGGAGACGGCGGCGCGGATGGATTGACTTTAGGCCGTCATTGCGAGCGTAGCGAAGCAATCCAGGGGACGTCGAGCGCTGCGGCTCTGGATTGCTTCGCTACGCTCGCAATGACGGCGAGCCGTCACACCGTGACCTGCGTTCCCACCTCGACGACGCGGCCGGTCGGGATCTGGAAGAAGCTCGTGGCGTCGGTCGCGCTCTTGGTCAGCGAGATGTAGAGATTGTCCTGCCAGACCGGCATGCCCGACTGCGGCGAGGCCTTGATCGAGCGGCGCGAGAGGAAGAACGAGGTCGACATGATGTCGAACTTGAAGCCCTGCTTGCGCAGCACGGCCAGCCCCTTGGGGACGTTCGGGCTCTCCATGTAGCCATAGACGAGGTCGACCCGCCAGAAATCGTCCGTGATGCGGGAGAGCCGCACGCGCTCCTCCTCGGCGACGCGCGGCGTGTCGGCCGAGCGCACGGTCAGGATCACGTTGCGCTCATGCAGCACCTTGTTGTGCTTGAGGTTGTGGAGGAGCGAGGCCGGCGCGGTTTCGGGATCGCTGGTGAGGAACACGGCCATGCCCTTGACCCGATAGGGCGGGCTCTTGGAAAGCATGCCGACGAGTTCGAGCAGCGGCACGTCGGTCTTGCGGGTCTTGTCGAAGAGGATCTTGGTGCCGCGCACCCAGGTCCACATCAGGACGATGAGCATGATCGCGAGCAGCACCGGCACATAGCCGCCGCTGAACAGCTTCAGCATGTTGGCCGCGAAGAAGGCGACGTCGATGACGAGGAAGGGCGTCACCACCGCCAGCGTGGCGGCCAGCGACCAGCGCCAGCCCTTCCAGATGACGATGAAGGCCAGAAGCGAATCCACCATCATCGCGCCGAAGACCGAAATGCCATAGGCATGCGACAGGTTGGACGAGGTCCGGAAGGTCCAGACCAGCAGCAGCACCACGACCAGCAGCATCACGTTGATGCGCGGGATGTAGATCTGGCCCGAAGTCTGTTCCGAGGTGTGGCGGATCTCGAGGCGCGGCAGCAGGCCAAGCTGGATCGCCTGGCGCGTCAGCGAAAAGGCGCCGGTGATCACGGCCTGGCTGGCGATGATCGTCGCCACCGTCGCCATCACCACGAGCGGCAGGATGAAGCCTTCCGGGGCCAGCTTGTAGAAGGGGTTGTCGATGGCCGTGGGGTCGGAGAGGATCAGCGCGCCCTGGCCGAGATAGTTGAGCCAGAGGGCCGGAAACACCATCCAGATCCAGGCGCTGCGGATCGGCCCGCGGCCGAAATGGCCCATATCGGCATAGAGCGCCTCGGCGCCCGTCACCGCCAGGCAGACTGAGCCGAGCACGGCGAGCGAGACGCCGGGATGGTCGAAGAAGAAGCGGAAGCCCCAATAGGGGTTGATCGAGGCGAAGACGCCGAGATCGTCGGCGATGTGATAGATGCCCAAGCCTGCGAGCGTCAGGAACCAGACCATCATGATCGGGCCGAAGAAATTCGCGACCTTCGCGGTACCGCGGCTCTGGACGAGGAAGAGTGCGATCAGGATGCCCGAGGCGATCGTCACGACATAGTCGTTGAGCGCCGGCGTCACGAGCTTGATGCCCTCCACCGCCGACAGCACGGAAATCGCCGGCGTGATGACGGCGTCACCGTAGAACAGCGCCGCCCCGGCCATGCCGAGGAACAGCACGACGCCACCGCGCATGCGGCCCAGGGCCCGCTGCGCCAGGGCGACGAGGGTGAGCGTGCCGCCTTCGCCGTTGTTGTCGGCGCTGAGCAGCAGCACGACATATTTGAGCGTGACGACGATGACGAGCGACCAGAGGATCAGCGAGAGAACGCCGATGATGATCTCACGCGGGATGGGGGCCGCCAGCACGATGTCGGACGCGCCGCCATGGCCGCCCGAGGCCGCGCCCGTCGCAGCCAGCACGGTTTCGCGCAGGGCGTAAAGCGGGCTCGTGCCAATGTCGCCATAAACGACGCCGAGCGCGCCCAGCGCCAGCGCCGCGTAGCTGCCATGGCCATGCTTGGCCGGGCCGTGATGTCCGTTGTGACCGTTGTCCAGGCCGAAACGGGAATCCTCCGTCCTCTGGGTCGGGGGATTCGTCAGGTCATGCCCCATCGGGGATCTCCGCGCGCGCTGCGCTGCAGCGAAAGGCCGGGGCCTCTAGCATAACGGCGTCCTCACGCAAAGGCACCGTCATGCATCCGGAACACGACAGGCGTTGCGCCGTCGTGTCACTCGGCCGCATCGGCGCGCCGGCCGTAGCGCTGGGTCACGTA
This sequence comes from Allobosea massiliensis, assembly GCF_042655245.1. Classification (NCBI taxonomy): domain Bacteria; kingdom Pseudomonadati; phylum Pseudomonadota; class Alphaproteobacteria; order Hyphomicrobiales; family Alloboseaceae; genus Allobosea; species Allobosea massiliensis. Next base: position 43,387 of record NZ_JBHSLU010000019.1, on the reverse strand, counting down.
GTCGGCCACCATCGCCTTGAATTCGGCGGCGATCGCCGGACCGCGCAGGGTCTTGACCTTCTTTCCGTCGACGAAGACCGGAGCCGTCGGCTCCTCGCCGGTGCCGGGCAGCGAGATGCCGATATCGGCATGCTTGGATTCGCCCGGTCCGTTGACGATGCAGCCCATCACCGCGACGTTCAGCGCCTCGACGCCGGGATAGCGCGTCTTCCAGTCCTGCATCGAGCCGGCGATCCAGTCCTGGATGTCGCGGGCGAGTTCCTGGAACACGGTCGAGGTGGTGCGGCCGCAGCCGGGGCAGGCGGCGACCTGCGGCACGAAGGCGCGGAAGCCCATGGTCTGCAGCAGTTCCTGCGCCGCCTTGACCTCGAGTGTGCGGTCGCCGCCGGGCTCGGGCGTCAGCGAGAAGCGGATCGTGTCGCCGATGCCCTCCTGCAGCAGGATGCCGAGTGCCGCCGAGGAGGCGACGATGCCCTTGGAGCCCATGCCGGCCTCGGTGAGGCCGAGATGGATGGCGTAGTCGGAGCGCTGGGCCAGCATGCGGTAAACCGTGATCAGGTCCTGCACGCCCGAGACCTTGGCGGAGAGGATGATCTGGTCCTTGCCGAGCCCGATCTCCTCCGCCCGAACCGCCGAGAGCAGGGCGGACTGGACCATCGCCTCGCGCATGATGGCGCGGGCATCGAGCGGGCGCGGCTGGAGCGCGTTCTCGTCCATCAGCGCGGTCAGCAGCTCCTGGTCGAGCGAACCCCAGTTGGCGCCGATGCGGACGGCCTTGCGGTGTTTGATCGCGAGCTCGACGATCTGGCCGAACTGGCGGTCCTTCTTGTCCTTGAAGCCGACATTGCCGGGGTTGATCCGGTATTTCGCCAGAGCCTCGGCGCAGGCCGGATGCTCCGCCAGAAGCTTGTGGCCGATATAATGGAAATCGCCGATCAGCGGCACGTCGATGCCGACGCGGTCGAGACGCTCGCGGATCTTGGGCACGGCAGCCGCCGCCTCGTCGCGGTCGACCGTGATGCGGACGAGTTCCGAGCCCTGCCGGGCGAGCGCCGCGACCTGCGCCACGGTGGCGGCGATGTCGGCGGTGTCGGTGTTCGTCATCGACTGGACGACGATCGGCGCGCCGCCGCCGACGAGCACATTGCCGACGCGCACGGGCACGGTGAGATGGCGCGGCTGCGGCCCCGAATGCTCGGCGCCGAGGCAGGGGAGGGCCCGCTCGTTCATCGGCCGTGCTCCGTCTCGCGCGTTCCGTTCATGACTGCAGGTTCCGGCAATGCTCGCAGCGCCCGACGATCTCGACGACCTGATGCGAGGGGGCGAACTGGCGAGACTGGGCGATGGCGGCTACGGCCTGCTTCATCGCCGGCGAGGAATCCTCGTCGACGCCGCCGCAGGCCTCGCAGATCAGGAAGGCGACCACATCGCCCGCGCCATGGCCGTGCAGGCAGGCGACATAGGCGTTGCGCGAGGAGAGCCGGTGGACGAAGCCCTGCTCGACCAGGAAATCCAGCGCACGATAGATCGAGATCGGCGCCAGCCGGCGCCCGCCGGCGGGCGAGATGCGGTCGGCGAGATCATAGGCGCCGACGGGCCGGTGATCGGCATGGAGCGCCTGCAGCGCCTTGGCACGGATCGGCGTCATGCGCAGGCCGCGCTCGCGGCAGATCCGCTCGGCGCGGGCGAGCGCTTCCTCGGCATGGGCGCGGTGGTCATGGGCATGGCGGCATTCGCCGGCCTCGTGCGAGGCATGGGCATGGTCGCCATGGCTGTGGGCGTGCGGCTGCATTTTGGTCATGTTGCGTTGCGAAGGGTCATCGGGCAACGTGCGGCGATCCTGTCCGGGCGGTCCCGCCGCGGCGGCGCTGCCCTGTCCGGCCGAACCTAAGCACTTTTCGAGCGATTGTCAGGAGCCCAGACGCCGATGTTTCTCAAAGACCGTGCGGCCGCCATCACCGGATCCACCTCCGGCATCGGGCTCGCCTATGCCAGGGCTCTCGCCAAGGAGGGCGCCCATCTCGTCATCAACGGCATCCTGCCCGCCGACGAGGCGGAGACGCTGCGCTCCGAACTGGCCAACGAGTTCGGGGTCAAGGTGCTGTTCTCGGCCGCCGACATGACCAAGCCCGAGGAGATCGCCGGCTTCATCGCCCAGGCGGAGGCCGAGTTCGGCGCCGTCGACATCCTCGTCAACAATGCCGGCATCCAGCATGTCGCTCCGGTCGACGAGTTCCCGCTGGCGAAGTGGGACCAGATCATCGCGATCAACCTGTCCTCGGCCTTCCACACCACCCGCGCCGCGCTGCCGAAGATGAAGGCGAAGGGCTGGGGCCGGATCATCAATACGGCCAGCGCGCATGCCTTCGTCGCCTCGCCTTACAAGAGTGCCTATGTCGCGGCCAAGCACGGCATCGCCGGCTTCACCAAGACGGTGGCGCTCGAGGTCGCGACCAAGGGCATCACGGTGAACGCGATCGCGCCGGGCTATGTCTGGACGCCGCTGGTGGAAAAGCAGATCCCCGACACGATGAAGGCGCGCGGGCTGACCAAGGAGCAGGTCATCAACGACGTGCTGCTCACGGCCCAGCCGACCAAGGAGTTCGTCACCGTCGAGCAGGTGGCGGCGCTCGCCGTCTTCCTCTGCACCGATGCGGCCAAGTCGATCACCGGCACGACGCTGCCGATGGATGGCGGCTGGACCGCCGCGTGACCGGCCGCAAGAAAGCGGCATCGCCCATCCTGGGGCTCGCCGGCCCCAAGGCGCAGAAATCGGTCTCGCTCGCGCTTCAGGGCGGGGGCGCGCATGGCGCCTTCACCTGGGGCGTGCTGGACGCGATCCTGGAGGATGGGCGGCTCGCGATCGAGGCGCTGTCGGGCACCAGCGCGGGGGCGATGAACGCCGTCGTGCTGGCGGAAGGCTGGATCGAGGGCGGGCCCGAGGGCGCGCGCAGCAAGCTCGAGACCTTCTGGCGGGCGATCAGCGTCGACGGGAAATATGGCGGCTCCGAGCGCTCGCTGATCGACACGCTGCTCGGCGCCTGGGGCGGCAGCAACGGCGTGCCGCCGGGCATGCTCTGGTTCGAGATGTTCTCGAAGGTGGCGAGCCCCTACGACATCAACCCGCTGAACATCAATCCGCTCCGCGGGGTGATCGCGGATCTGATCGATTTCGACAAGGTCCGCGCCTGCACGCAGGTGAAGCTGTTCATCGCCGCCACCAATGTCCGCAGCGGCAAGATCAAGCTGTTCAACGGGCCGGAGCTGACCGCCGACCATCTGATGGCCTCGGCCTGCCTGCCGATGCTGTTCCAGGCGGTCGAGATCGGCAAGGAGGCCTATTGGGACGGCGGCTATATGGGCAATCCGGCGCTGTTCCCGCTGTTCTACGAGGCGGCGGGCGACGACATCCTGCTGGTCCAGATCAACCCGCTGCTGCGCAAGGAGCTGCCGACCAAGGCGCGCGACATTCAGGACCGGCTGAACGAGATCACCTTCAACGCTTCGCTGCTGCGCGAACTGCGCGCTATCGACTTCGTCAACCGGCTGGTCGACAGCGGCAAGCTCGACAAGAACGAGTACAAGCGCGTGCTGATGCACCGGATCGATGGCGGCCCGCCGCTGGCGGAGATGACCTCCTCCTCGCGGCTCAATGCGGACTGGGATTTCCTGCTGCGCCTGCGCGACATCGGTCGTGCGGCGGCCAGGCGCTGGCTGAAGCGCAATTACGAGGCGATCGGCACGGTCGGGACGCTCGACCTGAAGGCGGCGTTCTCGTAGCGGCCGAGCGCCGTCACAGCGTCAGTCTGCGGAGGCTGCTGGCGTGGACGACGGCGAGGATCCGGACGCCAGTCTGCATCTCTTCATAGAGGATGACGTGCGCGCGATGCTCGTGGCGCCGCACGCCCGGCGCGATGGCCTGGGCCACGCGGCCCATGCGTGGATGGTCAGCCAGCAGGCCGAAGACGTGATCGAGTTCGGCGAGATAGGCCTCGACCTGCCGTTCGCCGAACCGCTCCAGGCCGAACAGGGCGATGTCGAATAGATCGGCCTCCGCTCTTTTCGTCAGCCTGAAATCAGCCATTGCGGCCAGCCTTGACCTCCGCAGCACGTTTCGCCTGAGCCAGAATGTCCGGCAGTGTCTTTTCGCTGGTGCCGCTGGCGCGCGATTCCGCGACGATGCGCTGGAGATCCGCCAGGGTCAGCTCGGGATGCGCGCGTCGCTCGCGATCGCGCCTGACGAGGTCGCGGACATAGTCGCTCGTGCTCGCGTATTCGCCCTGCTTGATCTGGGCCTCGATCCATTCCTTCATCGGATCGGGCAAGGAAATCGTCATTGTCGCCATGGCGCACCTCCTTATGCTAGGGTAATCGGGATAAGATCATTTCACAAATAATCTTATTCTACCGTCTCGTGGCTCGGCCCCCTCAGGGCGTTCCCGGCGGTAACGGCATCCATCTCAGAGGCGCACCCGCATGTCCCAGCTCATCGTCACCGCCGGTCCCTTCACCTTCGAAGCCAAGCTCGAGCTCGAAAACGCGCCCAAGACCTGCGCCGCCTTCCTCCGGCACATGCCGTTCACCAGCAAGATCGTGCATGTGCGCTGGAGCGGCGAGGGCGTCTGGATGCCGCTCGGCGATCTCGATTTCGGCGTCGGCTACGAGAACCACACCAGCTATCCGGCGCCGGGGCAGATCATCCTCTATCCGGGCGGCATCAGCGAGACCGAGATCCTGCTCGCCTATGGCGGCGTGCATTTCGCCAGCAAGATGGGCCAGCTCGCCGGCAACCACTTCATCACCCTGACCTCAGGGCTCGAGAACCTCTACACGCTCGGCCGCAAGACGCTCTGGGAAGGCGCGCAGGACATCCGGTTCGAGATGGTCTGAGATCGCCTCAGGTCTGGCGCCGACGAACCCCGTCATCCTGGACAAGCCGCGTAGCGGCGCAGGCCGGGACCCATCATTGAGCGCCGTCGCAGTCCTCCGATGGATCCCGGTCGAGCTTCGCTCGCCCAGGATGACGGCCGGTGTTTCCGAGCCAGTTGTTTCGCCGTTCAAGCCGCCGGCGTCGCGTCCTTTGCATCAGGCGGCTCTCCGGCCCCGCAGAGCGCCAGCATGGCGCGGGCGATCTCGGCTTCGCCCATGATCGTCAGCGTGGCGCCGCAGCGGGTCAGATGCGCCACCTCGGCGTCCGAATGGGCGCGGGCGACGATCGGCAGGGCCGGGTTGTCGCGCCGCGCCTGTTCGCAGACCTGACCCGCCTCGAAGCTCTGCGGGATGGCGACGAAGAGCCGCCGCGCCCGGTCGAGACCAGCGGCCGCCAGCACCGCCGGATCGGCCGCATTGCCGAGCAGCAGCTCCGCGCCGTCGCGCCGCGCCGTCGCGACCGCATCGCCCTGTTCCTCGATCACCAGCACCTTTTCGCCGCGCGCCTTGAGCCCGGCGCCGAGCAGCGCTCCGACTCGGCCATAGCCCACGACGACCATGTGGTCGGAGAGCGTGGTCGGAGTGATGTCGAGATCGGGCGCCGGCTCCGCCGCGGATACCGGTGGGGAGGCGTCACCAACGCCCGCGGCGGGGGATGGCGTCGGCTTGGGCTTGGGCGCAGCGTCGCCGGCGAAGCGGTCGACCAGCGCGAACAGCACCGGGTTGAGCAGAATCGAGAGGATCGCGCCGGCCAGGATCAGGTCGCGGCCCTGCGGCGGCAGGATCGCGAGCGAGACGCCAAGCCCGGCGAGGATGAAGGAGAACTCGCCGATCTGCGCGAGCGAGGCCGAGATCGTCAGTGCCACCCCGTTCGACTTGCCGAAGGCGCGCACGATCAGCCAGGCCGCGAGCGACTTGCCGATCAGGATGATCGCCAGCGTCGCCAGCAGCGGTCCGGGCGCCCGCAGCAGGATCGCGGGGTCGAACAGCATGCCGACCGAGACGAAGAACAGCACCGCGAAGGCATCGCGCAGCGGCAGCGATTCCTCCGCCGCGCGCTGGCTCAGCGGGGATTCGCTCAGGATCATGCCGGCGAAGAAGGCGCCGAGCGCGAAGGAGACGCCGAACAGGCTGGCCGCGAGGAAGGCGACGCCGAGCGCCACCGCCAGCACGGCGAGGCGGAAGAGCTCACGCGAGCCGGTATGGGCGACCCAGTGCAGGATCCAGGGAATGACGCGCCGCCCGACGACGAGCATGAAGGCGATGAAGGCAACGACCTTCATCAGCGTGAAGCCGAGAACACCCCAGAGGCCGAGGTCGAACTGGCTCGAGAGCGGCGAGGGGATACCGGGCTGGGCGCCGTGCAGCGCGTCGGCGACGGCCGGGATCATCACCAGCGCCAGCACCATGGCGAGGTCCTCGACGATCAGCCAGCCGACGGCGATCTTGCCCTTCTCGCTCTGGACGAGCCGCCGCTCCTGCAGCGCCCGCAACAGCACGACCGTGCTCGCCACCGACAGCGCCAGCCCGAAGACGAGGCCGGCGATCCAGCCCCAGCCCATCAGCAGGCCGAGGCCCATGCCAAGCAGCGTCGCGACGCCGATCTGGACGATGGCACCGGGCACGGCGATCGCCTTCACGGACAGCAGGTCCTTCAGCGAGAAATGCAGGCCGACGCCGAACATCAGCAGGATGACGCCGATCTCGGCCAGTTCGTTGGCGAGGTTCTGGTCGGCGACAAAGCCGGGGGTGAAAGGGCCGACCGCGACGCCGGCAACGAGATAGCCCACCAGGGGGGAGATGCGGAGCTTCTGGGCAAGCGCCCCGAAGACGAAGGCCAGGCCGAGGCCCGCGACGAGAATGGCGATCAGCGGGCCGTGATGCATGGGTCTCCCGGTCGGTCAGAAGGCGTCGGAGGCAAATCGGGTGCGAGCGGCGACCATGGCGGCTGCCCTATGCAATTTCAACAGTGAAGCGCGCGGTCGGACCGAAAACGCGGCTGCGATGGTCAGTCTCGCGCAGGTTTCGCGACGAAGAGATCAGGCTCGCGGTTTTTCGAGCAGGATCTGTCCCTGCTTCTCGACGCCAATCTTCAGCTTTTCCGCGAAGACAGCCAGGACCCAGGGCAGCATCATCTCGACCCTGACCAGCGTCTGCTCGACATCGAGCCGGCCGCGGACGGTATAACCCAGAGCGGCCACGCCGAAATGCAGGCTGTCGCCCTCCCAGTGCTCCTCGACGAGATCCATCTTCACCATGCCCAGCCGGTCGCGAATGCGGTCGAGCCCGTCGCGCAGGCGCGCGACGGCGCCCTCGCGGCCGAGTTCGTGGGAGACGGTGATGCTGACGGGCTTGGCCATGGCGGATCCTGCTGCGGCGGGCTGTGCCCCGAGAATGGGGAGCGGTGGTCCCGATTTCCAGAACGAAAACGGCCGGCGCGCGGTGCGGCCGGCCGTGGTTCGATCCCTCATCGCCGAGCGGTCAGGCGTCGCGCTCGTTCAGGCGGCGCTGGCCATGCTCGGTGATGCGCCAGCTTTCGCCGGCGGATTCGACCAGGCCGCGATCCGCCAGCACATGCAGCATCGAGTCGTCGAAGACGAAGCGTGAGGTCTGCTCTTCGATGCTCTCCAGGGCGATCCATTCCGGATCCGAGAGGATTCCGGGGTGCGGGATGAGGAGGTGCTGAACATCCATTCGCGTCTCCTTTCTCTGCAGGATGGGAATCGAGGGATCGCATCCAATCGCGGCCTCCTCGTGACGATGCTGCGTCGCAATGCCGCCTTCTCTGTTTCCGTCCGCTCGATGTGCCAGCCGAGCGGATTCCTCGGGAACACTCCCGGCCATGGGTCGTTCTCTCCGCAACGGCCCGAGCCGCCGGCGACGGCGCCCGCACGGGCATTCCCTTTCGCCGCCCGCATGAGGAGATCCGACGATGGCGACCATGAACAGCTTCCCGCCCGACGTGCCTAAGAGCATCGACGAGGCTCGGGACGATGCCGAGAACCTGGCCGGTACCGTCCGCGCCAAGGCTTCCAATCTGGCCGAGAAGGCGACCGACACTGTTCGCGACGGCTATCAGCGCGCCAAGGATGCGCTGACCGAATCCGACCCCATGGAAATGGCGCGCGAGGGCGGCGAGGCGGTTCGCGACGCGGTGGAGCGGCATCCGCTGGCCGCTTTCGGGCTCGGCGCGCTGAGCGTCGGCCTGATCGCCTGGGCCGCCATGCGCCCCTCGCCTTCCCGCTTCGAGCGTTACCAGCCCGATTTCGGCCGCTGGACGCGGATGCTCCAGGGCTATGGCAGCGAGGCTGTCGATTCGGGCGAAGGCCTGCTCAAGAACGGGGAGAAGTGGCTGCGCAGCCATTCCGGCAGTGCGCGCAACCAGGCTCGCGACTATGTGGATCAGGCGCGCGACTATGCCGATTACGGAAGCCGCATGATCGCACACAGGGCCGAGCGCGAGCCCATCGCCGCCATGATCGGCGTCGGCATCGCGGTCTATGTCATCGGGTCGCTGATCGCCTCGGCGACGACGAGCGACAACCCGCCCCCGCGCCGGCGCTCCACGAAGCGCTGATCCCGACGCACGGTCGAAGCGATCAACGTCGCAATGAAAAAGCCCTGCCGCATCGCTGCGGCAGGGCTCTTTGCGTCAGCGCGCCGCGCGAGCGGCACGCCGTGATCTCACCACCAGTAGCCGGGGCCGTAATAGTAGCCACGGCGATAATAGCCGCGGTTCGCGGAGGCCGCGATCGCGCCGCCGACGACACCGGCGGCAACGCCGGCCGCCACCGCGCTGCCGGCCTCGTTCGAGGCGCGGCGGTTTTCCACGTAGTTGGCGGAGCGGCACTGCTGATAGGCGCGCGTGCCGGGGCGGAAGCCCTGCGCCTCGCAGGTGATCTCAGCATCGGCGAGCGACTCCTGCGCCGTCTGGCAGCCGGCGAGCACAGTCGCCAGAGCTCCGACAATCAGAATGGTACGCATTTCTTGTCCCTTTTTGCAGCCTCCCAAAGGCTGCTTGGACTAAAATGCAGGAGCTTGGGCAGGTCAAGGACAAGGGCGCCTTTTGGGTTAAATCCCTGTGCGCGTTGCTTGTCGAACACCCGCCGCGTCTCGCGCCGTCGGCCGTTTCAGCCCGCCTTGCGGGCCGGCTTCTCGGCCGGCTTGCCCGAGCGGGTCAGGCTGGCGATTTCGAGCGGCGGCATGCCGGACTTCTCGGCGATGAGGCGGTCCTGCTCCATGATGGCGTCGCGGGCCGGTTCATCGCCGTCGAGCCCGCCGAGCAGGGCGGTGGGCACACGCCGGTTGGAGCGGCGCGAGCCATCGACATAGACGACGTCGAACATCACGAACTCAGCCTCGAGCGGCTTCGATTTCTTGCGGGCCATGACAGGCTCCTCTGCAACGATGGGCAGGACCGGCGCCGCGCGGGGATAGGGTCGCCTCGGGGCGCGGCGACGAAGCGCCGGGCCGCTGCGGTGAAACGGGGCCGGAGGATGATGGCGGAGCCCTAGCCGATGAGGGCGCGCCTTGCAATGCGGCACGCCCCGACGAGAACGCGCAGGCCTCCGCGCATGATGCGGCTTGCCGCCGCGACGGCGGCATCCTTAGCTGCGGCCGCAAGCTCTTCTCCAGCGAACGCGCCGCATCCCTGCGGATGGCCGGCGCCACCTGACCCGACGAAAGGTCCCTTGGTGAGAACTCTGATCTTCGGCGGGGCCGGCTTCGTCGGGCTGAACATCGCAGAGGCGCTGCTGCGCGCCGGGCATGCGGTGACGGCTTTCGACCGCTCGCCGATCCCTGAGGCCGCACTGCAGGCCTTCGCCAAGCTGCCGGGCGGCTTCATCGCCATCCAGGGCGACGTCACCGACGAGGCCGCCGTGGCGGCGGCGATCGAGCCGGGCACCGATCTCGTCGTGATGGGCGCGGCGATCACCGCCGGGCGCGAGCGGGACGCAAGCGACCCGGCGACGACGCTGAAGGTCAATCTCCTGGCGCAGGTGCCGATCCTGGCGGCGGCGCGGGCGACCGGCGTGCGACGGGTGGTCAATCTGAGCTCGGCGGCCGCCTATGGCGCGACCGGCGAGCGTGTCGCCGAACTGGAGGAGACGACACCGGGCGATCCCGTCGGGCTCTATGCCATCACGAAATGGGCCAGCGAACGGGTCGGTGCACGGCTCGGCGATCTCTGGGGGCTCGACGTGGTGAGTCTTAGGCTGAGCGGGGTCTTCGGGCCCTGGGAGCATGCGACGGGCGTGCGCGACACGCTGAGCCCGCATTGCCAGATCCTGGCGGCAGCCGTGGCGGGCGAGCCCGCGATCCTGCCGCGGCCGGGTCTTCGGGACTGGATTTACGCTCCCGACGTGGCGGACGCCTTGCTGGCGGTGGCCGCAGCCGAGAAGCTGGGCCACGGCGTCTACAATGTCTCGACGGGAACGCGCTTCACGCTGCTCGACTGGGGGCAGCGGCTGGCGCAGGCCTTCCCGGGTTTCGTCTGCCGCCTGGCCGAGCCGGGCGAGGCGGCGACCATCGATTTCCACGGCCCGTCCGACCGCGCGCCGATGGCCGTGGCCCGGATCGCGCATGACATCGGCTGGTCGGCTCAGACCGAGGGGCTGGCGTCGGCCGACAGGCTGGCCGCCTGGTGGCAGGCTCACGGACGAAGCATGGAGACGGGACGATGAAGCTCGCCGGCAAGACGGCCCTGGTGACGGGCGCGGGCTCTGGCATCGGCCAGGCGATCGCGCTCCTGTTCGCGGCCGAGGGCGCGCAGCTCGCGCTGGTCGACCGCGACGAGGCCGGCCTCGCGGAGACGCTGGCGAAGCTCACCGCGTCGGGAGGCGCGGGCATTGTCCAGTGCGGCGATGTGGGTGAGCCTGGATTGGCCGAGGCAGCCGTGGCGGCCTGCGAGGCCCGTTTCGGCGGCCCGGACGTGCTGGTGACCGCGGCGGGGTTCTCCTGCGGCGGCACGGTGACGACGACGGCGCCCGACGATTGGGAGGCCGTGTTCCGCGCCAATGTCGGCGGCACCTTCCTGTTCGCGCGCGCGGCGATCCCGCGGATGCAGGCCCGCGGCGGCGGAGCGATCGTGACCTTCGCCTCGCAACTTGCGCTCGCCGGCGGGCGCGGCAACAGCGCTTACATCGCCGCGAAGGGCGCGATCCTTTCGCTGACGCGGACGATGGCCCTGGATTACGCCGCCGACGGCATCCGCGTGAACGCGATCGCGCCCGGTGCCATCGACACGCCGATGCTGCGACGCAGCTTCGCCCGCCATGCCGATCCGGAGCCGGTGCGGGAGGCCTCGCGCAACCGCCATGCGATGAAGCGCTTCGGCCGCGCGGAGGAGGTGGCGCAGGCCGCCCTCTATCTCGCCAGCGATGCCTCATCCTTCAGCACGGGCACCACGATGGTGGTCGATGGCGGCTGGCTGGCGGCCTGAGCGGAGAGGGCGCCGTGGACGGCATGAACGCTGCATCGGGGGCGGCCATGAAACATGACGGTCTCTCCCTGCTCGAAAGCCGCGTCGCGGCCGATCTCGCCCGCATCGCCCATCCGCGTGCACCCTGGCTGACGCCGAAGACGGGGCCGGACGGCCAGCCGGCCCATGACGTGATCATCGTCGGCGGCGGCCAGTGTGGCCTCGCCACGGCCTTCGGCCTGCTGCGCTCGCGCGTCGACAACATCCTGGTTCTGGACAAGGCGCCGGCCGGGCAGGAGGGCCCCTGGCGGAGCTATGCGCGGATGCACACGCTGCGCAGCCCGAAGGACTTCACCGGCCCCGACCTCGACGTGCCGAGCCTGACCTACCAGTCCTGGCATGAGGCGAAATACGGCGCCGACAGCTGGAATGAACTGGCGCTGATCCCGAAGGGCTACTGGGCCGATTATCTCGACTGGTTCCGCCATGTCACCGGCCTGCCCGTCCGCAACGAGGCCGAGGTCGTCGACATCGCGCCCGCGGACGGGCTGCTGGCGCTGACGGTCCGCAGCCATGGCGTCGAGAGCCGGCTCTATGCGCGCAAGGTCGTGCTGGCGACCGGCCAGGAGAGCATGGGCGACTGGAGCTTTCCGGGGGTGATTGCGGCGCTGCCGCCGACGCGCCGGGCCCATTGCGCGGAAGCGATCGACTTCGCGGCGCTGGCGGGCAAGCGCGTCGCCGTCATCGGCGCCGGCGCCTCGGCCTTCGACAATGCCGCGACCGCGCTGGAGGCCGGGGCCGCCGAGGTGCATCTGCTCTGCCGGCGCCAGGAGATCCAGGTGGTGCAGCCCTATCGCTGGCTGACCTTCCGCGGCTTCCTGCGCCATCTCGGCGATCTCGACGATGCCTGGCGCTGGCGTTTCATGAGCGCGATCATGGGGCTGCGCGAGGGGTTTCCGCAGGCGACCTATGATCGCTGCGCCACCCACGACGCCTTTCGGCTGCATCTGGGATCGCCTGTCGCGAGCGCCATCGACGGGTTGGGAGGGGTCGAACTGGCGACGCCGTCCGGCGGCCTGACCGTGGATTTCGTGATTTGTGCGTCCGGCATCGAGATCGACTTCGCCGCGCGGCCGGAACTCGCGCGCTTTGCCGGCAACATCGCCTCCTGGGGCGATCGCTACACCCCGCCCGTCGCCGAGCGCGACGAGCGGCTGGCGCGCTTTCCCTATCTCGCCGACGATTATGCCCTGACCGAACGCGTGCCCGGCGCGACGCCCTGGATCGCCGACATCCATCTCTTCAGCATCGCCTCGACGATGAGCTTCGGCGCCTCGGGCTCCTCGATCAACGCCATGACGACGGCCGTGCCCCGGTTGGTGAGCGGGCTGACCCGGGGTCTGTTCCGCGCCGACATCGAAGGGCTCTGGGCGGAATTCCAGGCCTATGACGAGCCGCAGGCGGTGATCCGGCCCCCGGCGGCGGCGGGCTGAGCGTGGCGCGCATGGCACCCCGCTTGCATCCTGTTCCGTTCGGAACCAACCTGTCGACCGAACCACAAAAACAGAGGGGATCATCATGAGCATGCTGCGGACCGCCTGCCTCGCGGCGGCACTGTTGACGACAACGGCGCTGCCGGCTCTGGCGCAGACGCGCGCCGAGACACTGCGCCACGTCACCGGCGCCGCGATCAACACGCTCGATCCGAACATTCCGGGCTCGACCCGCGAGGCTTTCGGCCTCTCGCTCCTGACCTATGACCGGCTGCTCTCTTTCGGAAAGAAGCAGCTCGACGGCAAATGGGTCTTCGATCTGGACAAGTTCCAGCCCGAGCTCGCCGAGAGCTACACGGTCAGCCCCGACGGGCTGAAGATCACCTTCAAGCTGCGCAAGGACGCCAAGTTCCACGACGGCACGCCGGTAACGGCGGAGGACGTGAAGTGGTCGCTCGACCGCGCCGTCACGGCCAATGTGCTCGGCAAGGGCCAGCTTCTGACCGGTTCGCTGACCAGCCCCGACCAGTTCAAAGTCGTCGACGCCCACACCTTCGAGGTGACGCTGCCGAAGCCGGACAAGCTGGCGCTCGCCAATCTCGCCGTGGTCTATCCGGTGATCTTCAACTCCAAGCTCGCCAAGTCGAAGGCGACGCCGGAGGACCCCTGGGCGCTGGCTTGGCTGAAGGAGAACACCGCCGGCTCCGGCGCCTATATCATCGAGAGCTTCAAGCCGGGCGAGACCACGATCCTGCGCCGCAATCCGGACTGGAACCGCGGCTCGGCCGACAAGCCCGCCGCCTTCAAGCGCATCATCACCCAGACGATTCCCGAGGCGGCGACCCGCGCCAACCTCGTCGAGAAGGGCGATGCGGACATCGCCATCGACCTGCAGGCGACCGACGCGGCCGATCTCGAGAAGAAGGGCAAGCTCAAGGTCATCTCGACCCCGCAATACAACGCCATCACCTTCGTCTCGTTCAACAACCAGATGCCGCCCTTCGACAAGCTCGAGGTGCGCAAGGCGATCGCCTATGCGCTGCCCTATGAGGACATGTTCAAGGCGGCGCTGTTCGGCCGCGGCAAGCCGCTCTATGGCGCGACCTGGGCGGATGGCAAGGCGCCGACGGGCGAGACCTTCCCGATCCCGCAGCCGGTGAAGACCGACCTCGCGGAGGCCAAGAAGCTGCTGACCGCGGCGGGCTTCCCCGACGGGTTCTCGACGACCTTCTCCTTCAATGTCGGCCAGGCCGGCACGGCCGAGCCGATGGCGGCGCTGCTGAAGGAGGCGCTCGCCAAGATCGGCATCAAGGTCGAGATCCAGAAGCTGCCGGACGCGCAGATGTCGACGCTGATCAACGAGAAGAAGGTGCCGTTTTTCACCGAGGGCATCGTCGCCTGGCTGCCTTCGATGGACTACTTCTACCGCAACTTCTACATCGGCCCGATCCGCTGGAACTATTCCTCGATCAACGATCCGCAGATCACGGACTGGGCCCAGACCGCCCGCTTCGAGCCGGACATGGCCAAGTATGCGGCGCTGGGCAAGCAGCTCAACACGCGGCATTTCGAGCTGATGCCGCAGATCCCGCTCTGGCAGCCCTCGCAGGACGCGGTGATGGCGCCCTCGATCGAGGGCTATGTCTACCAGTTCCACCGGCAGATCGACTTCCGGGATCTGAGCCGGAAGTGATGTTGGGCTGATCGGCTCGCAAACGCACACCGTCATCCTGGGGCTTCGCGCATGCGAAGTCCCGGGATCCATCATAAAGCACTGCGGTGCCCTATGATGGATTCCGGCCTGCGCCGCTTCGCGGCTTGTCCAGGATGACGGTGAGGAATTGATCAAGGGCGAGCGAGACAACTCATGTCGCAACTCTCCACCACCGCCAAACGGGCCGGCTGGCGCTTCGCTTCGTCGCTGCCGGCGCTGTTCGGCGTGCTGGTCTTCACCTTCCTCTTGATGCGGGTGCTGCCGGGCGATCCGGCGGTGTTCTTCGCGTCCGGCCCCAGCGCCGGGAAGGAGGAGATCGAGATGATCCGCAAGCAGATGGGCCTCGACAAGCCGGTCCCCGAGCAGCTGCTGCGCTATCTCGGCGATATCGGCTCAGGCAATCTCGGCCGCTCGCTGACCACGGGGCAGCCGGTGCTGGCGGATCTCAAATCGCGGCTGCCGGCCTCTCTGGAGCTGACCTTCTCGGCGCTGCTGATCGCGCTGCTGACGGCGATCCCGCTCGGCGTCGCGGCGGCGCTGCGGCAGGGCTCCTGGATCGACCATCTCGTGCGCTTCATCTGCGCGCTCGGCGTCTGCGTGCCGACCTTCGTCTCGGGGCTGCTGCTGATCTACGCCTTCTATTATCTGCTGGGCCTCGCGCCCGACCCGACGGGGCGCGTCGACATCTTCACCTCGCTGCCGCCGCGCGTGACCGGCTTCCTGCTGATCGATTTCGCGCTGGCGGGCGACTGGGAGGGCTGGCGGGCCGCCGCGGCGCAGCTCGTGCTGCCGGCGACGACGATGGCGCTGTTCGTGGTGGCGCCGCTGGCGCGCATCACGCGGGCGGCGATGCTGGCTTCGCTCGGCAGCGATTTCGTCCGCACCGCGCGTTCGCTCGGGCTGCCGCCGGCTAAGGTCATCGTCACCTATGCGCTGCGCAACGCGCTGCTGCCGGTGCTGACCATCGCGGGCATCGTGTTCTCGACCATGCTCGGCGCGAACGTGCTCGTCGAGAAGGTGTTCTCCTGGCCCGGCGTCGCTTCCTATGCACTCGATGCGCTGCTCTCGTCTGACTACGCCCCTGTGCAGGGCTTCGTGCTGCTGATGGCCTCGATCTTCGTCGTGGTGAACCTGACCGTGGACGTGCTCTACGGCATCGCTGATCCCCGGGTGTCGGTGGAATGAGGGGTTTTTCAGCACATGTCATGGTCGGGCTTGACCCGACCATCTCGGAAACGAGGGTCTCCTGCGCGAGATTCTCGGGTCTGCGCTTCGCTTCGCCCGAGAATGACGGCGGAGTCTTTGCGCCATGACCTCCTCGACGCTGCGTCACACCGTCTGGATCCTGCGCGGCAACCCGGTCACGGCGGTCGCCGCCGCCGGCGCCTTCATTCTCTGCGTGCTCGCCGTGATCGGCCCCTGGATCGTGCCGTTCGACCCGATCGCGTCGGATGTCGCCAATGCGCTGAAGCCGCCGAGCGCGATCTATTGGGCGGGCACCGACCAGCTCGGCCGCGACGTGTTCAGCCGGCTGATCGTGGCGGCGCGGCTCGACCTCGCGATCGCGGCCTCTGCCGTCAGCCTCTCCTTTGTGCTCGGCGCGGTCATCGGCGCCCTCTGCGGCTATACCGGCGGGCGGCTCGATCGCTATGTCGGGCGCTTCGTCGACGTGCTGATGGCGTTCCCGCTCTTCGTGCTGGCGATGGCGATGGTCGCCGCGCTCGGCAACCGGGTCGAGAACATCGTCATCGCGACCGCGATCATCAACCTGCCGTTCTATATCCGCTTCGCGCGAGCCGAGGTGAACGTCCGCCGCAATGCCGGTTGGGTCGAGGCGGCGCGCGCCAGCGGCGACAGCCATGTCTCGGTGGTGCTGCGCTTCCTGCTGCCGAACGTGCTGCCGGCGATGGCGGTGCAGGTCTCACTCAATCTCGGCTGGGCGATCCTGAACGCGGCGGGGCTTTCCTTCATCGGGCTCGGCGTCTCCGCGCCGACACCGGAATGGGGCATCATGGTCGCGGAGGGCGCGCGCTTCATCTCGACCGGCAAATGGTGGCTCGTCGCCTTTCCGGGGCTGGCGCTGATGCTGACGGTCCTGTGCTTCAACCTGCTCGGCGACGGCCTGCGCGACATCCTCGACCCGCGGATGCGGACGTGATGGTCGTTTCATGCCGGAACCTCTCCGTCATTCCGGAGCGGCCCGAAGGGGCGAGCCCGGAACCCAGAACCTCAGGCTTTATGCGGAAATGACGGGACGTGCTTCGCCTCCTGCCCAGCCGGCATCGGTTCTGGGTTCCGGGCTCATCGCTGCGCGATGCCCCGGAATGACGAAGAGGGTCCGAGCCACGGGCGCGAGACCATGAACACTATGCCTGCCAGCACCGCCCCCCTCCTCGCCATCGACGATCTGCACGTCACCTTCTCGACGCGGCGGGGGCTGGTCGAGGCCGTGCGTGGCGTGTCCTTCTCGGTCGCAGCCGGCGAGACGCTGGGCGTCGTCGGCGAGAGCGGCTCAGGTAAGTCGGTGACGGCCTTTGCGGTGACGCGGCTGCTCGATGCGTCGGGCCGGGTCAGCCAGGGCCGCATCCGCTTCGCCGGCGAGGACATCACCACGGCGTCGTCGAAGCAGCTGCGCCGCCTGCATGGCGCGGCGATCTCGATGATCTTCCAGAATCCGCGCGGCGCGCTGAACCCGATCCGCACGGTCGGCCAGCAGATCGCCGACGCGATCATGGCCCATGAGCCGATCTCGGCGGGCGAGGGCCGGGCGCGGGCGCTCGAGCTGCTCAAGGCGGTGCTGATCCGCGAGCCCGAGAAGCGGCTCGACGCCTATCCGCACGAGCTCTCGGGCGGCATGTGCCAGCGCGTCATGATCGCCATGGCGATCGCCTGCGCACCCAAGCTCCTGATCGCCGACGAGCCGACGACGGGGCTCGACGTCACCACGCAGAAGACGGTGATGGACCTGCTGTCGCAGATCACCGCCGAGCGCGGCATGGCGATGATCCTGATCACGCACGACCTCGGACTGGCCTCGCGCTATTGCCAGCGCGTCTGCGTGATGGAGCAGGGCAAGGTCGTCGAGGAGGCACAGCCGCTGTCCCTGTTCAGCGCGCCGCAGCACCCCTACACCAAGCGCCTGGTCGCAGCCTCCCCGACAGCGACCTCGACGATCGCCGATCTGGCGCCGGAGGCCTTGGCGCCGTCTGCCGTCGCCCACAGCCCTCATCCTGAGGAGGCCGCGCCAGCGGCCATCTCGAAGGATGGTTCAGTGGTCTCGGAGCCTCCTGGAGCATCCTTCGAGACGAAGCCTGCGGCTTCTCCTCAGGATGAGGGCTCAAGAAAGGCCAAGCCCGCGCCGGGCACGCCGCTGCTGCTCGAAGTCCAGAACCTGGTGAAGCGCTATGACCGCGGCGTGGTCGCGGTGAACGACGTCTCCTTCGCGATCCGGGCCGGCGAGAGCCTCGGCCTCGTCGGCGAATCCGGCTCGGGCAAGAGCACGATCTCGCGGCTGGTCTGCCGGCTGATCGACGCCAGCGAGGGCGAGATCCTGTTTGACGGCCAGGCGATCGGCACTCAAGCCGCGCGCGACTTCCACCGCTCGCCGCTGCGCAAGGACATCCAGATCGTTTTCCAGGACCCGACCGACAGCCTCAACCCGCGCTTCAACGCCTTCGACTGCATCGCCCATCCGCTGCGGCGGCTTCTGAACATGAAGGACGGGGCGGCGCTCACTGCCCGCGTCAGCGAATGCGCGGAGCGCGCCGGGCTGCCGAGCAGTCTGCTGGAGCGCTTCCCGCACCAGCTCTCGGGCGGGCAGAAGGCGCGCGTCGGCATCGCGCGCGCCATCGCTTGCCGGCCGCGACTCCTGATCCTCGATGAGCCGACGGCGGCGCTCGACGTCTCGGTTCAGGCGGTGATCCTGCAATTGCTCGACCGGCTGCGGCGCGAGGACGATCTGGCGCTGCTCTTCGTCAGCCACGACCTCAACGTCGTGCGGATGATGTGCGAGCGCACCGTGGTGATGCAGAACGGGCGGATCGTCGAGCAGGGAGAGAGCCTCTCGCTCTTCGCCGCGCCGCAGACGGACTATGCGCGCACGCTGCTCGACGCCGTGCTGCATCTCGGCGGGCCGACTGCTCGTTAGCCAGCCGATCGCGCCTTGAATTTGCGGCAAAGCGGCGGATCATGGCGGACGATGTTTCGCCACCGCCCGAGGACAGCCTTCATGCCCCGTCTCCCGCTGCTGCCGGCCCTCGTGCTGCCCGTCCTGCTCGGCGCCTGCGCGATCCCGACCTCGCGGTCGAACATCGTCGTGCTGACGGACAACAAGGCGGTGGTGGAATCCTGCACCAGCCTCGGTGAGATCGACGGCGCCTCCGAGCTGCATTCCGTCCTGATCCTCGACAAGGCGCGGGACGCTGCGATCTCGCGGCTGAAGATCCGGGCGGCCGATCTCGGCGGCACCCATGTCCTGACCAGCGTCGCCGACATCAAGTGGAAGGGGCCGTCGACGACCGGGACGGTTTATAAGTGCGGGGGGTGAGGGGGGGCGCGTCGTCATGGTCGGGCTTGACCCGACCATCTCCGGCTCGAGCATTCTCGTCCTGAGGTTCTCGGGGCAAGCCCGAGAACGACGCCAGGACATCGGCCGCCTCACAGCTTCGTCAGCCACTCATGCTCGGCGGCGTTGTGGAACTTCCAGGTCCGCTTCGGGCCGGCCATGACATTGAGATAATAGAGATCGTAGCCATGGCAGGTGGCGCAGGGGTGGTAGCCCTTCGGCACCAGCACGACGTCGCCATCCTCGATCGCCATGGCCTCGTCGAGGCTGCGGTCGTCGGTGTAGACACGCTGGAAGCCGAAGCCCTGCGGCGGGTTCAGCCGGTGGTAATAGGTCTCCTCGAGATGGGACTCGCGCGGCAGGTCGTCCTGGTCGTGCTTGTGCGGCGGATAGCTCGAGGTGTTACCGGCCGGCGTGATCACCTCGACGACGAGGAGCGAATCCGCCGGCTCGTTCTCGGGTAGGATGTTGGTGACGTGGCGGGTGTTGCTGCCCTTGCCGCGGATCTCCTGGCCGAGATCGTCGGGCGCGATCACCCGCACCGGCAGGCCGCCCTTCAAGCCGGGCGCGGTGCAGACCGCGAGTTCCAGATCGGTGGTCGCCGTCACCGACCAGTCCGACCCTTGCGGGACATAGAGCGACCAGGGCTTGCCCTCGAAGGGGCTCATGCGCTGGCCGAGGGTGCCGAGAGCCTGTCCGCCGGCCGCGACCTCGCCCTTGCCCGTGACGAAGACGAGGCAGGCCTCGCGATCGCCCGTCGCCGCCGACACGCTCTCGCCGGCCTTGAGCCGGTGCAGCTCGAAGCCGACATAGGTCCAGCCGGCGCTGTCAGGCGTGACGCGGGTCACGAGCCCGTGGCGGCCGGTGGGGCGGATCTTGAGGTGGGACATGGGGTGCGTCCTTGAGGTCTAAGGTACTGGCTGGCGAACCGCGCCGTCATTCCGGGGCTTCGCGTCAGCGAAGAGCCCGGAACCCATAACCGCTGTCGATGCCGGACAGGGTGGCGGCGTTCCGGACTGTTCGTCGACACCTGCGGTTATGGGTTCCGGGCTCGCCCTGCGGGCGCCCCGGAATGACGGGGGAGGTTGATCAGCCCAGCCCCGCTTCCTTGACGAAGCGGCTGAGATTGGCGTGGCCGAGCTTCGCATAGGTTGCGGGCTCTGCCTTCTTCGGGTCCTGCTCGGCCTCGACGACGATCCAGCCGGAATAGCCCTGCAGCTCCTTGAGCACGCGGACATAGTCGATCAGCCCGTCGCCCGGCACGGTGTAGACACCGGCCAGCACCGATTGCAGGAAGGACCAGTCCTCCCTGTTGGACTGCCACATCACGGCCTCGCGGATGTCCTTGCAGTGGACATGGTGGATGCGCGCTTTCCAGTGCCTTGCGATGCGGGCGGGATCGCCGCCGCCCCAGGTGGCGTGGCCGGTGTCGAGCAGGAGCCCGACGGCGTCGCCGGTGACGGCCATGAAGCGGTCGATCTCGGATTCGGTCTGCACCACCGTGCCCAGATGGTGGTGATAGACGAGCTGAAGGCCGTATTCGGCTTTCAGGCCCTGGGCGAAGTTTGTGAAGCGCGCGCCGAATGGCGCCCAGTCGTTCTTCGCCAGCACCGGGCGGGCCGAGAGCGGCCTGGCCATGTCGGAGTGGATGGCGTTCGAGGTCTCGGCCGCGATCAGAACGGTGCAGCCCATGTCGCGCAGCAGGGTGGCGTGAGCCTTCACGGCCTCCATCTCGGCGGCGACGTCGCGGATCAAAAGCTCGGTCGAGTACCAGCCCGAGACGAGTGCGTGGCCATGGGCGTCGAGGATCGGCTTCAGCGCGGCGGCGGTGCGCGGGAACTTGTTGCCGAGCTCCATGCCGGTGAAGCCGGCCGTGCGGGCCTCGCTCAGGCAGGTCTCGAGCGGAATGTCGCCGCCGATCTCCAGCATGTCGTCATTCGACCAGCCGATGGGGTTTGCGCCGATGCGGATCATGTGTGGGGTCTTTCTTCCATTCGCTGATCGTCTTCGCCCGTCATCCTGGGCTTCGCGCAGCGAAGACCGGGATCCATCAGAGGGCGCTGTGGCCTATGATGGATCCCGGTCGACCTGCGGTCGCCCAGGATGACGGCGACGTTGTACCGATTACACACCGATCGTCTGCCGCTTGCGGCGCTCGTCATAGCTCGCCCGTGCGGCGCGGACTTCGGCGCGTTCGCTGACCTCCGGCACCGTGACATCCCACCAGGCGCCGCCCGCGCCGGTCGAGACCAGCGGGTCGGTGTCGATGACGACGACCGTGGTGCGGGTGTTTATCTTCGCCCGGGCCAGAGCAACTTCCAGTTCGGCGATCGAGGCGGCCTTCACGGCGATCGCGCCGAGGCTGGCGGCGTGCTGGACGAAGTCGATCTCGGGCAGGGTCTCGTGGCGGGCGTCCTTCAGCAGGTTGTTGAAGGAGGCGCTGCCGGTCGCGTTCTGGAGGCGGTTGATGCAGCCGAAGCCGCGATTGTCGAGCAGCACGATGGTGAGCCTGAGGCCGAGCATCACCGAGGTCGCGATCTCGGAGTTCATCATCAGATAGGAGCCGTCGCCGACCATGACGACGACCTCCTTGTCGGGCCGCGCCATCTTGGCGCCGAGCCCGCCGGCGATCTCGTAGCCCATGCAGGAGAACCCGTATTCGGCGTGGTAGGAGCCGGGCGAGCCCGCCTGCCAGAGCTTGTGCAATTCGCCGGGCAGGCCGCCGGCCGCATGCAGCAGGATGACCTCCGCGCCGAGGCTGCGCTGGACGGCGCCGATGACCTGAGCGTCCGAGGGCAGCGCGGCGTTGGTCGCGGCGGTGACCGCCGCGGCCTCCTTCCGCCACGCGGCCTTGCCGGCCTTGGCGTCGGCGGTCCAGCTCGCGGGTGCCTGCCAGCCAGCGAGGGCGTCGCGCAGTTCGGCGAGGCCCTCGCGGGCGTCCGCCACCAGCGGCAGGGCGCGGTGCTTGCCGGCGTCGAAGGCCTGAACGTTGAGGCCGATCACGCTCTTGCCGGCGGCGAAGAGCGCCCAGGAGCCGGTGGTGAAATCCTGCAGGCGCGTGCCCACCGCAAGGATCAGATCCGCCTCCGCCGCGAGGCGGTTGGCGGCGCCCGTGCCGGTGACGCCGACGGCGGCCATGTTCAGCGGCGCCTCATCGGGCAGGGCCGACTTGCCCCCTTGCGTCTCGCAGACGGGGATGCCGGTCTGCGTCGCAAAGCGGGCGAGTTCGTCGCTGGCGCCGGAATAGAGCACGCCGCCGCCGGCCACGATCAGCGGCTTCTGCGCGGCCTTCAGCGCGGTGGCCGCCGCCGCGAGTTCGGCCCGGTCGGGCCGCGGGCGGCGCGGCGTCCAGAGGCGCTCCTCGAAGAAGCTCTCGGGATAGTCATAGGCTTCCGCCTGCACGTCCTGGCAGAGCGCGAGCGTGACGGGCCCGCATTCGGCCGGATCGGTCAGCACCTGCATGGCGCGATGGAGCGCCGGGATGATCTGCTCGGGCCGGGTGATGCGGTCGAAATAGCGCGAGACCGGCTTGAAGCAATCATTGGCGGAGACGGTGCCGTCGCTGAAATGCTCGACCTGCTGGAGCACGGGGTCGGGAATGCGGTTGGCGAAAACGTCACCGGGCAGCAGAAGCACCGGCAGGCGGTTGACATGGGCGAGCGCCGCTGCGGTAACGAGATTGGTCGCGCCGGGGCCGATCGAGGTCGTCGCGGCCATGAAGCGGCGGCGCATGTTCGCCTTGGCATAGGCGATGGCCGCATGGGCCATGGCCTGCTCGTTATGGGCGCGGAAGGTCGGCAGGCGCTCGCGCTCCTGCCAGAGCGCCTCGCCGAGGCCCGCGACATTGCCATGGCCGAAGATCGCCCAGACGCCACCGAAGATGGGCAGGCGCTGCCCGTCGATCTCGGTCATCTGGCGGCTCAGATAGCGCGTCAGCGCCTGGGCCATGGTGAGGCGGATGGTGGCGGTCATGTCGGGATTCGACTCTCTGTACGATAACCGGCTGTCATCCCGGGCGAGCGGGGCGAGACCCGGGATCCATTCCGGAGCCTAACCCGCAAAGGCTCCGGAATAGGTCCCGGATCTCCGCTGCGCTCCGTCCGGGATGACCCGCGCGGGTGGAATGTCGGCATGGAGCCTACGCCGCCTTGCGGTCGCGGGTGGCGATCCAGAGCTCGGTCAGCGCGCCGAAGCGGCGGGCCATGTCGGCGATGGCGGTCTCGTCGTCCATGCGGCCGGCGAGCCAGGCTTCGGCTGCGGCCATGAAGATGGTGCGGCCGACGGCGAAGCCCTTGACGATGGGGGTGGCGGCGGTGGCGGCGAAGCCCGCCTCCAGCTCCTCGGCGGGGGCGTCGAGCCCGAGCAGCAGCACGCCGCGGCACCAGGGGTCGTTGCGGGCGATGGTCTGCTCGATCGCGGCCCAGGCGGCGGGCGAGGCCTGCGGCTCGAGCTTCCACCAGTCCGGCTTGATGCCGAGGTCGTAAAGCTCCTGCATAGCGCGGGCGATGGTGTCGGGGCCGAGCGGGCCGTGCTTGCCGGCGATGATCTCGACCAGCAATTCGCGGCCGACCTTGCGCGCCGCATCGAAGAGCGTGCGCAGCTTCTCCTGCTGGGCCTGCTTGAGCGCGGGCTCGTCGTCGGGATGGTAGAAGCAGAGCGCCTTGATGCAGTGATCGACCGGCCATTCCGGCAGAGCCGAGCCGATGTCCTGGCTGCCCTCGAAGCGCAGCGGCCGCGAGCCCGGCAGCTCGACCGGGCGGCCGAGCCAGGAGAAGGGGTGGCGGGCGAATTCGAACATCGCCTCGCGGCCATGCTTCTCGTCGAGCAGCATGCCGTAGCCCGGCCGGCCGGCCGCGACGCGGGCGGCCGCCTTGACGGCGAGCACCTTGAAGTCGCGGATGCGGGCGGGGTCGGCCCCGAGCTTCTGCGCGACCTCCTCGAGCTGGGCACGGTGGTCGCAGGCGAGCGCCATCAGCGAGGGGATGTCGCGGCGGCGCGTGGTCGCCCAGTGGATGTGGTTGATCGCCTCGTCCTTGCGGAGCGCGCGATGCGGGCTGCCGTTCCTGAGGAAATACTGCAGCTCCGCGAAGGTCGGGCTTTCGGGCGAGCAGAGCAGGCGCGAGACGGCGAAGGCACCGCAGGCATTGGCCCAGGTCGCCGCCGTCTGCAGGCTCTCGCCGCCGAGCCAGCCGCGCAGGAAGCCGGACATGAAGGCGTCGCCCGCGCCGAGCACATTGTAGACTTCGATCGGGAAGCCCTTGCCGACGATGCCGTCCTCGAGATCGTCGGAGATCGCGCCCTCATAGACGATGCAGCCCATCGGGCCGCGCTTGAGCACGATGGTGGCGGGGGTGAGCGCGCGGATCGTCTTGAGCGCCGGCAGCAACTCGCTCTCGCCCGAGGCGATCAGCACCTCTTCTTCCGTGCCGACGACGAGGTCGCAGCCGGGCAGGACGCTCTTCATCCGCTCCGAGACGGCGGCCGAGGCGATGTAGCGGTTGTCGCCGGCGGCATGGCCGGCGAGCCCCCAGAGATTGGGGCGGTAGTCGATGTCGAGGACGACCTTGCCGCCCTGCGCCCGCATCAGCCGCATCGCCTTGCGCTGGGCGGCCTCGGTGTTGGGCTTCGCGAAATGGGTGCCGGTGACGACGACGGCGCGGGCCGTGGCGAGGAAGGCCGCGTCGACGTCCGCTTCCTCCAGCGCCATGTCGGCGCAGTTCTCGCGGTAGAACAGCAGCGGGAAGGACTTGTCGCTCTCGACCGAGAGGATGGCGAGCGCGGTCAGCCGCGTCGGGTCGGTCTTCAGCCCGCCGAGATCGACGCCCTCGCGCGCGAGCTGCTCGCGCAGGAAGCGGCCGAACTGCTCGTCGCCGACGCGGGTCAGCAGGGCCGAGCGCAGGCCGAGCCGCGCGGTACCGATGGCGATGTTGGCCGGGCAACCGCCGACCGATTTGGCGAAGCTGCCGACATCCTCGAGCCGCGAGCCGATCTGCTGGCCGTAGAGATCGACCGATGCGCGCCCGATGGTGATGACGTCGAGCGACGGCGCGGGTCCGCCCTGCGATGCCGCCATGTCGTTCTCCCGGCTCTTCCTGCCCCTGGTCCCGGCTGCGCTGCGCGCTCCGGCGATCCGTCGCTTACGAAATAACAGTTCTACTTTCCAGTCAATTCGGAACGGACGTTCCCGATTGGGAGAAGGGGTCGAGGGCGTCAGGAAGAATTGCGCGCGCGGCCGCGCGGCTTGCCGGGCTTGCGGTCCCGGCGGGCGTCGCCGATGCCGACGGCGAGCGCCATCGACAGCGCCATGGTGGCCGAGAGCGTGCGGAAGCCGCCGAAATCAGCCTCCGCCACCTCGAACCAGAGCGTGGCGAACTGGACCAGCGGCGAGAAGGCGCTGTCGGTGATGGCGACGACCGGCACGCCGCGCTCCGAGAGCTGGCGGGCCTCGTTGATCGTCTCGGCCGCATAGGGCGAGAAGCTGACGGCGAGCGCGACGTCGCGCGGCGTCGCGAAGGAGAGAATCTCGGGACTCAGGCCGGCGGCCGATTCGACGAGCTGGTTGCGCACGCCGAGCTTGCCCAGCGCATAGGCCATGTAGCTCGCGACCGGATAGGAGCGCCGCCGCGCTATTATATAGACCGTTTCCGCCCCGGCCAGGGCCGCGATGGCGCGGTCGAGCTGCGCCTCGTCGAGCGAGCGGGCCATCAGGTCGAGCGAGGTACCGGATGCGGTCAGGAAGCCTTCGAGGATGCGGTGATTGGCGCCGTTGCCGCCGACATCGGCGCGCAGCGCGTTGAGCCGCTCCTCATAGCTCGAATTGCGCTCGCGCAGCCGTTCGCGGAAGACGCTCTGCAGGCTGGTGAAGCCATCGAAGCCGAGATGCTGGGCGAAGCGCACCAGCGTCGAGGGCTGGACGCCCGCGGCGTCGGCGATGCTGGCCGCCGTGCCGAAGGCGATCTCGTCGGGGTTGTCGAGCGCATAGGCGGCGACCTGGGCAATGCGCTTGGGCAGCGACTGGCGGCGGGCGAGGATCAGCGATCTCAGGCCGTCGAAATCGCGAGGGGCCGAAAGGGCCGTCTCGTCCGTCATGCCATCTCTCTCCCGGCCGCGCGCGGCTTCGCCACCCCTTACTGGCAGCGCGCGCGGAATGGATCAAGTGTTCCAGCGATGGAACGCGCCGCGCCGTGCTCGCCGTCCCCGCTGGATCGCCGGCCCGCGCCATGGCACGCAGCCTGCAGGCGCCGCGCGCCCACGCCAAGAGAGCGAGACGCAATGAAGATCCTGCTGCTGAACCCCAACACCAGCGAAAGCCTGACGACCCGGCTGCTCGATGCGGCGGTACAGGTCGTCGGGCCGGAGACGCAGATCGTGCCCGCCACGGCCCCGCGCGGCGTTCCTTACATCTCGACGCGGGCGGAGGCGCAGATCGGCGGCGCGATCGCGCTGGAGATGCTGGCGGAGCGGGCGGGCAGCTATGACGCGGCGGTGATCGCGGCCTTCGGCGATCCCGGCCTGTTCGCAGCGCGCGAATTGTTCGAGGTGCCGGTGGTCGGCATGGCGGAGGCGGCGATGCTGACGGCCTGCATGCTCGGCCGACGCTTTGCCATCGTCACCTTCGCGAGCGCGCTTGGGCCCTGGTACCAGGAATGCGTCGAGATGCACGGCATGGCCGATCGCTGCGCCGGGATCCGCATGCTCGACGGCGCCTTCCGGTCGATCTCGGATGTGCAGGAGGAGAAGGAGGAGCTGCTGGTCGCGCTCGCCAATGACGCGGTCGCGAGCACGCAGGCCGATGTGGTGATCCTGGCCGGGGCGCCGCTGGCGGGGCTGGCGGCGAAGGTTCGCGAGCGCATTCCCGTGCCGGTGATCGACCAGGTTCAGGCGGCGGTGCGGCAGGCGCAAACGCTGGCGCTGCTGCGCCCGCTCAAGGCGCGCACGGGCAGCTTCGCGCGCCCTGCGGGCAAGGAGAGCGTCGGGCTGGCGGGACCGCTGGCGGACTGGATCGCAAGGCGGGGGTGAGGACTCTGTTAGCCGTGAACGCGTAAAACGGACGGGAACGCCCAATCATCGGGGCTCGATCCATCATGCGAATGGATTTAGCCCCCAGTTGGAGGTTTCCATCGATGCCGGCACGAATGAAGAAGCCGCACGGTTCGGTGGCGCAATGAAGAGGACGAGGCCGGCTTCGGAAGGAATGGTGTTGGTCGGGATGGCGTTGCCTCGCAGGGGTGTCTCCCCGTCTTCCGGATGCCGGTGAGCGGTTCGCCATGCTGAAGCGCGTCGCCATGATCGTTGCGGCCCCGCTGCTGATCCTGATTGGCCTCAAGGCTTGCTGGTCCATCGCCTTCCCGACAAACAGCTTCCGCTACAAGTTGACGGTTGAGGTCAACACTCCTGATGGCGTGAAGTCCGGCTTCAGCGTGGTCGAGGTGTTCGAGACGAAGCAGCCCCGAGGCTTCTCGGGCGGCATGCGCATCGTCGGCGAGGCCGTGACCGTCGATCTGGGTGCGCGAGGACCGATTTTTGTGCTGTTGAAGAACGGCTCGCGCGAGGAAGGCTTCAACTCCGAACCGGGCTCGATCGTCTACTCGGCCTTTCCGAGGGATAGCCGGCCAGGGCATAGGGGCGGTGAGGCCCTGCCCGAGAACCTGAAACGCTATCGTGACGAGCATCTGGTGGCGCCCCTTCGGCCCGAACAAATGCCGTTGATGGTCCGTTTCCTCGATCCGCGTGATCCAAAGACGGTTTCACGTGTCGATCCAACCAATATCGCAGCGAGCTTCGGCCCCGGTTATGGTTTCAAGAGCGCAACACTGGAGACAACGCGTGATCCTGTGACCGTCGGTGTCCAGAGATATTTGCCGTCATTTGGCCCGGAAACCGGCTTTGGCGAATGGATTAGCAAAATTCCGTCTTGGGATTTTCGATCTATAACGTTGTCCGAATTCAAGAGAGGCGCGTGATCGGCGCGGCTGTGCCGTTGACGGCGCAGGGCGGGCTTTGAGCGGCCGGCGGGCAAGGAGAGCGTCGGTCTGGCGGGGCCGCTGGCGGAGTGGATCGCGCGGCGTGGGTGACCGTCGCAACTTGCAGCCAGAACCACCCCCGTCATCCTGGACAAGCCGCGCTGCGGCGCAGGCCGGGATCCATCATCGGGCTCCGCGGCGCCCGATGATGGATCCCGGTCGGCCTTTGGCCGCCCAGGATGACGGCGCGTTTCAGAGCATGATCGGAATGACGGCAGACCTCTACCCCACCCCGCTCGCGCCGCAGGTCTGGCCGCCGTCGACCGGCAGGCAGACGCCCGTGATGAACTTCGCCTCGTCGGAGGCGAGGAAGACGGCGGCGTTGGCGATGTCCCAGGCGGTGCCCATCTTGCCCATCGGCACGAGCGCGTCGCGGGCGGCGACCATCTCCTCGACGGAGGGGTACTGCGCCGAGATCTGCTTGTAGATCATCGGCGTGTCGATCAGCCCGGGCATGATGCAGTTCGCCCGGATGCCTTGCCTTGCGTATTGCATGGCGAGCGCCACCGTCGCCTGGTTCACGGCGGCCTTGGTCGCGTAATAGGCGAAATAGGGATAGCCGACCCAGCGGATCGCCGCGATCGAGGAGATGTTGACGATCGCGCCGCCGCCGCCTGCCAGCATATGCGGGATCACGGCCTTGGAGCAGCGGTAGACCGGGCCGAGATTGAGGTCGATCGCGGCCTGGAACTGCTCCTCCGACAGTTCGACCGGCCCGCCCATATGGGTGACGCCGACATTGTTGTGGAGGATGTTGATGCGGCCGAAGCGCGTCATCGTCGCCGCCACGGCCGAGTCGATTGAGGCCTGGCGGGTCACGTCGGCGGCGAGCGCGATGGCGACACCGCCCTCGCCATTGATGATCGCCGCGGTCTCCTCGGCCGCCGCCTGGCTGATGTCGATACAGGCGACGCGCGCGCCCTCGCGGGCGAAGGCGACGGCCGCCGCCTTGCCATTGCCCCAGCCCTCGCCGGAGGAGCCGGCGCCGAAGACGACGGCGATCTTGCCCTTAAGGCGGTCGGCCATGGTGGACGCTCTTCGATCGGTTGCAGAAACGGGCCGTCATTGCGAGGAGGCGCAGCCGACGAAGCAATCCAGAGCGGCAGAGCGCTTCAGTCTGGATTGCTTCGCTGCGCTCGCAATGACTGCTGAGCAGCCTCAGCTCAGCGAGCCGCCGACGGCCTTCTCGAGGATGCCCCAGGCCTCGTCGCCGTACTTCTTCTTCCACTCGGCGTAGAAGCCGGCCTTGCGCAGGGCGTCGCGGAAGGCCTCCGCCTTGGTCTCGTTGAAGACCATGCCCTTGGACGTCAGGTCGTCGCGCAGGCCGGCGTTGAGCTTGGCGACGTCGGCTCGCTCCAGCTCGGCGGCGGCGTTGAGGTTCTTGGCGACGATGGCGCGCAGATCCTCCGGCAGACGCTCCCAGGCGCGGCGGTTGCCGAGGAACCAGAAGCCGTCCCACATATGGTTGGTGACGGAGAGATATTTCTGCACCTCGAAGAGCTTGGCTGTCGAGATGATCGCGAGCGGGTTCTCCTGCGCATCGACGATCTTGGTCTGCAGCGCGGTGTAGACCTCGGCGAAGTTGATGCTCGCCGGGGCCGACTGGAAGGCGGTAAACATCGAGGTCCAGAGCGGCGAGACCGGCACGCGGATCTTCAGGCCCTTGAGATCGTCGGGGGTGTTGATCGGGCCCTTGGACGAGGTGATCTGGCGGAAGCCGTTGTCCCAGATCTTGTCCATGACGACGAGGTTGGCCTTCTGGATCTGGCCGCGGACATAGGCGCCGAGCTCGCCGTCCATCGCCTTCCAGACGGCGTCGTAGTTCGGGAAGGCGAAGCCGATGCCCGAGACCGAGGCGTTGGGCACGAGCGTCGAGAGGATCAGCGGCGACAGCGTGAAGAACTCGACGCCGCCCGAGCGGACCTGGCTCAGCATGTCGGTGTCGGAGCCGAGCTGGTTGTTCGGGAAGATCTGGATGACGACCCGACCATTGGTCTCGGCCTTGATCTTCTCCACCGCCTCGTTGGCACGCTGGTTCATCGGATGCGTCAGCGGCAGGTTGTTGGCGTATTTGTAGGTGAACTCGGCGCTCTGGGCCGAGGCACGGCCGATCGAGAAGGTGCCGATGGCGGAGGCTGCGGCGGTGCCCTGCAGCAGGGTGCGGCGTGAGATGGTCATGGTCGTTTCTCCCAGTGGTTTGTTATGGGGTGTTCGGGTCGGCGTCACAGCACCCAGGTCGAGAGGCCGGGCACGACGGCGATGACGACGAGGCCGATGAGCAGGGCGATGAGATAGGGCCAGATCGCGCCCATCGCCTCGTCGGGCGAGACGTTGCCGATCTTGCAGGCGATGTAGAAGCCGATGCCGATCGGCGGGGTCATCAGGCCGATGTTCATCGCCGTGACCACCACCATCGAGTAGTGCACGTCGTTGATGCCGAGGTTCTTGGCGATCGGGAACATCAGCGGCGCCATCAGCACGATGGCCGGCAGGCCCTCGAGCACGCAGCCCAGCACCATGAAGACGACGATGGTGACGGCCATGAAGGTCAGCCAGCCGCCGGGCAGCCCGGTCATGAAGGCGGCGAGGTCGCGGGCGAAACCTGTCTGCGTCAGGGCCCAGGCCATGGCGAGCGCCGTGCCGAGGATCATCAGGATCGCGCCGGACAGGGCCGCGGTCTCGACCAGCATCGCATAGAGCTTGCGCCCGCTGATGCCGCCATAGAGCACCATGCCGATGATCAGCGCGTAGAGCACTGCGATGGTGGAGACCTCGGTCGCGGTGGCGACGCCGCCGCCGACCGCGGCGCGGATGATGAAGGGCAGCACCAGGGCCGGCCCCGCGACCAGCGCCGTCTTGCCGATGACGCCGAAGGAGAGCCGGCGCACGCCCGCCATGTCCTCGTGCCGCGCCTTCCAGCGGGCGAGAACGGCGAGCGCCAGCAGCAGCACCATGGCGATGGCGAAGCCGGCGTTGAACAGCCCGGCGATCGAGACTCCGGCGACGGAGCCGAGCACGATCAGCACGATCGAGGGCGGCACCGTGTCGGCCATCGCCGCGCCGGTGGACAAAAGCGCGATCAGCTCCTTGGGCTGGTAGCCGCGCCGCTTCATCTCCGGGAAGAGGGCGGGCGCCACGGTCGCCATGTCCGAGACCTTGGAGCCGGAAATGCCCGAGACCAGGAAGAGCGAGCCGAGCAGCACATAGGACATGCCGGCGCGGATATGGCCGAGCATCGACGCCAGGAAATCGACGATCGCCTTGCCCATGCCGGTGGCGTCGAGGATGCAGCCGAGCAGCACGAAGATCGGCACCGAGAGCAGGATGATGCTCGACATGCCCTCGTCCATGCGGCCGACCATCACCAGCATCGGCACATTGGTCGAGAAGACGAGGAAGCAGAGCGTGCCCATGCCGAAGCAGAAGGCGATCGGCACGCCGGCCGCGAGGCAGAGCGCCACGATGATGACGAGGAAGATCAGGATGTTGCCGTAACCCAGCCCCTTGAAGGTCGGCGTCAGCCACCAGAAGGCGAGGCCGAGGGCGAGGATCAGCGCCGCCGCCAGGGCGAGGTCGCGCAGCGTCGAGCTGCGCCAGGCGTGGCGCAGCGCCAGCAGCGCCATCAGCACGATGCCGGTCGCGAGCGCCGAGACGCGCCAGCTGTTGGGGATGTTGAGCGCGGCCGAGGTGACGAAGCTCTCCTCGATCGCATAGTCGATCGCCGGGTAGATCATCGCCAGCAGGAAGGCGGCGACGACGAGCAGCGCGAAGCTGTTGGCGAAGCCGCGCAGGCGCTCCGGCATCATGCCGACGAACAGTGTCAGCCGCAGATGCTCGTTGCGGTCGATCGCGATGGCGGAGCCGAGCATGGCGAGCCAGAGGAAGGAGATCGAGGCGACTTCGTCGATCCAGATCACCGGCAGAGAGAAGACGTAGCGCGAGGTCACGCCCAGCAGCAGCACGCCGATGATCAGCGCGACGAGCGCGGCCGCAATCGCCTCGACCGGGCGCATGAAGGGCGAGCCCGGGCGGACGTCCTCGAGCTCGGCGATGGTTTCGGGCAGGGCGATCCTGTCGGCGACGTCGACCATGGCGGCGCTCAGCCTTCGCGGCGTGCGGCGCGGCGGTGCAGCGCTGCGCAAACGAGGCGGCTGCCCGCGATGAGGGGCTCTATCGGCATGTCGTCGTCCTCCCGGTCGCATCGCGCTCGTTTTGGCTTGTCGGGCAGCCGGCGGTGCGGTCCACATCGTGATCGGGATCACCATGGAACGGCGCGGAGATTACACGACAACCCTCGCATTGCAATCCGCAAAAGCCCGATCTAGGCTCACGGGATAAGAATAAGGTCCATATGGTGGACCCTTAGCGAGGACGCTTCGTGGGAGCTAGCGAGGAGGCGCGGTCCGGCCTATCCGGTTCGCAGAGCGTTGACCGCGCCCTGCAACTGCTCGCGCTCGTCGGCCGCGAGCCGGCGGGCGGGCTTCCGCTGGCCGACATCGTCGCCGGCAGCGGCCTCAACAAGCCGACGGCGCGGCGGCTGCTGCTGGCGCTGATGCGGGCGGGGCTGATCGAGCAGGAGCCGCAGACGCGGCATTACTGCCTTGGCGAGGAAGCCTTCGTGCTCGGCGTGCTGGCGGCCCGCCGGCATGGTCTGCTCGAACTCGCGATGGAGAGCCTGCGCCGCCTCGCGGCCGTCTCCATGGATACGAGCTTCCTGTCGGTCCGGCGCGACAATTACTGCGTCTGCCTGCATCGCGAGGAGGGCACCTATCCGGTGCGGACCCATGCGCTGCAGACCGGCGACCAGCACCCGCTCGGCGTCGGGGCCGGCTCGCTCGCGCTGCTCGCCGTGATGCCGGACGACGATGTGGACCGCATCATGGCCGCCAATGCGCCCGTCCTGACGACGCGCTATCCCGGCTTCGCGCCGGAGGTCATCCGCGCCGATCTGGCGGCTGCGCGGCAGCGCGGCTTCGCCCTCAACCCCGGACGGCTGGTCGCCAGCTCCTGGGGGATCGGCATGGCCTTCCGCTATCCGGACGGGCGCGTCGCCGGCGCGCTCAGCCTCGCCGCCATCGACAGCCGCATGGGGCCGGAGCGGCAGCAGGAGCTGGCCGCCCATCTGCGCGCCGAGGCCGCCGCGATGGAGCGGCGGCTTTCGGAGATGTTCGGGCCGGGTCGCACGGTTGCCGGCCGCGGCGGGCGGCCCGTCGCGGCGGCAGTCGAGGCGAGGCGGGTGTGATGGTCGCGGACCTTTTCGTGTTGCCCGACAGACCGTCGTGGCTCGGGTCATCCCGGACAAGCCGCGTCAGCGGCGCCGATCCGGGATCCATGCCTGAACCGTTCCGGAATGGGTCCCGGGTCTTCGCTTCGCTGCGCCCGGGACGACCGCGCCCTACCGCCCTGGAGAGATCAACATGATGCAACAGCAAGCCATGGCCCCCGTAGGCGGCGTCGTGCCGATGACGCGACGGGTGATGAATCTCGGCCATATTGTCGCGCAGAACGGGCGGCGCCTGGCGGCCCACCCCGCCTTCGTCTGGGGTGAGCTGACGCTGAGCTGGGCCGATCTCGATGCGCAGGTCTCGGCGCTGGCGGCGGGCCTGCGGGCGCGCGGCATCGGCAAGGGCGACCGCATCCTGGTGCATTCCAAGAACTGCGACGCGATGTTCGTGTCGATGTTCGCGACCTTCCGGATCGGCGCGGTCTGGGTGCCGACCAATTTCCGGCTGCTGCCGGACGAGGTCGCCTATCTCTCGACCTCCTCGGGCGCGAAGGCCTTTCTCTGCCATGGCGACTTTCCCGACCATGCGGCGGCGGTCGCGAAGGCCGCGCCGGCACCGGATTTCACCTGGCGGATCGGGGCAGGCGCCTTCGGCGAGGACGAGGTCGGCGCCGTTATCGCCCGTCACAAAGGCGAGCGCGTCGCGGATGTCGCCGTCGAGCATGACGATCCCTGCTGGTTCTTCTTCACCTCGGGCACGACCGGGCGCTCCAAGGCCGCGGTGCTGACCCATGGCCAGATGGGCTTCGTCATCACCAACCATCTCTGCGACCTCGTGCCCGGCACGACGGAAGCCGATTGCTCGCTGGTGGTGGCGCCGCTCTCGCATGGCGCCGGCGTTCATCAGCTGATGCTGGCTTCGCGCGGGGCGGCCTCGATCCTGCTGCCGACCGAGCGCTTCGACATCGACGAGGCCTGGCGGCTGATCGCGCGCCACCGCGTCACCAGCCTGTTCACCGTGCCGACGATCCTGAAGATGCTGGTCGAGCATCCGGCGGTCGAGCAGCACGACCATTCGAGCCTGCGCTATGTCATCTATGCGGGCGCGCCGATGTATCGCGAGGACCAGAAGCGTGCGCTTGCCACGCTGGGCTCCGTGCTCGTGCAGTATTTCGGGCTGGGCGAGGTCACCGGCAACATCACCGTGCTGCCGCCCTCGCTGCATGTCGCCGAGGACGGGCCGCAGGCACGAGTCGGCAGCTGCGGCTATGCCCGTACCGCGATGCAGGTCCAGATCCAGGACGAGGCCGGCGAGGAGGTCGCGTCCGGCGTCCAGGGCGAGATCTGCGTGATCGGCCCGGCGGTCTTCGCCGGCTATTACGACAACCCGGAAGCCAATGCGAAGTCGTTCCGGAACGGCTGGTTCCGCACCGGCGATCTCGGCCACATGGACGAGGAGGGCTTCGTCTACATCACCGGCCGCGCCTCGGACATGTACATCTCCGGCGGCTCGAACATCTATCCGCGCGAGATCGAGGAGAAGATCCTGACCCATCCCGCCATCGCGGAGGTCGCGGTGCTTGGCGTCCCCGATCCGGTCTGGGGAGAGATCGGGGTCGCCGTCTGCGTCTGTCGCGGCGGGGCCCGCGCCGACGAGGCGGAGATCGCCGGTTTCCTCGCCGAGAAGATCGCCCGCTACAAGATGCCCAAGCGCTTCTTCTTCTGGGAGGCGCTGCCGAAATCGGGATACGGCAAGGTGCCCAAGCGCCTCGTGCGCGACGAGTTGGAAGCGCGCGGGCAGCTGGACTGGCTGAGGGGGCAGGGCTCGTGAGGCGCATCCAGCAGCCCGGGCCGGAGACGCCCGGCCGCATCCAATGGGCGGAGTGCCACGGCCTGCGCTTCCCGCTGACGCTGCAACCCGGCCTGACGCTGCTCGAGGCCGTCCGGCGCGGTTTCGCCGCCGCCGGCTTCGTCAGCGGGACGGTGAAGCTCGACGGGCTTTCGCTCTCGCCCTTCGCCTATGTGATGCCGGCGCTGTCGCAGACGCCGGAGCATGCGGCCTTCTACAGCGGCACATTCAGGCCTGTGGGCGTCGCCCGCATCGAGGTGGGCGCGATGACCTTCGGCCTGCGCGACGGCGCGCCTTTCTTCCATGCCCATGCGCTCTGGGTCGAGGGCGACGGGCGGCGCAGCGGCGGCCATATCCTGCCCGACGAGACGATGGTGGCGGAGGAGATCACGCTTTCGGCGGTGGGGCTCGACGGCGCCGCCTTCCTCGGCGAGGTCGATCCGGAAACGAACTTCAAGCTGTTCGGGCCGCGGCCGGCGGGGCCGCTCGGCGCCACGCGCGAGGGCCGCTTTTTCGCGCTGCGCGTCAAGCCGAACATCGATTTTTGCGGGGCGCTGGAGGGGTTCTGCGCCGAGCGCGGCATCGGGCGGGCGACCATCCATGGCGGCGTCGGCTCGACCATCGGCGCGCGTTTTGAGGGTGGCGGTCTCGTCGAGAACTTCGCCACCGAGGTCGCGATCACGGGTGGGCTGATTGTGGATGACGGCGGCGGGCCGGAGGCGCAGATCGACGTCGCGCTGGTCGACTACACCGGGGCCATGGCGGCGGGACGCTACCGGCGCGGCGACAACCCGGTGCTGATGACCTTCGAGCTGGTGCTGGAGGTGGAGTAGAGCGCGCGCCGGGCGCACGTCATTCTCGGGCGGAGCAAAGCGCAGACCCGAGAATCTCAGGACGGTAGGCCTCCTCCGGCCAGAGATGCTCGGGTCAAGCCCGAGCATGACGCCTTTCAGCCCGCTTGCCCCTGTTGCATCCGCGCCATCTCCCTGTCCCGCAGATCCTTGCGCCGGATCTTGCCGGTCGCGGTCATCGGCAGCTCCGTCACGAACTCGACATGACGGGGGTACTGGTAGGCGGCGAGCCGGTTGCGCACGAAAGCCTGGATCTCGGCGGCCAGCGCCTCGGATGGCGCGATGCCGGGCCGCGGCAGCACGAAGGCCTTCACGGCTTCGGTGCGGATCGGGTCCGGCACGCCGACGACCGCGACCATCAGCACGGCCTCGTGGCGCATGATGCAATCCTCGATGTCGCCCGGCCCGATCCGGTAGGAGCCCGAGGAGATGATGTCGTCGTCGCGGCCCTGGAACCAGAGATAGCCCTCCTCGTCGCAATGGCCGGTGTCGCCGGTGAGGAGCCAGTCGCCGGCGAATTTCGCCGCCGTTTCCTCGGGCTGGCGCCAGTAGCCCAGCATCATGACGGGATCGGGCCGCGCCACCGCGATCAGGCCCGGCGTGGCCGCGGGCAGGGGCTCGCCCTCGGACGAGACCACCGCGACGCGGTGGCCCGGCACGGCGCGGCCCATCGAGCCGGGGCGGATCGGGAAGAGATCGGCATTGTTGGCGACGAGCAGATTGGCTTCCGTCTGGCCGTAGAACTCGTTGACCGCGAAGCCGAAGGTCTCAGCGCTCCAGTCCAGCATGTCGGCGCCGAGCGTCTCGCCGCCGCTGCCGATCGAGCGCATCGCGTAGCCGAAGCGGCGGGGCTCGCGGACCTGGCGCATCAGCTTGAGCGCCGTCGGCGGCAGGAAGGCGTTGCGGACCCTGTGCCGCGCCATCAGCTCGAAGGCGGCCTCGGGATCGAATTTGCGGGCGCGCGAGGCCAGGACCGGCACGCCGAAATAGAGGCTCGGCAGCAGCACGTCGAGCAAACCGCCGATCCAGGCCCAATCGGCCGGAGTCCAGAACAGGTCGCCGGCCTGCGGGAAGAAGGCCTGCGGCATCTGCACGCCCGGCAGATGGCCGAGCAGGACGCGATGGGCATGGAGCGCGCCCTTCGGCTTTCCCGTGGTGCCGGAGGTGTAGATGATGACGGCGGGATCGTCGGCGCTTGTGTCGACCGGCGTGAAGGCGTCGGAGGCCTTCGCCATCTCGCTCGCGAGGTCGAGCGTGCCGCCGGGGCCGGGACCGTCGGCCAGGATGATCAGCCGCAGATCCGGCAGGGCGTGGCGGATCGCCTCGATCTTCGGCAGGTTTTCGGCATCCGTGATCAGCGCCGCTGCCCCGCTGTGCTGCAGCCGGTGTTCCAGCGCCTCGGGCCCGAACTGGATGAAGAGCGGCAGCGCGATGGCGCCCAACTTGTAGACCGCGAGATGGGCCATGGCGGTTTCCGGACGCTGCGGCAGCAGGATGCCGACACGCTCGCCCGCCGCGACGCCGTGCCCGCGTAGCAGATTGGCGATGCGGTTGGAGGCGCGCCTGAGGTCGTCGAAGGAGAGCGTGACGAGCCCCGCCGCCCCGTCCTCATAGAGCAGCGCCGGCTTAACTGTCCCGTCGGCATGGCGGTCGCAGCACGCGACGCCGATGTTGAACCGTTCGGGGATGGCCCAGCGGAACCGCTCGAGGGTTTCGCCATAGGTCGCGTGGCGCTGGAGCATCGGCCTCACCTGCTGTGTCCTGGAGCGGGATTTGGCGTGCCCCGCGCAGCGCTGGCAAGGCCCAGTCATGCAGGTTTGTCGGGCGGAACAAAGCCGGGGTGGGTGACGTTCCGTCGCCGGCCATCGGGCCGCCGGAGATGTGAGCCTTGTCGCTGACTGCCCTGAATGCCCTCAATTTCTTCATGGCCGATGTCCGCGACGGCCTCCGTCCCTTCCTCGGGGTCTATCTCCAGGAGAAGGGCTGGGGGCCGCAGGATATCGGCCTGGTGATGACGGTGGGCGGGCTCGCCGGCATGGCGGCGACGATACCGCTGGGGGCGCTGGTCGACCATACGCGCTTCAAGCGGGCGGTGATGATCGTCGCCTCGCTCGCGATCATCGCGGCGACGCTGACGATGCTCTACGTGCCGAGCCTCAAGGTCACCATCGGCGCGCAGATCGTCCAGGGCGTGGCCGGGGCAGTGATCGCGCCGGCGATCGCCGCGATCACGCTCGGCCTCGTGCGCCAGGCGGGCTTCGCGCGGCAGCTCGGCCGCAACGAGGCTTTCAACCATGGCGGCAACATGTTCGCCGCGCTGGCGGGCGGCGCGCTCGGCTATGTCTTCGGGCTCCAGGCGGTGTTCTGGTTCATGACGGCGATGGCGGTCGGTGCCATCGCGGCGGCGCTGATGATCCCGGCCGAGGCGATCGACCACGACGCGGCCCGCGGCTGCGAGACCGGCGATGTCGAGGCGCGCGAGGGCTCGGGCTGGCGCATGCTGCTGACTTCGGCGCCCCTCGGCATCCTGGCGCTGGTCATGATGCTGTTCCATCTCGGCAATGGCGCGATGCTGCCGCTGCTCGGCCAGTCCATGGTCGCGAGCGGGCAGGGCGACCCCAGCACCGCGACGGCCCTGACCGTCGTGGTGGCGCAGCTCACCATGATCCCGATGGCGCTGTTGGGGGCGAAGCTGGCGCAGAGCCGCGGCTATGGCTTCGTCATCGTGCTCGCCCTGCTGGCGCTGCCCCTGCGCGGGCTGATCGCGGCCTCGATCCCCGGCTTCTGGGTGCTGGTGCCCGTGCAGATCCTCGACGGTGTCGGGGCCGGGTTGCTCGGCGTCGCGCTGCCGGGCCTCGTCGCCCGCATCCTGCGCGGCACGGGACATTTCAATGTCGGGCTCGGCGCCGTGATGACGGTGCAGGGCATCGGCGCCTCGCTGAGCCCGACGCTGGGCGGCTGGGTGGCTCAGTCCTTCGGCTACGGCCCGGCCTTCCTGGCGCTGGGTGGCATCGCGGCGGTGGCGCTGGCGGTCTGGCTGGTCGCGACGATGGTGTTCGACGGGACGTGGGCGGGGCGAGCCCAACCGGGGGATTCGATCGCTGCAGCCAGCGGCTGACAGACGGGCTCCGGAGTGTTATACGGGATGTATAACGGGAGCTGAGCCTATGAACGAGACTGTGGCGCTGCGGGGCGGTGAGTCTGTTGCTGACGTCGTCCAGCTTCGGAAAATCGGAAACTCGGTCGGCATCATCCTGACCAAGGACATTCTGGCGCGCTTCCGCCTGGCGGAGGGGGACCGCTTCACGGTGGTCCAGCAGCCGGGCGGCGAAGTGAAGCTCGTTCCCTATGACGATGTCCATGCCCGGGGCATGGAGATCGCGCGACGCTCCTTCAAGAAATACGCCGCCACCTATCGCGAACTCGCCAAATGAGCGAGCCGATCTGGGTGAGTGTCGAGCTGGCGAGCGACATTCACGCGGAACAGCTCGCGCTCTTCGGTGGACCCGCCGGCTTGCGGGACCGGGCGTTGCTCGAATCGGCTCTGGCACGCGCACCGAACAAGCATGCCTATGGCGAAAGCGACATTGCTGCCCTGGCCGCGGCCTATGCTTTCGGGGTGGCGCGCAACCATCCCTTCGTCGACGGGAACAAGCGCGCGGCGTTCGGCTGCATG
This sequence comes from Allobosea massiliensis, assembly GCF_042655245.1. Taxonomy (NCBI): domain Bacteria; kingdom Pseudomonadati; phylum Pseudomonadota; class Alphaproteobacteria; order Hyphomicrobiales; family Alloboseaceae; genus Allobosea; species Allobosea massiliensis. The sequence continues at coordinate 3,643 of NZ_JBHSLU010000019.1, read as the reverse complement.
ATCGTGTTCCTCGGCCTCAATGGTATCGATTTCGATGTCGATCCCGCTATGGCCGCCGCCGCGATCCTTGCGCTGGCCGCCGGCGAGGTCGAGGAGGACGGGCTGACGCGCTGGATTCGCGACAACTGGCCGAAGGATGCGCCGGCATAAGGACACCCCGATGACCACACCCATCTGGATCGAGGCCGCGATCAACGGGCCCTGGGGCGTCGCGCGCCAGCCGGGCATTCCGATCGCCATTCCCGACATCGTCGCGGACGGGATCGCGGCGGTGGAGGCCGGCGCGGCGATCGTGCATCTGCATGTCTACGACCTCGAAACCGGGCGCCAGCGTGACGACTGGGAGCTCTATGCCCAGGCGATCGAGGGCATCCGCGCGAAGGTCGACGCCATCGTCTATCCCACCATCCCCATCGTCGGCTCGGGCTATGCGGGGGACATCATCGGGTCCGGCCGCTACACGCATCTGGAGGAACTGGCCAGGCGCGGACTGGTCGAATGGGGCGTGCTCGACCCCGGCTCCTGCAACTGGACGACGTTCGACGGAATCCCGGAAGGCGAGGCCGGCTTCATCTACCAGAACCCCGGCGAGCATATCCGCGAGGGAATGGCGGTGGCGCAGGCGCACGGGATCCATCCGAGCTATGCGATCTACGAGCCCGGCTTCACCCGGCTGGGCGCGGCGCTGGCCAAGGCCTATCCGGGCATGCCGACGCCGATCTACCGGCTGATGTTCTCGGACGCCTTCGCCTGGGGCTTCCCGCCGCGCGACTGGGCGCTCGACGCGCATCTGAAGCTGCTGGCGGAGGATGCGCCCGAGGCGCCGGTGATGATCGCGGGGCTGGGCGTGGACCTGACCGGGCTGATCCCGGCCGCGGTCGCGCGCGGCGTGCATGTGCGCGCCGGGCTGGAGGATGCGCCCTTCGGCTGCGGGCGGAGCAATGCCGATCTGGTGGCGGAGACGGTGCGGCTCGTCGAGGCCGCCGGCGGGCGCCCGGCCAGCGTCGCCGAGGTGAGGGCCCGGCTGAAGGCCGTGGGCTGAGCCCGCCATGGCGACGACGAGCTGCGATGTCGTGATCCTCGGCGCGGGCCATAACGGGCTCGTCTGCGCGCACCGGCTCGCCCAGGCGGGGCTGTCGGTCACGGTTCTGGAGCGGCGCGGCGTCGTCGGCGGCGCGGCGGTGACCGAGACGTTTCATCCCGGTTTCCGCAACTCGACCGCGAGCTACACGGTCAGCCTGCTGCGGCCCGAGATCATCGCCGCGATGGAGCTTCAGCGCCACGGCCTGCGGATCGTCGAGCGGCGGATGGCGAATTTCCTGCCGCTGCCGGATGGGCGCCATCTCGCGGCCGGCCCAGGCCGGACGGCGGCCTCCGTCGCCGCCTTCTCGGAGCGCGATGCGCAGCGCCTGCCGGCCTATGAGGCGCGGCTGGAGACGGTCGCCGCGGTGCTGCGCGATCTCGTTCTGCAGGCGCCGCCCAATCTCGGCGATGGCGGCTGGCTGGCTGCGCTGCCGGATCTGATCGATGCCGGCCGGGTGGCGCGGCGGCTGTCGCGGCTCGATCTCACCGCCAAGCGCGACGTGATGGACCTCTTCACCAAATCGGCCGGGGACTGGCTCGACGGCTGGTTCGAGAGCGAGCCGATCAAGGCGCTGCTCGGCTTCGACTCGGTCGTCGGCAACTATGCCAGCCCCTACACGCCGGGCTCGGCCTATGTGCTGCTGCACCATGTCTTCGGCGAGGTGAACGGCCACAAGGGCGCCTGGGGCCACGCCATCGGCGGCATGGGCGCGATCACGCAGGCGATGGCGAAGGCCTGCGCCGAAGCCGGCGTCGCGATCCGGCTCGACAGCCCCGTTGCTGAAGTGCTGAGCGAGAAGGGCCGGGCGGTCGGCGCGGTGACGGCGGAAGGCGATGTGGTGCGGGCGCGCGCCGTCGTCTCGAACCTGCATCCGCGGCTGCTCTTCGCCAAGGTCGATCCCGCGATCGTGCCTGCGGATTTCACCGAGCGGATGACGCGCTATGCCTCGGGCTCCGGCACCTTCCGAATGAATGTCGCGCTGTCGGCGCTGCCGCGCTTCACCAGCCTTCCCGAACCCGGCGACCATCACACCGCCGGCATCATCATCGCGCCGAGCCTGGCCTATATGGACCGCGCCCATGCGCAGGCGCGTCTCTCAGGCTGGTCGCAGGAGCCGATCGTCGAGATGCTGATCCCGTCCACGCTCGACGACACGCTCGCCCCGCCGGGCGGCCATGTCGCGAGCCTGTTCTGCCAGCATGTCGCGCCGGTGCTGCCCGAGGGGCTCGACTGGGAGTCCTGCCGCGACAGGGTCGCCGATCTGATGATCGAGACCGTCGACCGTTATGCGCCGGGCTTCAAGGCCTCGGTGGTCGGGCGGCTGGCGCTCTCCCCCGCCGATCTGGAGGCGCGTTTCGGGCTGGTCGGGGGCGACATCTTCCATGGCCGGCTGACGCTCGACCAGCTCTTCTCGGCCCGCCCCGTGCTCGGCCATGCCGATTACCGCATGCCGGTGCCGGGGCTCTATCTCTGCGGCTCGGGCGCCCATCCCGGCGGCGGCGTCACCGGCGCGCCGGGGTTTAATGCGGCGGCGGCGGTGCTGGCGGACCGGCGGCGGAGGCGGTTCTGAGGGTCGATTTGGGGCGGTGGATGGGCGGGGGCAAGCGTGGTGATGGCCGTTGTGGATCAGGAGCCGACGTTGGGCCCCACCACCTGTAGATCAGCCGGGCGAAACGAACCGGGGCCGGTGTTTCTGAAGCGACCCCGGTTCTTAGCTGCCTAGATTAGGTCTGGGACTTCGATGTGAGCGCGCTAGGGCGCACCGAGACATTGAGTGCCTCGATTTTGGGATTATCCGCAATCAGCTGCACTAAGCGTTCGGCGAGCGCCTCGCTGTTGTGCTTGAGGACATAGCGATGCACGGCGATCGTCACTGTGCCCGTAGCATCATCCCTGCCAGTAATCTCAAAGCCTTCCAGATCGTCCGTGCCGGTCTCGTCGGTCATCATGGTCTCCATCTATGCGGGCTTGAACAGTCAGTACTTTAATTGGGCCGGAATCTTTGGATATTTCTGAAGCGGCGGGAGCGCGGGACTCTGGTCACCCGCTCCGCAGGGACTGCTTGTTGGCTGCGGCTACATCATGAGGGTCGGCGGAGGCGGATTGTTCGGTTCTCGACTTGCTTTGCAAATTGCTTGCCTCAAACGCTCAATTGGAAACCAGTCATCAATCTGGTCCGGATCTGTCAGAGGCAGGCGATGGGCGATGCCCGGCATCATAGCTCGGGCTTGGCGAATGGTTGGGAGCATCCTCACGCTATGGACGAACCCGCACTTTTCGATGTCCAACGCGGCCTGTAGGAGTTCCGGGTCGGCAACCGTCATGTAACGACCCGTAAAGCTGGCTGAGAGATCGCTGAGAGAGTTTGCCTGCCCCGCGAAATACAACTCCCAAGTCGTTGGAGGGGCTGTCTTAGACGGGGCGGAAAGCTCGATCATCGTTAAGGCATGCAGCGCCTCCGGGGTCGTGTCCCTGCTGGTGGTGTAGCTTCGCAGAGCCACCGCGTGCCGGCTTTGGTCGGGCTGGTCAGGCGGCCACGGCTGGCAGGCTGACGATGGG
>NZ_JBHSLU010000018.1:0-84597 GCF_042655245.1 Allobosea massiliensis | reverse complement strand
ATCGTCAGCCTGCCAGCCGTGGCCGCCTGACCAGCCCGACCAAAGCCGGCACGCGGTGGCTCTGCGAAGCTACACCACCAGCAGGGACACGACCCGCGCGAGCGGCATTCGGCAAAGGCAACAGTCGGGGCGTCGCAAGGCTATCCGCTGGAGCAGCGGCAAATTATCTCAGCTACCTATTATTCGGCGTCAGGAACGGAGGAGTTTCGGAGCGGCCACTATCCCGGGATGTCGCCGTAAAGCAGACTCTCCAAACGTCGGCTTTGGGCCAAAAACAGCCTGCCGCTCGCCCAGGTCGGATGCGCCGCTTCGTCACGTCGGTGCTTTGCCATCAAGCTGACATTCCAGCGCACCAGGCGACTATCCTCATCCGCTTGCGGCTCGCCACATCGCCAAGGCCCCATGTGGCGAAATCCCCACATTGACTCCCAGCCGCGACACTGATGTTCCTATTATGTTCTCACAATAGGAGCTCATGCCGATGCACATGTCGCCCGCCGTCCTCGGCCCCCCGATTTTCGTGCCGGTCTATCTGAAAGCGGTCCGGGCGGGCTTCCCGAGCCCGGCAGACGACTATCTGGACCAGCCGATCGATCTGTCCAGAACGCTTATCCAGAATGCCCCGGCGACGTTCATCATGACGGTTGCCGGCGATAGCGCGATCGACGTCGGCATCTTCGACGGCAGTCTGATCACGGTCGACCGCAGCCTGGTGCCGAAGGACGGCGACGCTGTGGTGGTCGACGTCAATGGAGAGCGCAGCATCAAGGTCTTCAGGATCGTCGGAGGACGATCGACCCTGACTTTCGGCAACCGACGCTACCCCGATTACGATCCTGGCCCGGATGCCGAGATCGATATCTTTGGCGTCGTGACTAACGCGGTGCGGCGCTTCCGCCGATGACCCGGTCCTTCGCCCTGATCGATGGGAACAGCTTCTACTGCTCCTGCGAGCGGGTCTTCGATCCGAAGCTGCGCCGGCGCCCGGTGATCGTGCTGTCGAACAACGACGGCTGCGCAGTTGCGCGCACGGCTGAAGCCAAGGCGCTCGGGATCAAGATGGGGGCGCCGATGTTCACGATCCGCGATCTCTGCCAGCGCGAGGGGGTGGTCGTGTTCTCGTCGAACTACACGCTTTATGGCGATATGAGCCGCCGGATGAACGCCGTCTATGAGCGGTTCGCTTCCGACATCGAGGTGTACTCGATCGACGAGAGCTTCCTCGACATGAGCCCGGTGGCACCTGGGCAGCGCGAGGAAATGGGACGGGACCTGCGCTCGACGGTCTCGACCTGGACGGGCGTTCCGACGTGCGTCGGCATCGGTCCGACGAAGACCCTGGCCAAGCTGGCCAACAAGATCGCCAAGAGCACGCCACAGCTGCGCGGTGTCTGCGACCTCACCAGTGATGAGGCCCGGTTGGAATGGCTGCCGCTGGTCAATCTCGAGGATGTCTGGGGCATTGGCCGCGCGAGCCAGGCCAAGCTCGCCGCCTTCGGGTGTCGGACCGCCGCCGACGTCGCCGGGCTCGATCCCAAGCTCGCCCGGAAGAGCCTGACTGTCGTCGGTGAGCGCATCATCCATGAGCTTCGGGGAACGCCCTGCATCGACCTTGAGAGCGTGGCGCCAACCCGGAAGGGCTGCGCCGTCACGCGAAGCTTCGCGGGCCGCGTCGAGAGCCTGGACATGATGCAGGAAGCCCTTGCCGCCCATGCGACGAGGCTCGGCGAGAAGCTGCGTCATCATGGTCTGGCAACGGACCACGTCACGGTCTGCTTCCACACGTCGCCGCACGATCGCGGGCCCTCGCGCTCCGTCTCGACCACCGTCGATTTCCCCGAGGCGAGCAACGACACGCTCGCGCTCGTCCGCGCGGCCAAGTGGGGGGCGCGGCGGATCTGGAAGTCTGGGTACCGCTACGCCAAGGCCGGGCTGATGACGGTCGACCTCGTGCCGCTGGAGGCCTCGCAGCCGGCGCTGATCGGCGCCCTCGATCGGGAGAAGTCCGGCCGACTGATGGAGGCCTTGGACGCCTGCAACCGGAAACTGGGACGAGGCGTTGTCTTCCCCGCGGCGGCAGGGATTGCTCGCCAGAAGAAGGCCTGGGTCACGAAGTTCGAGATGCGGTCGCCGCGGTACACGACGCGGCTGGAGGAAGTGCCCGTGATCGGGAGAGCATGATGGGGTTCGATCATCAGGTTGAGATGAAGCTTACGGCCAAGGACGCCGCTGGGCGGCTCCGGCGGATCGAAAGCTGGTGCGCAGACTGGGAGATTAGCTTTCGGGTACTGGACCGCTTCGCGGGTTCGGAGACGATCCGTATCGCGTTCGAAGACCAACGTCTGGCGCGGGCCTTCATCGGCCACTTCGGCGGCGTCCTTGTCGATGATCGCGAGATTGAGCAAGCCATGTCCCGCGACGTCGCGGACGAGGACGCTTATGAGCGGCTGGCGCGCGAGTATCCAGATTGAGCGGCCGCTCCTATCCGACCACGCCCGATGGCCGGTACTTCCTGGTCGCCGGGCGGCTGTGGCGGTCCACGAACCCAGCCATTCCTGAGGAGCGTCGTCATCGGCTCGTCGCCGAACTGATGGACGCTCGTCGGGCCGTGAAAGAGGCCAAGCGCGGGAATGGAGATCTCGGCGCCGCTCGAAAGGCTGTCGATGCGGCCAAGGTCGCATTAGGCGAGCGCGGTCCGGTCTGGTGGGACGACGGCACGCCTGATCTCAACCGCCATCTGGCGAAGAACACGCCCTACGCAGAGTGGGCAACCTCACTGAAGTCCTGATCTACCATTCGGCCTCGGGCCGCCCGATCTTGGAATGCCCGGGAACCAAACCGGTTCGATCGGCGACCTGGCGGGCGACCCGGCTCAATAACATCGCGGTGGGAACGTCGCCGCGCTCGCGGGCAAGACGCGCAACTTGACGTGCTGTGTAATAGCCCGCTCCTCCTTCTGCATCGACCAGCCGGGTTGCCTCGGCGTCGATGAGAGCCTGATATGCGCGGCGGCGGGCGAGCCAGGACAACAGCATGTGCAATCTTTACGCGATGACGAAGGGCCAGCAAGCGATCCGCGACATGGCGCGGGCCATGCGGGACACCACAGGCAACCTGCCGCCGCTTCCCGGTATCTTTCCGGACTATCCCGCGCCGATCGTCAGAAATGCTGCTGACGGCGTGCGTGAGCTCGCCATGGTCCGCTGGGGAATGCCGTCCTCGAAAAAGGCGATCTTCGAGGCTGCGAAGAAGCGTGCCGGAAAGCTGGAGGCCAAGGGAAAGGCGGTCGACTTCGACGAGCTCCTGCGCATGGAGCCGGACGGTGGAACAACCAACGTCCGCAACACCGCTTCGTCGCACTGGAAGCCATGGCTGGGCGTGGCAAACCGCTGCGTGGTGCCTCTGACATCGTTCAGCGAGTTCGATCACGCAGCGAAGCAAGATGTCTGGTTCGCGCTCGGGGAAGACCGCCCGCTCGCCTTCTTTGCCGGAATCTGGACGGCAGGTTGGACAGGCGTCAGGAAGATCAAGACCGGCCTTGAGACGACCGACCTCTACGCCTTCCTTACTACGGTTCCCAATGCGGAGGTCGGCGCCATCCACCCCAAGGCTATGCCGGTGATCCTGACGCGGCCGGAGGAGGTCGAGATCTGGATGACGGCACCCTGGGAGCAAGCCAAGGCGCTTCAACGACCGATGCCAGACGGCGCTTTGCAGGTGGTTCAGCGCGGCGGAAAGAGGGATGAAGCGCTTTCAGGTTAGACGATCGGTTTGCCAGAAGCGCCGGGCCGCTGGCCCAGCGAGATGGCGCCAGGTCCTGACATTCGGACGTGGCCCTCAAGCGGACATGCGATCGTTGATGGAAGGCGGTGATTGACCGAGCCTCGACGATCGCCGACGAAGGTCCGATGGAACGCATCACGATCACGATCGACGCCGATCTTCTCGCTTTCGTGGATCGGCTGAGCGCGGCGAAGGGCTACGGCAGCCGCTCCGAGGCGATCCGCGACATGGTCCGCGAGGCAGCACAGGCAGAGGCCGCGGCTTCTCCCGAGGCGCCCTGCGTTGCGACGTTGTCCTATGTCTACGACCATGAGACCCGCGACCTGGCGCGGCGCCTGACCAACCAGCAGCACGACCATCATGACCTCTCGGTTGCGACGCTACATGTCCATCTCGACAGGCACGAATGCCTGGAGGTGTCCGTGCTGCGTGGGCCGAGCGGCAATGTCCGCGCCTTCGCGGACGGCGTCATCAGCCAGCGCGGTGTCCGGCATGGGCATCTGCACCTGCTGCCGGAGCCCGACGCGCCAGAGCACTCGCACGCCCATAGCCACCCACACGACCACGAGCATTGACCGGCGGCGGCTCAGCTGCCTGCCCAACATTTGAGCGATACAGCACGCCAGCACCATCGTATGAGTTTCCTATAGAAACATCATACCGAGGCTTTTCGGCGATGCTGCTCTCGTCCTTCCGCTCGCTCGGGCTCGTCCTGGCCGCCGCCCTCGTCACCGCCTCTGCCACCCTCGCGCAGGAGAAGCCGCTGCGCGTCGCCGAGATCTGGGAGATCCCGACGCTCGACCCGACGCAGGACGGCACCCTGATGAAGGAAAAGGCGATGGTCACCGAGACAATGGTGGCCGGCAATCCGGATTTCACCCTGGCGCCGGGCCTCGCCACCTCCTGGACTCGCGAGAGCGACACGGTCTGGGTCTTCAAGCTGCGGCCGGGCGTGACCTTCCATGACGGCTCGCCGCTGACGGCAGAGGCCGTGGTCGTTAGCCTCAAGGCCGCGCTGGAGCGAAGCGGCACGGTCAGGAGCTACATCAAGATCGCCGAATTGGCCGCGCGGGATTCGGTGACCGTCGTCATCACCACCTCCGAGCCCTTCCCGGCACTGCCCGCCGCTCTGGTCTACGCCAGCGCGGCCATCGTCTCGCCGGCCTCGCCCAAGATGCCTGACGGGACCATCGAGCGGCCGATCGGCACCGGCCCCTTCAAGGTTGCAGCCTGGCAGCCGGCGGCTCAGAGCTTCACCGTCGAGCGCTTCGAGGGCTATTGGGGCGAGAAGCCCTCCATACCGGCGGTCACCTTCCGCGGCATCCCCGACCCGACGACGCGGGCGTTGGAGATGCAGAAGGGCAGCGTCGATTTCACCTCCGAGGTGCCCTATGGCGATCTCGACACGCTCGCGGCCAAGGGCTTCACCGTCTCGCGCAACGTCACGGCGCGGAACTACGTGCTCAACTTCGGCAGCCTGAAGGACACGCCCTTCGCCGATGTCCGCGTGCGCAAGGCGCTGTCGCGGGCGATCGATCGCGAGGAGATCGCGCAATACGTGCTGTTCGGTATGGGCCGCGCCGGCATATCGGCCTTCCCGGACACCATGGCCTTCGCCGACAAGTCGATCACCGTGCCGAAGTCCGACCTTGCTGCTGCTAAGAAGCTGCTGGCCGAGGCCGGCTATGTCGCGGGCTCGGGCGGTGCCATGACAAAGGACGGCAAGCCGCTCGCCTTCACCCTCTTCACCTACCCGCAGCGCCCTGGTCTGGTGCCGATAGCCGGCGCGATCCAGAGCCAGCTGCGCAAGCTCGGCGTCGCGGTCGAGATCAAGGTCACGACGTTCTCGGCCATCGCCAAGGAGATGAAGCCGGGCGATGCCCGCCTCGCAGCGCTAGCCTCGGCAATGTATCCGCATCCCGACTTCTACCTGCGCCAGACCTACCACTCGAAGGGCGCCACCAACACCTGGGGCTATGCCAACCCCAAGGTTGACGAGGCGCTGGCGACTGCGGCCACCACCCGCGACGAAGGCGAGCGCAGCGCCGCCTACAACCTCGTCCAACGCATCGCCGCCGAGGAGGAGCCGTGCCTCACCATCGCGCATTACGGCGTCAACGTCGTGATGAAGCCGGGCGTCACCAACTACGCCTTCAACCCGATCGCGCATGACTACATGCTCGATCCTCGGATGAAGCTGGCGCCCTGACCAGTCGATGGTTGCCTATCTCATCAGGAGGGTTGCGCTCGCCGGCGCGACGGTGCTGGCCGCGACCTTCCTGACCTATGTCCTGCTGCGCCTCGTTCCCGGCGAGCCGGCGCAAATCATCCTGACGCGCATCTTCATTCAGGACCAGACGGCGGCCGTCTCCGGCGCCGATGTCGCGCGCATCGCCGAACGGTTCGGGCTCGATGCACCGATCCTCGTGCAGTATGGCCGCTGGCTGCTGGCGGCGTTGACCGGCGATCTCGGCAACTCGATCCGCACCGGCCGTCCGGTCCTCACCGAGCTCGGCTGGCGGCTTTCGGCGACGGCTCTTCTCGCCGCGCTCGCAACAATCACCAGCCTCACGCTGACACTGGCCCTGGTTGCGCTGAAGCGGCGCGCGCAGAGCCGGAAGACGGGGGCGGCCATCGAGGCCATCGCCATCGGCGCGATCGCGCTGCCGTCTTTCTACGTCGGCGTTCTGCTGATCATCCTCTTCGCCGTGCGGCTCGACTGGCTGCCGGTCTCAGGTTTCGAAAGCTGGGCGCATCTGGTGCTGCCGGTCGCGGTGCTGGCGCTCGGCCAGTTCGGCTTCAACGCGATCCTGCTCGATGGCGCGCTGGACGAGGCCTATGCCGCGCCGCATATCGACACTGCCCGCGCCAAGGGGCTGAGCGAGGCTGCGATCTTCACCATCCACGCCCTGCCGAATGCGCTCGTGCCGCTCGTGCCCTATCTCGCCTTGCAGTTCGCCTTCCTGATCGGTGGCGTGGTCGTGGTCGAGCGGCTGTTCTCGATCCCCGGGCTCGGTGCCTACCTCACCGATGCGCTCGACAGCCATGACGGCCCGGCCTTCCTCGGCGCGATCGCCGTGATCGCGCTGGCGGTCGCACTGGCGAACCTGATCGCCGATCTCATCGTCGCACGGATCGATCCCCGCATCAGGCTGGCGAGGGCTGGCTCGTGAGCCGCCTGCATCGCCCGCCTTGGGCGATCCTCGTGATCGCGCTGTTGCTCGCCGTGCCGGTCGCATACGGGCTGACGCTCGATCCGATCGACGCCTCCCTGCGCAACAGCCTGGAGGCGCCGAGCCTTGCCTTCCCACTCGGGACCGACCAGCTCGGCCGCGACGTGCTGGCGCGCATCGCCCATGGCTTCCTGCTCGACATCGGCCTGTCCTCGGCGATCGTAGCCATGTCCTTCGCCACGGGGCTTGCCGTCGGCGTTGTCGCCGCCGAGTTCGCCGGCCGTGTCGATCGCGCGCTGATCTTCGGCATGGACGTGCTGACCGCGCTGCCGCAGATCATCATCGCGTTGATCCTCGCGGTGTATCTCGGTGGCGGCGCCCTGCCGCTGATCCTGGCTCTAGGCCTGACCGGCTGGGTCAAGTACGCCCGCATCGCCCGCGCTGCCGCATTCTCGCTGCGCGAGCGCGAGTTCGTGACGGCGGCCCGCGTCGCTGGCGGTTCCTCGGCCTATGTGCTCAGCCGCCATGTCGTGCCGCAGATTCTGCCGATGCTTGCCGGCCTGATCGCGCTCCAGTTCGGCCACACGATTCTGAACATCGCCGCGCTCGGCTTTCTCGGCGTCGGCATCCAGCCTCCAGCGCCGGAATGGGGTGCGATGATCGCCGAAGCCCGGCCCTACTTCTCCCGCGCGCCCTGGCTCGCCATCGTGCCCGGCCTGTTCCTGTTCGCGCTGACGGCCCTGGCTCTCGCCATCGCCCGCTCGCTGTCACGCCGTCGCGACAACGCGCTCGCGGGCCTGCTCGCTTCGTAGTGCTCGCGGAGAAAGCCCTGGCCGTTGTGAACCGCCCAGCGTTCCTGCGATGCGTCTCCTCGCAGAAATGGAATGGTGTTTGGCCATCGATCCTTCGCGCTTTTGATCGCGGCGTACTTAGGCGCTGCGAGGAGCGAAGATCATGATGGCACTACCGACCAGGCATATGGCGACCCCGAGGATGTCCCAGCGATCGGGGCGCTGCCCCTCGACGGCCCAAAGCCACGCAACTGCGGCAAAGATGTAGACCCCACCGTACGCCGCGTAGGAGCGCCCCGCTGCATCAGTCTCCGCCAGCGTCAATAGGTAGGCGAACACCGCGAGGGCCAACAAGCCCGGTATCAGCCAAACCCAGGATTTATCGTGCCGAAGCCAAGCCCAGAAGGCGAAGCAGCCCGCGATCTCGGCCAAGGCTGCGGCGGCAAACGTAACGTAGGTTTTCATGGGCGGTTCGTGACGTGATCGAAGGCGGCTGGCGCTTGGAAATCGAACCAAAGCAATCCGATCATCGTTGCAGACGTTCGACCTCCACAACAAGTCAGCAGTCGGGCCGGTCTACCCAACAGGACATCAGCGTTGTCTACATATGACGCTTTATGAACGAGAAGCGCCAGATTCGGCCGTCGCGGGCGCCACGCGAATTGGATTGCCCGGGAGCAGACGTTCCAGGCGTCGGCTAGGGGCCACGTCCGGAGTCTGAGGCTTCCCCGCGACTACCGCCGTCATCCAGCTTTTGCTCGCGAGCGATGATCAGATTGGCACCAACCGGCTGGCATCTTTGAAGGGCGGGTGCCTCTGAAGACGGGGCCCGTACCTAGGCTCGCGCTCGTCTTCGGTGGGGCGTTGCAGTTACGCTCAACGCAGACTTTTGGGGTAGGATATAGCGGTCTTATAGGGAGAATGGCGCTGATATGGGGTGCACCACAGCGCGCGGGTGTGCTGCGCCTCACGGCTCCAGTTCGGAGTCCCAGTAGAGATAGTCGAGCCAGCTCTCGTGGAGGTAGTTCGGCGGGAAGAGCTTGCCGTTGCGGTGCAGGTCGTTGATCGTCGGCGCGTAGGCCTTCTGCATCGGAAACATGTCGACCGCGGCAGGCATCTTGTCGCCCTTGCGCAGATTGCAGGGCGAGCAGGCGGCGACCACGTTCTCCCAGGTGGTGAGCCCGCCCTTCGAGCGCGGGATGACATGGTCGAAGGTGAGCTCGTCGCGGGCGCCGCAATACTGGCAGGCGAAACGGTCGCGCAGGAAGACGTTGAAGCGGGTGAAGGCCGGGGTGCGCGAGGGTTTGATATAGGTCTTCAGCGAGACCACCGAGGGCAGCCGCATATCGAAGCTCGGGCTGCGGACGACCGTGTCGTATTCGGAGACGATGTTCACGCGGTCCATGAAGACCGCCTTGATCGCGTCCTGCCAGCTCCAGAGGGAGAGCGGATAATAGCTCAGCGGCCGAAAATCGGCATTCAGGACCAGAGCCGGACAGCCATCCGGCGAGGCCATCGGATGCATCACATGCGCCGTCAAACCCGCCGCACCTCCGCTTTCACATGCGAGACGAATCCCGCACGGACATCAATGTAAGCGCGGCACGACAGGAATGTGAAGGGGTGCGGCGATTGGGCCGCCACAGCCGTCGGGGTCGGGCTGGGCTCGACCGTCTGGTGCAGGATGCTGCGGGGAGACATGCCCGGGTCGCGCCCGAGCATGACGGCGGGCTCAGCGCGTCGGAACCGGCTTCTCGCCGCGATAATCGTAGAATCCGCGTTTGGTCTTGCGGCCGAGCCAGCCGGCCTCGACATATTTCACCAGGAGCGGGCAGGGGCGGTACTTCGAGTCTGCCAGGCCGTCATGAAGCACCTGCATGACCGAGAGGCAGGTGTCGAGGCCGATGAAGTCGGCGAGCTGCAGCGGGCCCATCGGATGGTTCGCGCCGAGCTTCATCGCGGTGTCGATCGCCTCGACCGAGCCGACGCCCTCATAAAGCGTGTAGACCGCCTCGTTGATCATCGGCAGCAGGATGCGGTTGACGATGAAGGCCGGGAAGTCCTCGGAGACCGAGACGGTCTTGTGCAGCTTGCCGACGAACTCCTTGGCGAGTTCGAAGGTCTGATCGTCGGTGGCGATGCCGCGGATCAGCTCGACGAGCTGCATCAGCGGCACGGGATTCATGAAATGGATGCCGATGAAGCGCTCGGGCCGGTCGGTCGCGGCCGCGAGGCGTGTGATCGAGATCGAGGAGGTGTTGGAGGCCAACATCGCCTCGGGCTTGATGTGCTGGCAGACGGCGGTGAAGATCTTGCGCTTGGTCTCCTCGTTCTCCGTCGCAGCCTCGATGACGAGGTCGCAGTCGGCGAGGCCCTCGAGGCCGGGGGCCGGCGCGATCTTGGCCATGGCGTCGCGGCGGATCTCGTCGCCGATCGCGCCCTTGGCGACCTGGCGCGCCATGTTGCCGTCGATCGTGGCGAGAGCCGCCTTGATGCGCTCCTCGGCGACGTCATGCAGCTTGACGTCGAAGCCGGCAACCGCGGCCACATGAGCAATGCCGTTGCCCATCTGGCCCGCGCCGATGATGCCGATCGTCCTGATCGCCTGAGCCGACATGGTGTCTTCCATCTCCGGTGTCGCCGCCGCTCTTGTCGGAGGCGGATGCGGGCTGCCGCAACGGGCAGCTTCTTCATATATCTATCGCAGGCGTAGCACAGTGCCAGAGTGGCCGCCGGGGGAAAGTCCCGCCCGCGCGGCCTAGCCGAACCTGTCCCTGCTCCCGACCCCGTCCCTTACTTGCCGAGCTTGGCGAGTTCGGCGTCGAGCTCGGGCAGCAGGGTGAAGAGATCGCCGACGAGGGCGTAGTCGGCGATCTGGAAGATCGGGGCCTCTTCGTCCTTGTTGATGGCGACGATGACCTTCGAATCCTTCATGCCGGCGAGATGCTGGATCGCGCCCGAGATGCCGACGGCGATGTAGAGATCCGGCGCCACGACCTTGCCGGTCTGGCCGACCTGCCAGTCGTTCGGCGCGTAGCCGGCGTCGACCGCGGCGCGCGAGGCGCCCATGGCCGCGCCGAGCCGGTCGGCGACCGGCTCGATGACCTTGGCGAAGGCCTCCGCGGAGCCGAGCGCGCGACCACCCGAGATGATGATCTTGGCCGAGGCCAGCTCGGGACGATCCGACTTGGCGACCTCCTCGCCCTTGAAGCTGGAGGAGCCGTCCTGCGGCGCAGCCGCGACGGCCTCGACCGGGGCAGTGGCGGAGCCGTCGGCCGAGGCGGCGAAGGAGGCGCCACGCACGGTGATGACCTTCTTGGCGTCGGACGACTGGACAGTCTGGATGGCGTTGCCGGCATAGATCGGCCGCTCGAAGGTGTCGGGCGAGACGACCTTGGTGATCTCCGAGACCTGCATCACGTCGAGCAGGGCGGCGACGCGGGGCGCGACATTCTTGCCCGCGGTGGTGCCGGCCGCGACGATGGCGTCATAGCCGCCTGCGAGGGAGACGATCAGCGCGGCCAGCGGCTCGGCGAGATGATGGCCGAGGGCCGCGTCGTCGGCCAGCAGCACCTTCTCGACACCGTCGAGCTTCGCGGCGGCGTCGGCCACGGCCTGTGCGCCCTGGCCGGCGACGAGGATATGGACCGGCGCACCGAGCGCCTTGGCGGCCGTCAGGGCCTTGCGGGTGGCCTCGTTGAGGCTCTTGTTGTCGTGCTCGGCGAGAAGCAGCGTCGTCATGATCTCAGAGAACTCCCGCTTCGGTCTTGAGCTTGGACACGAGTTCGGCGACGGAGCCGACCTTGATGCCGGCGGAACGGCCGGCGGGCTCGACGGTCTTGAGCACCGTCAGGCGCGGCGCGACATCGACGCCGAGCGCCTCGGCCGAGGTTTCGTCGAGCGGCTTCTTCTTGGCCTTCATGATGTTGGGCAGCGAAGCGTAGCGCGGCTCGTTCAGCCGCAGATCGGTGGTGACGATCGCCGGCAGCTTGAGCGAGACGGTCTGCAGGCCGCCATCGACCTCGCGGGTGACATCGACCGCATCAGCGCCGAGCTCGACCTTGGAGGCGAAGGTGCCCTGCGGCCAGCCCAGCAGCGCGGCCAGCATCTGGCCGGTCTGGTTGCAGTCGTCGTCGATCGCCTGCTTGCCGAGAATGACGAGGCCGGGGCTCTCCTGCTCGACGACCTTCTTGAGGAGCTTGGCGACCGACAGCGGCTCAACCGTGCCCTCGACCTTCACCAGGATGCCGCGGTCGGCGCCCATGGCGAGCCCGGTGCGGATCGTCTCGGCGGCCTGCGCCGGTCCGATCGAGACCACGACGACCTCGGTCGCCTTGCCGGCTTCCTTCAGCCGCAGCGCCTCTTCGACCGCGATCTCGTCGAAGGGGTTCATCGACATCTTGACGTTGGCGAGTTCGACGCCCGAGCCGTCCGCCTTCACCCGGATCTTCACGTTGTAGTCGACAACCCGCTTGACGGGCACAAGGATCTTCATCGTCGTCATCACCGTTCAGAAAAGAGGCTGGTCCCGCCGCATCCGGGGCGTCGCCGCATGCGGCGGCAGGATGGCGGCATCGCGGCTCTCGGCTCGAATGCGGTCGGACCGTAACGACGGCCGTTTGCGCTTGTCAACGCCGCGAATGGCCCATCCACGATGCCCAAACGCACCCCTCAACCCCGTGCCGGGCGGCCGAACAGGCGCGCCTGGCGATGAATGAAGACGGGCGTGAGCGCGACGCCGGTGGCCAGCCCGCCGAGATGGGCCCACCAGCCGACATGGCCGTCCGGGTCGAGCAGGGCCTGGACGAGCTGGAACAGCACCCAGGCAATGATGGCATAAAGCGCGGTGATCCGCAGCGGAATCCAGTTGAAGGCGAGCCCCCAGATGCGAACGCGGGGATAGAGCATCAGATAGGCCGCGATGACGCCGGAGATCGCGCCTGAAGCACCGATCAACGGCTGTTCGGAGGCGGGGTTGATCAGCGCATGGGCGAGCGAGCCGCCGAGGCCGCAGAGGCAGAAGAACAGCAGGAACCGTGCATGGCCCATCGCGTCCTCGACATTGTCGCCGAAGACGAACAGGAACAGCATGTTGCCGATGAGATGGGCGAAGCCGAGATGCAGGAAGACGTTGCTCAGCGGCGTCAGCCAAGCGGGCGCCTGCAGCAATTCGGGAGGGAGCTGGGCCGTTCCGAACAGCACGGAGGGTATCAGCCCGAAGCCGGCGGCGATCGCGATCTGGCCGGTCTCGCTCTCGCGCAGGGTCAGCAGCAGATAAAGCAGGACGCAGAGCGCGATCAGGACATGCGTGACATAGGGCGCGCGCATGTAGCGCAGCGGCACGCCGTCATGCAGGGGAATGAACACGCGGCCCGCTAGCGGTTCTGGCCGGGCACCCAGAGCACGTCGCCCTGGGCCCTGGCGTTGAGATGGCGCGAGGCGACGAAGAGGAAGTCCGAGAGCCGGTTGATGTAGTGCAGGGCCGGCGCCCCGACGATCTCCCCGGGCGTCTGGGCGAGTTCCGTCATCAGCCGCTCGGCGCGGCGGCTGACGGTGCGCGCGAGATGCAGATGGGTTGCCGCCGGTGTGCCGCCTGGCAGGACGAAGGAGCGCAGCGGCGCGAGATGTTCGTTCAGCCGATCGATATCGGCCTCGATGCGCTCGACCTGCGCCGGCACGATCCGCAGGGGCTCGTAGGCCGGGGGCGTCCCGGTGTCCGGCGTCGAGAGATCGGCACCGAGATCGAAAAGATCGTTGCTGATGCGGCCGAGCATCGCGTCCAGCTCGGCATCCTCGCTGGCGGCGTGAAGACGCGCGATGCCGATGCAGGCATTGGTCTCGTCGACCGTACCATAGGCCGCGACGCGCAGATCATATTTCGGCCGGCGCGGACCCGCGGCGAGCCCCGTGGTGCCGTCGTCGCCGGTGCGCGTGTAGATTCGGTTGAGCTTGACCATGAGCGCCTTATAGCGCGGCGCGGGCGGGACGGAAGCGGCCTTCGCGCGGGAGCGAGAGCGGCGAAACGCCCCGTGTCAGAAGCTGTAGCCGAGGCGGGCGCCGATATTGGCCGGCCCCTTGGGCTGGGTGCGGTCCGAGCAGCCGGCGGTGCTGAAATGCTCCAGCGTCGCGACCAGGCTCCAGCGGTCGTTCAGGCGCACGCCCAGCGCCGCCGCCTCGCGCGTGCCAGCGTTGCAGCCGAGATTGAGGCGGTTTTCGGGGACCACGGAGCCGGTCTTGCCGTCGTTGACGGCGGCACCCAGGCTGGCCTCGACGAAGACCGTCCGGCTCAGATCGACGGTCCAGGTCGCACCGGCATAGGCGTAACGCGTGCCGTTGAAATTCGCACTCGCGCCGAGATGAAAACGCGGGACGAAGGCGTTGGCGAAGCGATCCGAGAGGGTGAAGGGCCGCGGCGTCGCGATTTCGCCGCTGAAATTCGCCAGACCGCTCTCGCGGCTGCCGCCCGGATTGGCGACGGCGCCTCCGATACGCGCTTCCCAGGAGAGGGAGGGAGCAGATGTGGTGGCCGGTGCGTAGCTCGAAGTCCCGGCGGGGAGGGTCTGAGTCTGCGCCGCGAGAGGCGAGACTGCCAGACAACCGAGAGCGAGCAGCGACGCGACGCGAACCATGAGCGATCTGAACTTCTTGTCGGCGGAACCAGGTTTAACGATGCCCAAAGACTCGTGACCGGATTATGGCGCGATTGCGGCAAACGTCCTTCCGTTGCTGCCGCAACCACGAGAAAGCCGTTTTCGGTCAATGGTTTGCAAAATCTGGGGATGGGGGCTGGCTGATCGGGCGGTCAGCCGCTGCGCCACCACAGCACGAACAGGATGACGAGGATCGCGACGAATTGCAGCACGACGCGCAGACGCATCAGCGTCTGCGAGGTGTTGGCGCTGCCGCCCCGCAGCATGTTGGCGAGGCCAAGGACGAGGACCACGGCGACCGCACCGACGGCGACGGGGACGAGAGTACCGCTGAATGTCATGCCGACCCCTTAAGATGCTGCCGCCTGCTTGACCAGCGCCGGCCGGCGCCAGTGACGCTGCGCCGCAGGCGGCCTCAGCGATAGCGCCTCTGAACGATCAGATTGGCGGCCACCGTCAGCAGGATGGTCGCGGTCATCAGAATGAACGAGATCGCGCCGCCGAAGGGCCAGTTGTTCTGCTGGGCGAACTGACCATAGACCAGCGGCCCCATCATCTGGAACTTCGGGCCACCAAGCAGGACCGGCGTGGCATAGGCGTTCATCGCCAGGATGAAGGTCAGGATCGTGCCGGCGAGGATGCCGGGCAGCGCCAGCGGCCAGAGCACGCGGCGGAACATCGCCGCCGGGCCGGCGCCGAGGCTGAAGGCAGCCTCCTCGACATTGCGCGGGATGCCCTCGATCACGCTCTGCAGGGTCAGCACCATGAAGGGCAGGTTGACCGCGACGATGCCGATGAGGACGGCGTTCTCGGTGAACATGATCTCGAGCGGCTGGTCGATCAGGCCCAGCCCCATCAGCGAGGCGTTGAGCGCGCCCTTGCTGCCGAAGGCGGTCATCCAGCCGGCGGCGCGCACGGCGTTGCCGACGAAGAGCGGCAGGACGACGGCGATGATCAGCAGGTTCTTGAAGCGGCTCTGGGTCCGGGCCAGCACATAGGCGAGCGGAAAGCCCATCACGAGGCAGGCGACGGTGCAGACGACGGCGACGCGGACGGTGCGGGCCAGCACGGTAAGGTAATAGCTATCGGTGAAGAACTTGACGTAGTTCTCGATCGTCAGCCCGTCGACCATGAACTGGCCGGGAATGAACTGGTTCAGCGAATAACGGAAGAGGATCGCGATCGGGCCGAGCAGCCCGATCGCGACGAAGAGCGTCGCCGGCACGACGAGCAGTCCGGCAAGGCCGGTGCGCGCGCCCGCGACGGGTTCCGGAGCGGTGGTGCTCATGGCGTGGCTCCGTCATGCTCGGGCTCGACCCGAGCATCCCCGGACGCGGACGCGGACCACCGCGCCTTCATCGTGATGAGCTTCTCGGGTCGGCGCGGAGCGCCGCCCGAGAATGACGTGCCAGCCCTGTTCATCACGCCTTGAAGACCTTGTCCCACCATTCCTTCATCGCCGAATCGTTCTTGGCGAGGAAGGCGTAGTCGAGGTCGCGCAGCTTCTTCTCCTCCTCGGGGGTGAAGCCGATGCGCTTCTGCAGGTCGGGCGCCACATTCAGCCCGGTGACGGTGCCGTTGTAGCCCATGTCGACCGCGAAGGCCTCCTGAGCGGCCTTCTCGAGCATCGCGTTCATATAGGCGTAGGCGTTGTCCTTGTTGGGCGCGTTCTTCTGGATGACGAAGCCCGAGACATAGATCGGGATGCCTTCGACGGGAGCGACGGCCTCGCAGGGGATGCCGGCGTTCTGCCACTGGACGACGCGCGCCTTCCAGATCGCGCTGATGCCGATCTCCTCGTTCTTCATCGCGGCGGCGAAGGCCTCGTTCGTCGGGTAGACGCGGGCGCCGGCCTTCTTGACCGCCATCAGCACCTCCTTCGCCTTGTCGAGGTCGTTCATGCTGGCGCCATTGGTGCCGGCGAGCGAGGCCGCGATCATGATCGACTGGTACTGGATGTCGATGAAGCCGATCTTGTTGCCGTGCTTGGGGTCGAGCCAGTCCTTGAAACCGGTCGGGGCTGCCGTAATGACCTTGGGATTGTAGATCACCACGTTGCCCGAATAGATGTGACCGACGCCATAGGGATACTTCATCGCGGGGATGAGATTCTTGGCGTTCGGGATCTTGGCGTAGTCGATCGTCTCGATGACGCCGGCCTCGTTCATCTCGAACATGTTGGCAGCGGACAGGCCCTGAATGTCGACCGTCCCGCGCGGGAGGCGGCGCTCGGCGACCATCTTGGCGCGACGGGGCGCGTCGCCAGCCTGATCCTGCACCACTTCCATGCCCTTGGACTTCAGGAAGGGGTCCTCGATGTTCTTGGTCAGCAGGCGGGCATAGTCGCCGCCCCAGGTTCCGACGACGACCCTGCCGGCAGCCTGGGCGAGGGCCGGCATGCCGAGCCCGGAGGCGAGAGCGACGGCGCCGGCGCCCTTGAGAAGATCGCGTCTGTCGAAAGTGGCCATGGTTTTACTCCCCTGTTGGACGCCCGTCGAAACCCGAGATCAGGCTTCGCGCGGATAAACGAGCCCGGCGTCTTCGGCCCAGCCTATGGTGATGGTCTCGCCCGGCTTCGGCTCGGCGGTGCCGGCCTTGTTCGGGATCTGCAGCA
This sequence comes from Allobosea massiliensis, assembly GCF_042655245.1. NCBI lineage: Bacteria > Pseudomonadati > Pseudomonadota > Alphaproteobacteria > Hyphomicrobiales > Alloboseaceae > Allobosea > Allobosea massiliensis. The sequence continues at coordinate 67,586 of NZ_JBHSLU010000018.1, read as the reverse complement.
GCATCCGGTCATGACCGGACAGGCCGACGTCGATCTCGAGGATCGCGCCGAGATAGGAGGCGTGCTCGACGCGCGCCTCGAAATGGTTGTGAAGCCCCTGCGCCTCGCCGCCGACGGCGATGCGTTCGGGGCGCAGGGCAAGCGTCGCCGCGCCCGCGCCGGTCGCGGCCGCGCAGCCGATCGTGACGCCGCCTTTCGTCCGGAAGCGACCGGGTGCCACGATCTCGCCGTCGAGGAAGGCGCTGCGACCGATGAAACCGGCGACGAAGCGGTCGGCCGGCCGCTCATAGAGCTCGCGCTGGGTGCCGATCTGGCGGACCTCGCCCTTTTCCATGACGACCAGACGGTCGGCCATGGTCAGCGCCTCCTCCTGGTCGTGGGTGACCATGATCGTGGTCAGGCCGAGCTTGCGCTGCAGGTCTCGGATCTCGACCCGGACCTCCTGGCGCAGCTTGGCGTCGAGATTGGACAGCGGCTCGTCGAGGAGCAGCACGTCCGGCTCCATGGCGAGGGCGCGGGCGAGCGCGACGCGCTGCTGCTGGCCTCCGGAGAGTTGGCGCGGATAGCGCTCGTCGAAGCCGGCGAGCTGGACGAGGCGCAGTGCCTCGGCGACGCGCGGCGCCCGGTCGGCCGGCGGGATCTTGCGCATCTCCAGCCCGAAGGCGACGTTCTCCGCCACCGTCATATGCGGGAAGAGCGCATAGCTCTGGAAGACGAGGCCGCAATTGCGCTTCCAGGGCGGCAGCGCCGTGACCTCACGATCGCCGATCGCGATCCTGCCGGCGCTGGGAGCGATGAAGCCGGCGACCATGCGCAGCGTCGTCGTTTTGCCGCAGCCCGACGGGCCGAGCAGGACGAGGAACTCGCCATCGGCGATGTCGATATCGACATTGTTGACGACGGTCAGGTCGCCATAGGTCTTGCGGAGATTCTCGATCGAAAGCCGCGCCATGATCTCAGACCACCCGGCTCAGCTTGACGTAACGGTCGGTCACGATCATCGCGACGGCGATCAGGACGATCTGGATCAGGGATGCTGCGGCCACGGTCGGATCGATCTTCCATTCGAGATATTGCAGGATGGCGATGGGCAGGGTCGTCCGGCCGGGTCCGACCAGGAACAGGCTCATCTCCAGATTGCCGAACGAGGTGACGAAGCCGAAGAGCCCCGCCGCGACGATGCCGGGACGGATGCTGGGCAGCGTCACGCGCCGGAATGTGGTGAAGGGGCCGGCGCCGAGGTTCTGCGCCGCTTCCTCGATCGTGCGGTCGAAGCCGACCAAGCTGGCCGTGACGAGCCTGACCACCCAGGGAATGACGACGAGGGTATGAGCGGCGATAAGACCGCCAAGCGAGCCCATGACCGGCAGGCCGGTCGCGATTTCGGTCTCGATCTGGAAGACGTAGGTCGCCGTACCGAGCACGATGCCCGGCATGACCAGCGGCAGCAGCAGCAGCGTGTTGAAGGCGGGCCCCAGCACGATCCGATGGCGGACCAGTGCGAGGCTCGCGGGCACGCCCAGCAAAAGGCCGATCAGCGTGGCGGAGACGCCGACCTGAAGGCTGAGCAGGAAGCCGTTGATGAAGGGCTGGTTGTTGGCGGCGGCCGAAAACCACTTCAGCGAATAGCCTTCCGGCGGGAAGGAGGGGATCTCCTGCCGGAAGAAGGCGAGCCAGGTGACGAAGATCAGCGGCAACAGGATGTAGAGCAGAGACAGGCCCGCGGCCGCGTTGAGCGCGATGCGGCCCAGGCTCGGGCGGGTGGCGGCGCTCATGCGGCGTCTCCGGCGAGGCCGGGCTGAAGGCGATCATTCCGGCCGAAGCCGAGCCGGGCCGGCCCAGAACGACGGCGTGCTGTCCTGCGCATTCAATCTGCTTTCACTGGAGCGTGTTCTTGTGGAACGCGCCGCCTTTCATGATCACCGGCAGCCGGGCTCCCTGGTCCTGCAGAAGGGCCAGGTCTTCCAGCGGGTTGCCGTCGACCAGGATCATATCCGCATAAGCCCCAGCACGCAGCGTGCCAAGCTTGCCTTCCATACGCAGGAGCTGGGCTCCGACGGTGGTGGCTGAGCGGATGATCTCGATCGGCGAGAGAACCTCCCGCCGCAGCAGGAATTCGCGCGACTGGTCGACCTGGAGCTGGCCGAGCAGGTCAGAGCCATAGGCGACCGGCACGCCGGCGCGCTTGCAGATCTCTAGCGAGCGGAGGCCGCCGTCGATGACGAGATCGTTCTTGGCGAGCATGTCGCCATTCATGCCGAATTCTGCGGCACGCTCCTTCATCGCGTAATAGGCGACGAGATTGGCGGTGAGGAACATGCCCTTCTCGGCCATCAGCTTCGCCGCGGCATCGTCGATCAGGTTGCCGTGTTCGATGGCGCGTACGCCGCACTGGGCGGCGCGGGTGATCGCTTCGGGCGTGTAGGCATGAGCGCAGACATAGCGGCCGAAGGCGGCCGCTTCCTCGACGGCGGTGCGGACCTCATCGAGGCTGAACTGCAGCGAGTCGAGCGGATCGTAGGGGGAGGCGACGCCGCCCGACATCATGATCTTGATGTGGTCGGCGCCGAGCCGCATCTGCTCACGGACCGATTTGCGCACGGAGGACACGCCGTCCGAGACGTTCATCGTATAGGCCATGGCGTTGCAGCAGTTGCAGCGCGAGCCGAAGTCGGTGCGCCGACGCGGGTCGCTGTGGCCACCGGTGGGGCCGATCGCCTGGCCTGCGATGAAGAGGCGCGGTGCCGAGACATGCCCCTTTTCGACAGCCTCCTTGATGCCCCAATCGGCGCCGCCGGTGTCGCGTACCGTGGTGAAGCCGCGGTCGATCATGCCCTTCATCAGGCCGATGGCGCGCGCCGTCATCAGCGTCAGCGGCATGCTCTCCATCGAGCGGATGACGACTTCCGAGAGGAAGACGTGGACATGGCTGTCGATCAGCCCCGGCATCAACGTGCGCCCGCCGCAGTCGATGATCTCCGCCGAGTCCGACCGGATCGGGCTGTCGGAGAGCTCGCGGATCGTCTCACCCTCGACCAGCAGTTCGTAACCGGCGCGCACCTCGCCGAAATCCGGTTCAAGGAGCTGGAAGTTCCTGAACAGCAGCGGCGCCATGGCGCTTCTCCATGTTGGGCGCCCGATCGACGCGCACCCTTCAGCTGCTGATATATTGAGAACTTTATCGGGCTTGTCCATCGCTGCCGGTGTGGGACCGGGACGACCGGGCATGTCGCCAGCCCATGGGATGCCGGCTGTGCGTGTGCTTCAGCTCTTGGCGAGGCTGCTCTGCGCCGCCGGGCGATCGCGGACGGGCAGCGACAGGTCGTCCGCCAGCGCACGGCCGATCGTCGGCAGCCCGTCGAGCAGGTTGGGCACGAAAGCCTGGGAGGGCGGCATGCGCCGCGGCAGCGCGTGGAGCGCGGCGGCCATCCTCAGCGGGTCGCGAGGACCCTCGCCGCTCTCCTGCGGATCATGCAGCACGTCGATCAGCTTTAGCTGGTCGGCGCGCTCGGCCCGGATCGCCTGCTCGAGGCGGGGCTTCACTCGGGGGACGATAAGCGCCGGCTTGTCGAAGGACAGCACCTCGCAGAAGGTGTTGTAGCCGCCCATCGCGACAACGCAGTGGGCCCGGTTCATCAGCAGTTCGAGGCGCGGCTCGAAGCCGAGGCTCTCGAGCTTCGGAATGCGCGCGATGCGCTCGGCAAAGCCCTTGCGCCGCTCGCGCGACATGAATGGGCCAAAGACGATCAGGGAAGGCAGTTCGATCGTCGGATCGGCCTCATAGGCGGAGATCACCCAGTCAATGACGCCGGCGCCGTCACCGCCGCCGCCCGGCGTCACCAGGATGAAGGGACCCTTGGTGATCCGGGGAAAGCGCGTCGGCGGCATCGGGCTCGGAACGGCGCGCTTGAGATAGCCGGTGTAGCGGATCTTATGTTCGAAGAGATGCGGGTTCGGCAGACCGGCGAGTGGCTGGTAGATGCTCTCCAGCCCATAGACGAAGATGTCGTCATAGATCTGCCCGAGTGCGTCCAGAGCCCCGCACTGGCGCCATTCCTCGTGCAGTTTGACCGGCTCGTCGAGCACGTCGCGCAGGCCGAGCACGATCCGGGCACCGCGGCGGCGCAGGATGTCGAGCGCCGGCACGAGTTCGCCTCGCAGGCCGATCGGCTCCTTGTCGACAATGACGACATCGGGATCGAAGGACAGGACGACCTGCTTGATGATGTCGGTCCGCAGCCGGATCGTGTCGTTCAGGTCGAGATTGAGATGGTGCGGGCCATAGCGCCCATCGGTCTGCTTCTCGACGCCGGGAATGCGCACATAGTCGACGCCATCACCGAACTGGAAGCTCGAGATCACCGACGAGCCCGAGACTATGATCACTGATATATGAGGGTAGCTCGCGACCAGCGAGTTCGCGATCGCGCGGCAACGCCGGATATGGCCCAGTCCGAAGGTGTCGTGGCTGTAGATCAGGACGCGCGGCGCGTGGGACGAGCGCTGTACCCGATCGGTACCCGGAAGGTCGACGACGTTGAAAGGCATATCCGCGTCGCCCCCCGCAGATAGGTCAGACGACCTCATGCCGAGGACGAACGCACCTGAGAATACGCCCCGCCGTTATAGCGCGAGGTTGGAACCTGTCCAAGTCCGGCGCACCCGACCGACCGCTCGAATCTGCATCAGGGGCAGACATAACCCTGCCCGTCCGGCAGGCAGCGGTTGCCATTGGGCAGGACGAGGGCGCCGCGCGCGTCGCGAAGCACGCGCTCGCCGTTCGGCAGCAGGAAGCCGCCGGTGGCGTCCATCGGCGCCCGCGTGCCGTCCGGGAGGATAACCTCGCTGCCGACGACCGTGATCCGCTTCGTCGGGGTGATCTGTGGCATCCCGGCGGGTTGGGGCTGCGGCTGCAACCTTTGCGGAGTGCTGCAGGCAGCGAGGGCAAGGGTGCCGAGCAGGGCGGCGGCGGCGATCGGCTTTTTCATGGGCGCTCAACGTTCTGGCACGGGATTGGTTCCCGGATTCTAGCGGCTGGGTGCCGCTTGGGAAATGCGGTCGTTGACCATCTGTCGCGGATCGCCGGGGATGACGGCCGGGTGGGCGAGCGAAGCGGCCAGAAAGGCGTCGAGAAATCCCCACGCCATCTCGTCATGGTCGCGATGGTGCAGCAACAGGCCGAAGGCGGTGTCACCGTCCCCTTCGGCCCGGAGTGACCCCAGCAGGCGACAGCATTCGGCAAGGAGATCGTCGGTCCGGCGGCCGGTCCGGCTCGTCCAGTCGATGATGTCGAGCGCCGTGTTGATGAGACGGGGGCCGCCCTCGGGCCTGAGCCGATAGCCGCGGAAGCAGGAGAGAGCGTGGAAGCCGAGAGCCGGCAGCCGGGCCGCGTGAGCCGGATCGATCCGGTTCCAGGGCGGCACGAAGACCGGAAGCGGCGCGGTTTCCAGCACGTCGGCGAGGTGCCGCGAGGCGGTCGCGATCTCGGCGTCGAGTTCCATCGCGTCGCGAGAGGGGCCGAACTCCGACTTCTTGGCCGGCGGCTCGGCATGGTTTCGATGCCAGGTGCCGTGCTGGCAGGGCCGCAGCAACGGCATCTGCCGAAGTGCCCGGCCGAGCGAAGGTTCAGCCAGCATGGGAATGACGGCGAGCAGGACAGGGAGGCCGTGCCGCTCGGGCAGCGTCGCCAGACGGTCGAGGGCAGGGCTGGCCGCGATGGCGTCGTCGTCGCGCAGCCAGAGCCGGATCTGCCGACCGGCCGCGCTCCAGCAGTCGAGTTCCGACCGAAGATCGCCCCAATGATCCTGGCGGGGGGGCGTCACGGCATCGGCTCCATGGCGGGCTGAGCGCGGCGCGCGGCATGGTTCGCGATCGCGACGGCGAGCCCCCGCGCGAGGATGTCGGCGGCTCGGGCCGGGTTGCGCTCGTCCAGAGCGAAGCGGCGGGCGGCGACGCCCATTTGCGCGCGTCGTCGCGGATCGTCGAGCAGGTCGCCCAGCGCCGAAGCGAGCCCCGCTTCGTCGTCCTCGGGCAGCAGCAGTGCGGTTTCGCCTCGCCTGACGGTGGCGGAGACGCCGCCGCTGTCGAAAGCGACGATCGGCAGGCCGACGGCCTGCGCCTCCAGGTAGACCAGTCCATAAGCCTCGCGCACGCCCGGCCAGACGAAAAGGTCATGCTCCGCCAGGGTGGCGACGACACGGTCATGGGTGATGGACCCACGCCAGGCGATGCGTCCTTCGGGGAAACCGGCGAAAGCCTCCTCGACCTCGACCCGCCTGCGTCCGTCGCCGATTACGGTCAGGGTCCAGGGTCGGTCCACCAGATGCGAGAGCACCCGCGCCAAGACGCGGTAGCTGTTTTCCTTGGTGCCCTCGCGCATCATCGCGACGGTGACGAGGCGAGGCACCGTGGCGGTCTCCTCGTTGCGGCAGGGCGGAGGGCCCGCGAAAGCGATGAAGGGCGGCAACTCCATCAGCGCCGTATGGTCCGAGCGCCAGCGCTCCAGCCCCTGTCGGTCGCGATCCGTGAACCATAGATGCAGGTCCGCCGCTGCCAGTCCCTGGCGGACGAGGCGGGTATGAGCCGACCAGTCGCCGGTGGCGCGACGCTCCGCATCGCTGGCTTCGGCCACGACATAGGGGATGCCGAGCCTCTGCGAGATGGCGGGGCCCAGCAGGTCGGGCGCCTTGTAGTAGTTGTGATAGGTGAACCAGAGCTCGGGCGCTGCCCCGTCTCCGCGCCACTGCGCGAGCAGGGCTTCGATGCGCTCCGCCGCGGCGGCCTGATGGGCCGCGAGCCGCTCGGGCTCGGCTGTGGGCATGAAATCGCGCGCGCCGATGCCGGGCATGACGTTGTGCCCAAGACTTTCCAGCGCCGCCACGAGCTGTCTCGCCATGCGGCGGTCGCCCGATATGCGGCCGTCATCATAGGTGTTGAGCGGGGTGTGAAAGGCGATGCGCACCGGGTCTTCGCGTCGGACGAGCTTGTGACGGGTTCAACGATAGGGGTCGGCCGCGTCGCGCAGGCCGTCGCCGAGGAAGTTGAAGGCGAGGATGATCAGGATCACCGGAACGACCGGATAGAGCAGCCAGGGATAGAGCGCCACGACATTGATGTTCTGGGCCTCGTTCAGCATCACCCCCCAGCTCGTGATCGGCGGGCGCAGCCCGAGGCCGAGAAAGCTCAGCGCCGTCTCGCCAAGGATGGTCTTCGGGATGGTGATCGTTGCCGAGGCGATGAGATGGCTCATGAAGCCCGGCACCAGATGCAGTCCGATGATCCGCGCCGGCTTCGCGCCCATCAACTGGGCGGCGACGACATAATCCTCCTCGCGCAATGACAGGAGCTTCGAGCGAACCGCCCTCGCCAGACCCGTCCAGTCCATCAAGCCGAGGATGACGGTGATGCCGAAATAGACCAGCAGGGGGCTCCAGGAGGGCGGCATGATTGCCGCCAGCGCCAGCCAGAGCGGGATATGCGGCAGGGACTGGACGATCTCGATCAGGCGCTGGACGACGAGATCGACCTTGCCGCCATAGTAGCCGGCGATGCCCCCGATGATGACGCCGAGCACGAAGGAGACGAAGACACCGAGCAATCCAATCGAGAGCGAGATCCGGCCGCCATAAAGGATGCGCGAGAGCATGTCCCGGCCGAGCCGGTCCGAGCCGAGCAGGAACAGCGTGCCACCCTCGGGCGGGCAGACGAAATGCAGATTGCCGGGAATGAGGTTCCAGAAACGGTATTCCTCGCCGCGGCAGAAGAAGCGCAGGGGCTGCGGGCGGCTGCGATCGACGTCGTATTCGCGCTTCAGGTTCTCCATATTGAGGCGCTGCGTGTAGGGGTAGACGAAGGGGCCGAGGAAGCGCCCCTCGTGGAAGAGATGCACCTCCTGGCGCGGGGCGCGGATGAAGTCGGTGTTGCGCGTGGTGTAGTGGTAGGGCGCCAGGAATTCGGCAAAGGCCGCCATCGCATAGATGACGATGATGACGACGCCCGAGACCAGCGCGAGCTTGTGGCGGCGGAACTTCCACCACATCAGCTGCGACTGCGAGGCGAGATAGACGCGCTCCTGCTCGGGCGTCATCACCTCGACGGCGTTCGGTTCGAACGGCGCCGTGGAGGCCGTGTGCGGCAGCGGTGCGCCATCGGGTGGCAATCCCAAAGCCGGCGAAGGCGGTGTCGCGGCCTGGTTCACTTGGTCGCCTCGCCCTGCAGGCGGATCCGCGGATCGAGGATCGCCAGCGCGATGTCGGAGATCAACACGCCGATCACGGTCAGGAAGGAAAGGAACATCAGGAAGGAGCCGGCGAGATACATGTCCTGGCTCTGGAGGGCGCGGATCAGCAGCGGACCGGTCGTCTGCAGAGAGAGGACGATGGCTACGATCTCGGCGCCGGAGACGATCGAGGGCAGGATGTCGCCGATGTCGGAGACGAAGAAGTTCAGCGACATGCGCAGCGGGTATTTGCGCAGCGCCTTGCCGGGCGGCAGGCCCTTGGCACGGGCGGTGACGTAGTACTGCTTCTGCAACTCGTCGAGGAGGTTGGCACGCACGGCGCGGATCATCCCGGCCGTTCCGCCGGCACCGATGATGATCACCGGAATCCACAGGTGCTCCAGCACCGAAGCAGCCTTGGCCCAGCTCATCGGCTGGTTGAGATATTGCGGATCGACCAGGCCGCCGATCGAGGTGCCGAACCAGACATTGGCGAAATACATGAAGACCAGCGCCAGCAGGAAATGCGGCACGGCGAGGCCGATCAGACCGACGAAGGTCAGGCCGTAATCGCCCCAGCTGTACTGATGCGTCGCTGAGTAGATGCCGATCGGGAAGGCAACGATCCAGGTGAAGATGATCGTGACGAAGGAGACGATCATCGTCAGCAAGAGCCGGTCGCCGACGATCTCGCGGACCGGGCGCTGGTACTCGAAGGAGTAGCCCATATCCCCCTGGAGCAGGCCCACCACCCACCAGACGTAGCGTTCGACGATCGGCTTGTCGAAGCCATACTCCTTCTTGAGGAACTCGATGCGCGAGAGGTCGGCCTTCTCTCCTTGCGCCTGCATCTCGGCCGCCAGCGTTTCGAAATAATCTCCTTCCGGCAGGTTGATGACGGTGAAGATCAGCGCGCTCGTGACGAGCAGCGTCGGGATCATCACCAGGATGCGCTTGAGGATGTATTTGAGCAGCACGGTTCAGCCCCTGCCCTTGTCGAGGCCGACCGTCTTGCGGGTGTCGAACCAGAAGGTGTCGGGCATATAGCGGCCGAAAAAGGCGCCGGGCTCGAAGCTGTAGAGCCCCTTCTGCGGGACGTTCTTCAGGTCCCTCGAGACGACGACGGGCTGCAGCGTGCCGTTAACGACACCGATGGCGAAGAGCTGCTCGGCGTTGATCTGCAGCATGCGCTGCCAGATCTGCCGGCGCTCGCCCTGGGTGGCGCTGTTGCGCCACGCGGCATAGAGAGCGATGAGTTCCTGCGCCTCGGCGAGGTCCGGTGCCTCGCCTTCGCGACCGGCGGTCTCGTGATACTGGCCCCAGCGCGGCCAGTTGAACTGGGCGGAGCTGGTGGGGGCCAGTGCGTCGGGCTCCATATCGGCGGCGACGAGACCGTTGTCCATGCCGGCCCAGGCCGACATGATGGTCTGGCCGGCGATGATGCGCCGGCGGAAAACGTCACGCTGGGTCGAGCGGGGATAGATCTTGATGCCGACGGCGTAGAGATCCTGCTTGATCAGGTCGAGGATATCGGTTTCCTCGGTGCTCTCGCCGGCTGTCTCGATGGTGAATTCGAGCCGCCGCCCGTCCGGCAGCAGGCGAATGCCATCCCGCGCGCGCTTGCCGAGCCCGGCTTCGTCGAGCAGCCGGTCGGCGAGCGCGGGATCGTGCTGCGTCCAGAGCTTCGCCAAGCCTGCATCATAGAGCGGGCTCTGGGGCAGGGCCGTGTTGCCGCTCTCCCTTGCCAGGCCGAAAAAGATGACTTGGTTGATGTCCTTGCGGTTGATCGCGACCGACAGCGCCTTGCGGTAGCGCAGGTCCCGGTTCAGGTCGCGCCAGACCGGGTCGATCGCGTTCAGGTTTGGCATCAGGGCAAAATAGGAGCCTTCGGCCCGTGTCCAGAGGCGGACGTCGAAGTTCATGCGCTTCGAGGCGTCCTTGAGGAATGTGTAGTTGTCAAAGCGCAGATAGCGGGCCTGGAGATCGGCGTCGCCGGCCGCAGCCTTGGCCGGCACCAGGGAATGGGTGCCGACGGTCAGGGTGACCTCGTCGACATAGGGCAGTTGCCGGCCATTCTCATCGATGCGGTGAAAGAAGGGGTTTCGTTCGAAGGTGAACTGCTCGGCCGGCAGCGGCGTGGTGTTCCACCAGGGGTCGAGCGTGGGCAAATCGGGATTCTCGGGGCGATACATCCGCGAGAGCCGCTCATGCAGGGCGCCCCAATCCCGCACGCGCGCCTGCCGGACGCGCGATTGCAGCGTCACGGGATCGGCGAAGTCGATATGGAACTGCTTCAGATAGCCCGACGGCATACAGATGTAAGTCGGCTGGGCGCCGGCGAGCGCGGGCAGGAAGATCGGATTGGGCTTCGACCAGGAGTAACGAACCTCCGTCTCGCTCAGCACCTCGAAGACGGGGGGCTCGCCGCCGACCAGAAGCGCCTGCGGCGGCCCGCCTGGCGAGAGCCGCTTGTTGTTGGCGACATGGGTCCACCAGTAGCGAAAGTCCTCGGTGGTGAAGGGCGCTCCATTGGACCAGCGATGGCCGGGACGCAGCCGCAGGGTGAAAATCCGGCCGGCCTCGACCTCGAAGCTCTCGAGCACGTCGGGCGCGAGATCGAGGTTGTCGTCGTAGCCGACCAGCCGCGTGTAGCCGTAAAGCGTCATCATGCGGATATCGCGCTGGTCGCCCATCAGCATCCGCATCGTGCCGCCATGGCGGCCGGGAACCCGCTCGTCCCCGGTCAGCGCGACGATGCGGGGGGAAACCGGGACGCGCTGCGCCACCCGCGGAAGCTTGCCGGTTGCCACTCTCTGTTCGAGGAAAGGGCTGTCGATCAGCTCGGAGGGACGAGCGGGCGCCGCCTGTGATAGGCGGGGCAGGCCCGAAGCCATCGCGACGGCGGCCGTGCCGATCAGCAGCGTCTCGCGGCGCGTGGGACGAAGCGATCTCATCAGGCCACCTCCCTCAGTTCGGCGCCAGGGCGGGCGAGTACGAAATGGCCGCCTCCGAGTGGCAGATGGGTCAGCGCCTCGCCTTCGGGGTCCGGCCTGAAGACCCGGTCCCAATGGCTGGAATCGGAGGCGCCGCCCGGCGCGGCCAGCTTGAAGTCGAGCTTGCGGTCGAGATCGGCGAAGGGGACCGAGCGCAGCAGGGCCTTCGTGTAGGGATGGACCGGCCGGCTGAACAGCGCGTGGCGCGGCGCAATCTCGACGATGCGGCCATTGGCCATCACGGCGATGCGGTCGGCCATGTAGTTCACCACCGCGAGGTTGTGTGAGATGAACAGGAAGGTCAGGCCGCGCTCGGCCTGGAGGTCCTTCAGCAGGTTGAGGATCTGTGCCTGCACCGACACGTCCAGCGCCGAAACCGGCTCGTCGCAGATGATCAGGTCGGGGTCGAGCGCGAGCGCGCGGGCGATGCCGATGCGCTGGCGCTGCCCGCCGGAGAAGGAGTGCGGATAGCGGTTGAGGAAGCGGACATCGAGCCCGACATCCTCCATCAGAGTCCTCACCCGCTCGGCCTGTTCGCCGGCGCCGCCCTTGCCATGGATCACCAGCGGCTCGCGCAGAATGTTCGACACGGTCATGCGCGGCGAGAGTGAGGAGACCGGATCCTGGAAGATCATCTGCACCCGCGGGCGGAACGCACGCAGCGCCTCGCCATCCAGTGCCAGGATGTCGGTCTGCGTACGGCCGTCGTCGAAGACGATGCTGCCGGCATCGGGCGTGACGGCGCGCATGATGATCTTGCTGACTGTGGTCTTGCCGCAGCCGCTCTCACCGACGAGGCCGAGGCATTCGCCGCGCCGGATGTCGAAGCCGACATCGTCGACGGCCAGCACGGTCTGCTGGGTGCCCTTGCCGAAGAAGCTGCGAGAACCGGTGGTGTAGGCCTTCCGCAGCCCGCGCACACTCAGTAGCGGCGCCTGCTCGCCGGCATTCGGCAGGGGCATGGCGCGCGGCGCGGCGGGCGGGCGGGGGCGTGCCTCGCGCAGCGCCACGAGACGTTCGCCCTCTTGCATGTCGAAATGCGGCGAGGCCTTCAGCAGGGCCTTGAGATAGGGGTGGCGCGGCCGGCGGAAGATGTCTTCGACCGGGCCGCTCTCCATGATCTCGCCATGGTAGATCACGACCACCTCGTCGGCCATGTTGGCGACGACGCCGAGATCATGGGTGATGAGCAGGATCGCCATGCCCATTTCGGCCTGGAGGTCGCGCATCAGGTCGAGCACCTGGGCCTGGATCGTGACGTCGAGCGCCGTGGTCGGCTCATCGGCGATCAGCAGGGCCGGCTGGCAGATCAGCGCCATGGCGAGCATGGCGCGCTGGCGCAGCCCGCCCGAGAGTTCGAAGGGATAGAGCCCGTAGGCGCGCACCGGGTCCTTGAAGCCGACGCGACCGAGCATCGTTTCGATCAGACCGCGCGCTTCGGCCTTGCTCATGGGCCGGTGCAGCAGCAGCGCTTCCTCGATCTGGTTGCCGATGGTGTGGACCGGCGAGAGCGACGACATCGGCTCCTGGAAGATCATGCCGATGCGCCCGCCGCGCAGGGCGCGGATCGCCTTGCCCTCCGCCGGCAGTGCGGCAATGTCGATAGTGGTGTCGGGGGTGAGCGGATCGCGGAACAGGATCTCCCCCCCGGTCACGCCGCCAGCGCGGGGCAAAAGCCCCATGATCGCCTGCGAGATCACCGATTTGCCCGAGCCCGACTCGCCGACCAGCGCGACGGTGCGGCCCGCGGGCACACGCAGGCTCACGCCCTTCACGACGTCGCGCGCGAGGCCGTGAACGGTGAACCCGATATGCAGATCGCTGATCCGAAGAATATCCATCAGCCGCTTTCGCCGGAGCTTCGCCCCCAGTTCCTCATCACAACGTCACTAGACGCGGAAAGTGCCGCTTTGCCAACGGGGTTCGACCGACTGCGACACCGCGCCGGACCATGTCGCCCGGCGATGACGGTCGCGTGAAAGCGGGCTCATTGCGCTCGCGGCGCGGCTGGCACACATATGGACCTTCGAAGGTCAGGAGACGGGCGCCGGGTTGCGGCGCACCGGCGAGGATTCCTCTTGGAGACCAGCCTCTTCCGCTATGTCTGGGAGAAGAGCCGCGGCGAGCAGATCATCGTCCTGCTCATCATCCTCGCCTCGATCCCATTCTATTGGGCGTCCTTCGACGTGCCCAAGCGCATCGTCAACGATGCGATCCAGGGCAATGCCTTCAAGGACGGCAAGACCACGGCGACCCTGCTCGACTTCACCCTGCACCTTCCCTCCTTCCTCGGGGGTGCGAGCTTCAAGCTGTTCGAGGGATTCCAGGTCGGTCAGCTCGGGCTGCTGCTGGGGCTGAGTAGCTATTTCCTGTTCCTGGTGCTGGTCAACGGCGCGTTCAAATACGTCATCAATGTGCGCAAGGGCATCCTCGGCGAGCGCATGCTGCGGCGGATGCGCTACGACCTCTTCAGCCAGCTCATGCGCTTCCGCCCCGAGGACATCCGGGCGGTGAAGCCGGCCGAGGTCGCCAGCATGATCAAGGACGAGGTCGAGCCGATCGGCGGCTTCGTCGGCGACGCCTTCATCCAGCCGGTCTTCCTCCTGACGCAGGCGCTGACGGCGCTGACCTTCATCATGGTGCAGAGCGTCTGGCTGGGGTCGATCGCTCTGGTGATCGTGCTGGCACAGGCCATCATCGTCCCGATCCTGCGGCGCGAGCAGCTGCGGCTCGGTCGCGAGCGCCAGCTCGCCTCCCGCCAGCTCGCCGGGCGGATCGGCGAAATCGTCGATGCGGGGCCGACGATCCAGGGTCATGGCGCGACGACCTATGTCCAGTCGGACATCGCCGGGCGGCTGGGCCGGCTCTTCGACATCCGCTACGCGCTCTACAAGCGCAAATTCGCGGTCAAGTTCCTGAACAACCTGCTGGCGCAGATCACGCCCTTCTTCTTCTACGCGATCGGCGGCTTCTTCGCTCTGCAGGGGCGCCTCGATATCGGCCAGCTCGTCGCCGTCATCGCCGCCTATCGCGACCTGCCGCCGCCGATCAAGGAGCTGATCGACTGGGACCAGCAGCGCAACGACGTCACGATCAAGTACGAGCAGGTCATCGCTCAGTTCAACACCGAAGACCGTGTCCAGCTCGACGAAGAGGGCGGTGTCGAGCGCTTGCCGGAGACCGGAGAGATCCGGCTGGACGGCGTGCAGATGCTGGACAATCGGGGCCAGCCCCTGCTGATGCCGCTGACCGTCCGCATTCCGCGACCGGGCGAGGTCGCGTTGGTCGGTCCGGCCGGCGGCGGGCTGGAGGTGCTGGGACGCATCCTCGGTCGGCAGGCGATGAATTATTCCGGGCGGGTGATGTTCGACTCGGCTCCGCTGGCGCGCATGTCGGTCGAGCGGGCGAGCCATCTCATCGGCTATGCCGGCAACGAGACCGAGATCATCGCGGGCACGATCCGCGACAACATCCTGTTGCCGCTGAAGCGACGCCGTCCCGACATCCGCCCCCAGGGCCGGCTTTCGACCAGCGAACACCGGCGCTTCGTCGAGTCGCTGCGATCGGGCAACACGCCGCTACCCTTCGAGGCCGACTGGACGGATTACCAGGGAGCGGGCGTGGCCGACGAGGCAGAGCTGGCGCAGCGGGTGAGGACGGTGCTCGATGTGCTTGGCTGTGCGGAGGACGTCTATGAGCTGGGCCTCGACGGGAAGGTGACAGCCGGTCTGCGCGCCGAGGCGAAGGCGCAGATCGTGGATGCGCGCTGGGCGGTGGCCGAGGAGCTCGCCCGCAGCAAGCTCGCCGGGTTGATCACGCCCTTCGACCCCGAGAGCTACAACGACAATGCGACCATCGCCGAGAACCTGATCTTCGGCGCCCGGATGAGCCCCCGCTTCGCCAACGAGACGCTGCTGTTCGAGCCCTACGCCCATGCGATCCTGAAGGCAGAGTCGCTGGTCGAGCCGCTGGTCGAGGTCGGCTCGCGGATCGCTGGAACCGTCGCCGAGATCTTCGCCGGGCTGCCGCACGGCCATGCCCTCTTCGAGCGTTACTCCTTCGGCTCGGGTCTGGATTTCGACCGGATGGGCGAATTGGCGGCCTTGCTCGACAAGCACGACATGCGCAGCCCCCTCGACGCCGTGGCCGAGCGCGATTTGGTGGCTCTGGCGCTGGGCTATATCGAGCCCAAACACCGGCTCAACCTGCTCGATGAGCGGCTGCGTGAGCGTATCCTGCGGGCGCGGGCGAGCTTCAAGATGCATCTGCCGGCCGACGCGGTGGAGGACGTCGATTTCTACGATCCCGACAAGGTGATGCTCGGGGCGAGCCTGCGCGACAACCTGATGTTCGGCCGCATCGGCCACGGTATCGCCGATGCGCGGAAGAAGGTGGCGATGATCGTCCGCAAGGCCCTGGCGCGTGCGGGGCTCGACGGTGACCTCTATCGCATCGGCCTCAACACCGATTGCGGCATTCGCGGTCGGTTCCTGCCGACGCGGCTCAAGCTCGCCATCCCGCTGGCGCAGGCGCTGATCAAGGCGCCGCAGATCGCGATCCTCGATCTCGGCGCGTTCCTCGCGACGACCGCGGAACCCGAGGCGGTCATTGCCCGGCTACGCGAGCATTGCGCCGGCATGACGCTGTTCCTGCTCGTCAGGGACGACCATCTCGTCGGTGACATCCCCCTCAGGATCGTCTTCAATGGGCCTTCGGCGACCCTCGAGAGCGGGACCGAGGAGGAGGACGAGGCGGCGATGCCGCCCCCGACGCGTCAACGGAACGGCATCGAGACCATGGAGGCGCGGTCATGACCCTCGAAACGGACATTTCATGCCTGCGGCAAGTCCCGCTGTTCCGGAGCCTGCCCCTGCCGCGGCTGAAGCTCGTCGCGCTGATGGGAGAAAAGCTGCGTTTCGATCCTGGGACGCAGATCATCGCCGAGGGCGAGACGCCTGAAGGTGTCTTCGTCGTCTTGCAGGGCGAACTCGAGATTTCACATGGCGGCGCGAACGGGGAGGGGCCGAGGCTGCCGCTCCATACCGGCAGCCTCGTCGGCGACGTGCCGCTTCTCTCCGGGCGCAGCTATGTCGGCGCGATCACCGCCAAGACGGCCGTCGTGGCGCTGCGTCTGCCGAAGGATCTGTTCTTCGAACTGCTCGAGACGATCCCCGATTTCAGCCTGGCGCTGACGCGCGACCTGGCGTCGCGGCTCTACCGGCTGGCGGACCGCACGCTGCATGCGGAGAAGGTGCATTGACGAACCGGATTTCCGCATGAGCCTTCAGCAAACCGCGGTGACGCGCAGCGGCATGGGCATGGATCAGGTCTCCTCGTGGAGCCGCGACATCCGCTTCGCCTCCGGGATGATCCTGCTGTTCTTTGCGACGACGCATTTCCTCAACCATGCCGCCGGGATCGCCGGGGTCGCGGCGATGGAGCAGGCGCAGGAATGGCGTTACTGGTTGTGGCATTCCTGGGCGGGAACCATCGCGCTCTACGGGGCGCTGATCGTCCATCCCTTCTTCGCCCTCGTGCGGGTGGCACAGCGGCGCACCTTCAAGATGCCGGCGCGCGAGATGCTGCAGATCGCGCTCGGGCTCGCCATCCCGCTCTTTCTGATCGACCATATCGTTGGCACACGGGTGATGGGGAGCTTCTTTCATCTCGACGAGAGCTACCGCGCCGTGCTGCGCCGTCTCTGGCCGGGGCTGGCGATGTCGCAGACGATCCTGCTGCTGCTGGTTTGGGTCCACGGCATCATCGGCCTGCATTTCACGCTGCGCTCGCGTGACGGCTATCAGCGCTGGCGCGACCCGTTCCTGCTGCTGGCGATCCTGATCCCGATCCTCGCCCTCATCGGCTTCGCCGTCGGCGGGCGCGAGGCCGGGCAAATGGCGATGCCGCCAGAGGTCTCGTCGGACGCCCAGATCGTGATGTTCAACCAGAACGTCACCTGGGCGAAGACGGTCTTCTATGGGCTGGTCGGGTGCTTCGTCGCCTTCGTGGCGATCCGCGAGATCCGGGTTCGGACCACGCGGCAGATCACCGTGCGGTTCGTCGGCCATGGCGTGCGCAAGCTCGCGCCCGGCCTGACCGTGCTGGAGATGTTCCGCCGCTTCGGCATCCCTCATGCGGCGCTCTGCGGGGGGCGGGCGCGCTGCGCCACATGCCGCGTTCTGGTTCTGGATGGCGGCGACAGCCTGCCGCCTCCGGGAGCCAACGAGGCGAAGCTGCTGCGCCGGATTGCGGCGCCAGAACGGGTGCGTCTCGCCTGCCAGATCCGCCCGCGCGACGACGTCCAGGTGCAGATCCTCCTGGCGTCCCGCCTGAGCGCGACGACGCCCGGCCAGCTCGAGCCCGACACCAGCATCGGCAAGCGCGGGCTGACCGTGGTGGTGGCGGATCTGCGGGCCTTCTCTGCGCTCTCCGCTCGCCAGCTCCCGCAGGAGCTGATCGGGCTCCTGAACCGCTTCTTCGACGAGATGGCCCAGGCGATCACCGCCCATGGTGGACGCATCGACGCCTTCTATGGCGACGGCTTCATGGCCGTGTTCGGGCTGGAGGGCACGCCGGCGCGCAGCGCCCAGAGCGCGATCGCGTCCGCGGGCGACATCGTGCGGGCGGTCGAGGCGCTGAACCGGGAATTCGGGGCGGCGCTGCCCCTGCCGCTGCGCATCGGCATCGGCATCCACAGCGGCCAGGCGATCACCGGGGCGGTCGAGAACGAGAGCATGGGCCGGCGCGACATCACCGTCGGCGAGACGGTGGCGGTGGCCGCCCAGCTCGAACTGGCGACGCGCCGCGTGCTGGCCGACATCCTCGTCTCGGAGGAGGCGATTCGCGCCAGCGGACGCAGCTATCGCGGGACGACGGCACTCAAGATCACCATCCGAGGCCGCGAGAAGCCGATCAACGCGATCGGTTTCGCGAGCGCGCCGGAGCTGGCCGACGAGCGCGACGATCGCGTGACGGCGCCGCCGGTCTTCGAAGAGGCGCCCGAAATCGTTCCCGCAGCGGCGGATGCGCCGGCTGCGACCGGCGGACTGGCCGTCCTGGAGGCGGCCGCGACGGCGCCGGGGCAGACGGCTGCTCCCGCGCCGGCAGCGGGCGAGGAGACCGCGGCGCCGATCGCGCGCAAACCGCGCCGCAAGGCTGCGCCGAAGAAAACCGCGCCGCCCGAGGACGCAGGCGCCTGAGCCGCGAGCGGCCGTGTGCCTCAGGCGTCGCCAAAGACCAGGAAGCGCCTGCGGTCGAAGCCGGCAGCGCGCAGCGCCTCGTCATGGATCGTCAGCGAGAGATCGATGGCCGGCGCGTCGCTGCGCGTCGCGGTCAGGGCGCCGATCTGTCCCAGCGCCCGTTCCAGCTCGAGCGCGTAATCAATCACGAGCACGGCCGCGCCCGCGGCCAGGGCGAGCAGTTCCGGCGGCGTCGCGGCGCGGCGTCCGAAGGGCTTGAGCGAGAGGCCGAGCAGCACCAGTCCAAAAGGCGTTGCCGGCGCGATCTCGACCTCCTGCAGCTTGGCGGCGACGTGGCGCAGGCGGCAGGGCGCACCGTTCAGCGTGTCGGCCTCATAAGCGGGAATCTTCGGATCGATGACGGTGACGCTGGCCGGATGGTGCGTCAAAAAGCCGGTGATCGGGAGGCCGGCGCCGCCGATCTCGACGATATGGGCGCAGCGGCGCAGGGCATGGGCCGCCAGCACCTGTCGCAACGCCGCTGCCGGGCTCGCCAAATGCGGCAGGCGGGTGCCGGCGAGGGCGTCCGGATCGTGGCCGGCTTCGCTGGCCTTTGGGCCCGCGCTTGCATATGGTCCCGCCACCTTCGATCCCCGCTCTTCGAAACGACATGACGTCCGACGCGCCGCCCGACGCCTTCTATGACATTCTGCGCGGCGTCGCAGCCCTGACCGGCAACCGCGTCGTCGGCGATCTCGCGCGCCTCGTTGCGGACGGGATGCCGCAAGATCTCTGGATCGCCTTCAACCACAAGCAGATCGGTTCGAAACGCTGGCTGGTCGATGCGCTGGCGGAGGTCCTGCCGCGGCCCGACGGCCCGGTCTGGGTGCTCGGAGCCTGGTATGGCGTGCTCGGGGCGCTGCTGCTCGATGATCCGCGTCTGACCATCCCCGCTGTTGTCAGCGTCGATCTCGATCCCGCCTGCGCGCCTGTCGCGGAGCGGCTGAACCGCCGCCATGTCGCAGAAGGCCGGTTTCGTGCCGTGACCGCGGACATGATGACGCTGGGTTTCGCCGCCCAGGAGCCTAGCCCGGGCCTCGTGATCAACACCAGCTGCGAGCATCTCGTCGATGTGCCGGGCTGGCTCGCCACGCTGCCGACGGGGCTGCCGCTGCTGCTGCAGTCGAACGATTATGTCCGCGAGCCCGACCACCGCAGCTGCGTGCCCTCGCTGGAGGCGTTCCAGGCACAGGCCGGCCTCTCCGAGACGCTCTTCGCCGGCGCGCTGCCGACGAAGAACTACACCCGCTTCATGCTGATCGGCCGGCGATGACCGAGCCTGTCATCGCGATCGCGATGAAGGGCTATCCGCGCCTGTCGGAGACCTTCATCGCGCAGGAACTGCTCGGCCTGCAGCAGCGCGCTGTGCCCTTCGCGATCTGGTCGCTGCGGCGTCCGACCGACGCGGCGCGCCATCTGATGCACGATCAGATCAGCGTGCCGGTGCATTATCTGCCGGAGTATCTGCATGAGGAGCCGGGGCGCGTTCTGCGCGGCGTTATCGGCGCCCTCGCGCGGCCCGGCCTGCTCCGGCTGCTGCCCGTCCTCCTGCGCGACCTCGTCCGTGATCGCACGCGCAACCGCCTGCGCCGCTTCGGCCAGGCCTGCGTGATGGCCCGCGAGCTGCCGCCCGGCACGGCTCACCTGCATGTGCACTATCTGCACACGCCCGCCTCGGTGATCCGCTACGCCGCCCTGCTGCGCGGCATCGGTTGGTCGTTCTCGGCCCATGCCAAGGACATCTGGACCACGCCGGATTGGGAAAAGCGCGAGAAGATCGCGGAGGCCGCCTGGGGCGTCACCTGCACACAGGACGGCCACCGCGAATTGCAGCGCCTGGCCGACCGGCACGACAAGGTCGCTTTGGTCTATCACGGGCTCGATCTCGGCCGCTTTCCCGCGCCACCGCCGCGCCCGCCGCGCGACGGGAGCGACCCGGGCGCGCCTGTCCGCATCGTCACCGTCGGCCGGGCGGTGGAGAAAAAGGGTTTTGACGATCTGCTGGCGGCTCTCGCGCGGTTGCCGCCCGGCTTGCACTGGCGCCTGACCCATATCGGCGGCGGCGAGAGGCTGAAGGCGTTGCAGGCTCAGGCCGTGGGGCTGGGGCTCGGGGAGCGCGTGACCTGGGCCGGACCGAAGGCGCAGGGCGATGTCATCGCCGCGCTGCGCGAGGCGGATCTGTTCGTGCTGCCTTCGAAGAGGGGCGAGGACGGCGATCGCGACGGGCTGCCCAATGTGGTGATGGAGGCCGCGAGCCAGGCCCTGCCGATCGTTGCGACCGATTTCGCCGGGATTCCGGAGTTCGTGCGCGACGGCGTCGAGGGGCTGCTGGTGCTGCCCGGCGACGTCGCGGCGCTGGCCCATGCTGTCGCCGACCTGGCGGAGGCGCCGCCGCGGCGAAGCGCGCTCGGCCAGGCGGCTCTGGCCCGGCTGACCGGTGCCTTCTCGGCCGAGGCGGGCCTTGACGGGATCGCGGCGCGGCTGCGCGCCTCGGCGGGGCTCGTGCCGTGAGGGTCCTGGGGGAGCCAGCGCGCGTCCTGATCGCGGTGACGCATCTGCTCGGCAGCGGCCATCTGGTGCGAGCGGCGCAGCTGGCGCGGGCGCTGGCGGCTGGCGGCTTCGCCGTGACGCTCGCGAGCGGCGGGATGCCGCTGCGCGACATGGCGGGTGAGCCCTTTGCGTTCGTGCAACTGCCCCCGGTCAAGGTCGAGGGGCTGGATTTCCGCAATCTGCTCGACGAGGCGGGGGCTCCGATCGAGGCCGGCCGGCTGGCGCGGCGCCGGGCCATGCTCGCGGCGCTGGCGACGACGCTGAAGCCCGATGTCGTCGTGACCGAGCATTTCCCCTTCGGACGCCGACAGCTGGCGGAGGAGTTCCTGACGCTGATCACCGCGGCGAAGGCCGCCAACCCGTCCGCGCTGGTGCTGGCCTCGGTGCGCGACGTGCTGGTGACACCACGCCCTGACCGGATCGCCGAGGCGGAGCAGCGCCTGGCCTCGCTGTTCGACGGCGTCCTCGTCCATGGCGACCGGAACTTCCTGCCGCTGGAGGCCTCCTGGCCGGTTTCGCCGGCTCTGGCGGCGCGGCTGCATTATACCGGCTACATGGCGCCGCCGCCGGTGCCGGCGCCGGGCGGTCCCGATGGGGAGGGGGCGGGCGAGGTGCTCGTCTCGGGTGGCGGCTCCGCTGCGGCGCTGCCGCTGTTCCGGCTCTGCCTCGGTGCGGCGCGGCTGGGCGACGCCTCGCGTCGCTGGCGCATCCTCGTCGGCAAGGCCGTGGCGGAGAGCGATGTCGCCGCGCTGCGGCAATCAGCCTCGCCCAACGTCACGGTGGAGCGCGTGCGGGCCGATTTTCCGGCGCTGCTGGCGCGGGCGGCGCTCTCGATCAGCCAGGCCGGCTACAACACGGTGCTCGACCTCGTCGCCGCAGGGCGGCCGGCAGTCGTGGTGCCCTTCGACGAGGGGGCTGAGACGGAGCAGTCGATCCGCGCCGAAGCCATGGAAAGAGCCGGATTGGCGCGCTGCCTGCGTCTCTCGGGGCCCGACCCCGCCCATCCTGCCGATCTGGCAGCGGCGGTTGCCGCAGCACTGGCGCAGGAAGAACGGCCACGCGCTTCGATCGATCTGGACGGCGCCGGGCGTATCGGCGGCATCCTCTCGCGGCTGTTGGCGCAGCGGACAAGCGTCTGAGACAGCGACCGCGGCACGGCTCTTGCCAAGCCCGGCATGCCTGCCGCGAAGTGCCGACCCGGCGCTTTGCGAATTGCCGGTCCCGGGCTTTGTCTCTAATTAGGGAGACATTGCCTCCCTCCTCGGTCGGCGTCGGGACAACCGGTCTTCTCCGGTCATGCTCCCACGCCCGGAGACTTGATGATGACAGTGACGACTGCCGCCGGCCTGCCCGACATGAAGCTGTCGGTGCGCCAGACCTTCGGAATCGATTCGGATCTCGAGGTGCCGGCCTATTCGAAGACCGAGGCGCATGTGCCCGATCTCGACCCGGATTACCGTTTCGACCACGACACCACGATCGCGATCCTGGCGGGCTTCGCCCATAACCGGCGCGTGATGATCTCGGGCTATCACGGCACCGGCAAGTCGACCCATATCGAGCAGGTCGCGGCCCGGCTCAACTGGCCCTGCGTTCGCGTCAACCTCGACAGCCATGTCTCCCGCCTCGATCTCGTCGGCAAGGACGCGATCGTGCTGAAGGAGGGCAAGCAGGTCACGGAGTTCCAGGACGGCATCCTGCCCTGGGCGCTGCAGAACAACATCGCGCTGGTCTTCGACGAGTACGATGCCGGCCGCCCGGACGTGATGTTCGTGATCCAGCGCGTGCTCGAGCAGTCCGGCAAGCTGACGCTGCTCGACCAGAAGCGCGTCATCCGCCCTCATCCCGCTTTCCGGCTGTTCGCGACCGCCAACACGGTCGGCCTTGGCGACACCTCGGGCCTCTATCACGGCACGCAGCAGATCAATCAGGGCCAGATGGACCGCTGGTCGATCGTGACGACGCTGAACTATCTGCCGCATGACAACGAGGTCGCGATCGTGCTCGCGAAGTCGAAGCACTTCCAGGGCACGCCCGAGGGCAAGGCGACGATCGACAAGATGGTCCGCGTCGCCGACCTGACCCGCAACGCCTTCATGAACGGCGATCTTTCGACGGTGATGAGCCCGCGCACGGTGATCACCTGGGCCGAGAACGCCGCGATCTTCGGCGATGTCGGCTTCGCCTTCCGCGTCACCTTCATGAACAAGTGCGACGAGATGGAGCGCACGCTGGTGGCCGAGTTCTACCAGCGCTCCTTCGGCAAGGAACTGCCGGAGAGCGCGGCGAACGTCGTCCTGAGCTGAGGGCCGTCCCCGCCATGGCGACCCTCCAGCGCGAGAGCGATGTCGCCGCGACGAGGGAGGCCGTGGTCGCGGGCTTGAGCGCCTACAATGCGGCCCGGGTCGGGCCGCGCAACAGCGAGCCGCTGGCGCTCAGCCTGCGCGACGATCATGGCGTGATCGTCGGCGGGCTGATCGGGGAGCTGAAGTGGGAATGGCTCCATATCGATCTGCTCTGGATCGACGAGGCCCATCGCGGCGCCGGCCATGGCGAGGCGCTGGTCGCACTGGCTGAAACGACCGCGCGCGAGCGCGGCGCCCGTGGCGTCTATCTGAGTACGATGAGCATCCAGGCGCCGCAGTTCTATCCCAGGCTGGGTTACCAGCCCTGCGGCGTGATGGAGGACTATCCCGTCGCCGGCCATCGGATCCACCATTTCGCGAAGGCGCTATGAGCATTTCCAACCGCAAGCCCGGGACGACCAAGGAAGCGCCGGCGGAGCCGCTGAAGCGGGCGATCTCCTCGACGATGAAGGCGATTGCGCGCAAGCCGGAGATGGAGATCGTCTTCGCCGCCGACAAACCCTCGCTGGTCGGCGAGCGCGCCCGCCTGCCCGAACCGCCGCGCAAGCTGACGGCGCAGGACGTCGCGGTGCTGCGCGGCCATTCGGATTCGATGGCGCTGCGGCTGGCCTGCCACGACGCATCCGTGCATCGCCGCGCCGCGCCTGAGGGCGATGCGGCGCGCGCCGTGTTCGATGCGGTGGAGCAGGCGCGGGTGGAATGCGTCGGGGCGCGGCGCATGGCCGGCATGGCCGGCAACATCACGGCCATGCTCGAGGACCGC
Organism: Allobosea massiliensis; assembly: GCF_042655245.1. Taxonomy (NCBI): domain Bacteria; kingdom Pseudomonadati; phylum Pseudomonadota; class Alphaproteobacteria; order Hyphomicrobiales; family Alloboseaceae; genus Allobosea; species Allobosea massiliensis. The sequence continues at coordinate 43,458 of NZ_JBHSLU010000018.1, read as the reverse complement.
TATCACCGCGGCGGCCGCTACGAGGAGATCACCGACCGCGCCGACGCGCCGCTCGAGGACGCGCTCGCACTGATGGTGCGCGAGCGGCTGACCGGGCTGAAGCCGCCCAAGGCGGCGGAGAAGCTGGTCGATCTCTGGCGCGAGCAGATCGAGGCCAAGGCCGGCGCCGATCTCGACCGGCTGTCGAAATCGGTCGAGGACCAGCGCGCCTTCGCCCGCACCGTGCGCGACATGCTGGCCTCGCTCGACATGGCCGAGCAGACGGCGCAGGGCGAGGAATCCGAGGAGGACGAGGACGACAAGGACCAGTCCTCCGAGGAACAGCAGCAGCAGGACGGCGAGGCCGAGCAGGAGAGCGCCGGCGAGCGCTCCGAGGTCGAGGTCTCGGACGATGCGACCGAGGAATTGCAGGAGGGGGCGACCGAAGCCTCCGATGCGCCCTCGGGCGACTGGGATGAAGAGGACGAGAACTCGGAAGCCGACGAGGCCGGTGAGGCTCCGCGCCCGCGCGAGAGCAAGGCCAACGACCGTCCGCAGACCGACTACAAGGCCTATACCCAGAAATACGACGAGGTCGTCACGGCAGAGGACCTCTGCGATGCCGAGGAACTGACCCGGCTGCGGGCCTACCTCGATAAACAGCTCGCCCATCTCCAGGGCGTGGTAGCGCGGCTCGCCAACCGGCTGCAGCGGCGCCTGATGGCGCAACAGAACCGCTCCTGGCAGTTCGATCTCGAGGAAGGTGCGCTCGATCCGGCACGCCTGCCGCGCATCATCATTGACCCCTATCAGCCGCTCTCCTTCCGGCAGGAATCGGACACGAATTTCCGCGACACGGTGGTGACGCTGCTGATCGACAATTCCGGCTCGATGCGCGGCCGGCCGATCACGGTCGCGGCGACCTGCGCCGACATCCTGGCGCGGACGCTGGAGCGCTGCGGCGTCAAGGTCGAGCTGCTCGGCTTCACGACGCGGGCCTGGAAGGGCGGTCTCTCGCGCGAGAGCTGGCTGCAATCGGGCAAGCCGGCGAGTCCCGGCCGCCTGAACGATCTGCGCCACATCATCTACAAGGCGGCGGATGCGCCGTGGCGCCGGGCCCGCAAGAATCTCGGCCTGATGATGCGCGAGGGCCTGCTCAAGGAGAACATCGACGGCGAGGCGCTGGACTGGGCCCATAAGCGCCTTCTGGCGCGGCCGGAGCAGCGCAAGATCCTGATGGTGATCTCGGACGGTGCGCCGGTCGACGATTCGACCCTGTCGGTCAACTCCGGCAACTATCTCGAGCGGCATCTGCGCCACATCATTGCCGAGATCGAGACGCGTTCGCCGGTCGAGCTGATCGCCATCGGCATCGGCCATGACGTCACCCGATATTACCGCCGGGCCGTGACCATCGTCGATGCGGAGGAACTCGGCGGTGTCATGACCGAGAAGCTGGCCGAGCTGTTCGAGGAGGATGCCGGGCTCGCCGCCAAGCCGTCGCGCGGATCTCGGCGGCTGCAGTGAGCGGGGTTTCGCAGACAGACGCGTCCTCCCGATGCGCCTGACGCGCCGCTCCGCGCTCGCCGGGCTGGGCGCCTGGGCTGCTGCGGGCCCGGCCGAGGCTGCTTCTCCCGACACGGGCCGCATCCCGCTCGCGGTGACGGCCCGTCCGATCGCCGCCTTCGAGCCGCGCAACCCGGACAAGACGCGCTTCGGCCAGCTCATCTTCCGCAGCGGGCTCGTGCTCAGCGGCAGCCACCCCCGCTTCGGCGGGCTGTCGGGGCTGTGGCGCGGAGCGGGCGGCGCCGATCTCGTCGCGATCACCGATAACGGCTTCTGGCTGACGGGCCGTCTCGCCTCGCGCGAGGGGCGGCTGACCGGGCTGGAGGATGCCGAGCTGGCGCCGATCCTCGGCAGCTCCGGCCGGCCGCTGCATCGCTCGCGCTACTATGACACCGAGAGCCTCTGCATCGCCGACGGCGTCGCCTATCTCGGCGTCGAGCGGACGCATGACGTGCTGCGCTTCGATTGGGCGACTGAGGGCGTGATGGCACGGGCACGGCTGGTGCTGGTGCCGCGCGAGGTCAAGCGCCTGCCGGATAATCGCGGGCTCGAGGCGATCGGCGTGGTGCCTCCCGGCCAGCCGCTGGCGGGCGCGATCATCGCCATCGCCGAGCGCTCCGGAGGAGAGGACGAGCCGACGCTGGGCGTCATCCTGGGCCGTCAGCCCGGGCTGTTCCAGGTGGCCCGCCACGACGGCTTCGACATCACCGACCTCGCCTTTCTGCCCGACGGCGACCTCGTGGTGCTGGAGCGCTGGTACCGGACCTTGCGCGGCGTCGGCATGCGAATCCGCCGGATCCCCGGCGCGAACCTGAAGGCCGGGGCGCTGCTCGACGGACCGACGCTGATCCAGGCCGATCTTGGCCAGGAGATCGACAATATGGAAGGGCTTGCGGTCCATCGGGAGGAGGGGCGCACCGTGCTGACCCTGGTCTCCGACGATAATTTCTCGTTCCTGCAGCGGACCGTGCTGCTGGAATTCGAACTGGGTTGAAGCGGTCGTTCCGTCATGGTCGGCCTTGTGCCGACCATCCACGTCTCCCTTGATCGAGCCTGGTGTTCAAGACGTGGATGCTCGCCACAAGGGCGAGCATGACGGCGGTGCCCCAACGAAAAAAGCGGCCTCGCGGCCGCTTCCTTCAGATCCGAAAAGGATCGCCCCCTCAGGCGGTGGCGAGCTTCTTCTCGATGTCGCGCTTCAGCGTCAGGGCGCCGGCCGAAAGATCCGAGGCCGAGGCCTTGATCAGGAAGGCGTCGAGACCGCCGCGGTGATCGACGCTGCGCAGGGCGTTCGCCGAGACACGCAGACGCACCGAGCGGCCGAGCGCGTCCGACTGCAGCGTGACGTTGACGAGGTTGGGCCGGAAGACGGTCTTCGTCTTGCGGTTCGAGTGGCTGACGAGGTGGCCGGTGAGGGTGGCCTTCCCGGTCAGTTCGCAACGGCGCGCCATGGTGTCGATCCTTACATCCAACCGGCTGGCTCAAACAAAAATGCCGACACGCGACGTGCCGGACATGAGCACCGGAAGTCAAATTGAAGTCGCGGTTCCATAGCCAAGGCCGGCGGGGCCGTCAAGGAAAACCGCTCAGCCGCGTGCGGAAACGGGCGGGCGATGGGGCAAGGGCCCGCCGCGGCATCTGCGCGCTCGCCAAGACCGTCGAAAAGGGTCACGATTCGGACCGATTCGCAGGGCATGTCGGCAGCATAGCCGTCTGGAGGAAGTGGATGAAACCCGCCATCGCATCGTCTCTCGGCGGGTTGATGCTCGCTTTCGGTGCCGCGAGCTTCGCAGTTCCGGCCGCCGCCGCCTCGCTCGATGCCCGCTACGACGTGTCGCTGCTGGGCCTGACGCTCGGCACCGCCAACCTGACCGGCGGCATCGAGGGCTCGGCCTATAAGCTCGACCTGACCGCCAAGCTCACCGGTCTGGTCGGCGGCTTCACCGGCGGGCGCGGCTCCGGTGCCGCCACCGGCAATCTGAACGGTACGAAGCTTTCGCCGACCAGTTTCGCGGTCAGCTCGGCCAGCTCCAGCGAAAGCCGCACCGTGCGTATGGCGCTCGACAGCAATGCGGTGGCGGCGGTCGAGATCGAGCCGCCGATCGAGGCCAAGCCGGACCGCGTGCCGCTGAACGACGGCCATCGCCGCAATGTGATCGACCCGCTCAGCGCCTTCCTGATGCCGGTCGTCGGCAAGGGGCTGGCCAATGCCTGCAACCGGACGCTGCAGATCTTCGACGGCGCGGCGCGCTACGACATCAAGATGAGCCAGTCCGGCACGCGCGAGGTCAAGCTCGAGGGCTATAGCGGCCCGGTCGCTGTCTGCCAGGTCCGCTATGTCCCGATCGCCGGGCATCGCTCGGAGCGGCCGAGCACGAAGTTCATGATCGAGAACCGCGACATCAGCACCTGGCTCGCCCCGGTCGCGGGCACCAACGTCATGGTGCCCGTGCGGGTCTCGGTGAAGACCATGATCGGCACCGCCGTGCTCGAAGCCTCGAGCTTCAAGGTCGATCCCGGCATGACGGCGAGCACGGCGAGGAACTGAGGCGGCGGGGCCTATCGCCACGCTCCGCTGTTCGGAAACGGGCGTCATCCTGGGCGACCGAAGGTCGTCCCGGGATCCATCGTAGGACGCGACATCACTCTATGATGGATCCCGGCCTGCGCCGCTTCGCGGCTGGTCCAGGATGACGATGGAGGGGCTGAAAGCGCCTCAATGCGCCGTCGATTTGGAGAACAGGTTAATCACCAGCACGCCCGCCACGATCAGCGCCATGCCGATGATGGCGGGCGGGTCCAGCTTTTGTCCGAACAGTACCCGCGCAATGATGCTGATCATGACGATGCCGACGCCCGACCAGATGGCGTAGGCGACGCCGACGGGGATCGTCCGCAAGGTCAGCGTCAGGAAATAGAAGGCGCTGAGGAAGGCGGCGAGCATGATCATCGTCGGCACGGGTCGCGTGAACTCGTTCGACGCCTTCAGCGCCGAAGTCCCGATGACCTCGCTGACGATCGCCGCCGCGAGGTAGAGATAGCTCGCGGCGCCAAAGCTCATGCGGCCTTCGCGCTCTCGAGGAACGTGCCCATGCGCTCCAGGGCGCGCTCGATGTTCTCCAGCGAGTTGGCGTAGGAGAGGCGGATATAACCCTCGCCATGGACGCCGAAATCCGGCCCGCCGATGGTGGCGACGCCGGTCTCCTCGAGGAGGGCGGAGGCGAGCTTCTTGGCCTTCCAGCCGGTCCGCGAGACGTTCGGGAAGGCGTAGAAGGCCCCCTTCGGCACGATGCAGGAGACGCCAGGCAGGGCGTTCAGCCCCTTCACCACCGCCTTCCGGCGCCGGTCGAACTCCGCCAGCATCATCCCGACCGCGTCCTGCGGGCCGGTCAGCGCCGCGAGGCCGGCCCATTGGGCCGGGGCGTTGACGCAGGAATGCGAGTTCACGGCGAGCTTGCGGGCGTTGTCGTAGAGGGGCTTCGGCCAGACCGACCAGCCCATGCGCCAGCCGGTCATGGCATAGGTCTTCGACCAGCCATTGAGCAGGATCAGCCGGTCGCGGACCTCGGGATAGCTCAGCAGGCAGACATGCTGCTCGCCGTCATAGAGCATCTGGTCGTAGATTTCGTCGGACATGATCGCGACGTCGGGGAACTTCGCCAGCCCGGCGACGAGCTTGTCGACCTCGGCCTTCGGCGTCACGCCACCGGTCGGGTTGGCCGGGGAGTTCACGATCAGGAGCCGTGTCTTCGGCGTGATCAGGGCGAGCGTCTCCTCGGCCGAGAAGGCGAAGCCGTTCTCCTCGCGGATCGGCACGGGAATCGGCGTCGCGCCGGTGTACTCGATCATCGAGCGGTAGATCGGGAAGCCCGGGTCGGGATAGAGGATCTCGGCGCCGGGCTCGCCGAACATCAGGATCGCGATGAACATGGTGACCTTGCCGCCAGGCACGATCATCACGCTCTCGGGCGAGACCTCGACCTGGAAGCGCTTGTGCAGATCGGCCGCGACCGCCTCGCGCAGCGGCAGGATGCCGTTGGCCGGGGTGTAACCGTGATGGCCGTCGCGCAGTGCCTTCACGGCGGCTTCGACGATGTGGTCGGGCGTCGGGAAGTCGGGCTGGCCGATGCCGAGATTGATGATGTCCTTGCCCTGGCGCTGCAGTTCGGTGGCGCGTGCCAGAACGGCGAAGGCGTTCTCCTCGCCGATGCGGGCGAAGGCGGGGACGACATGGAGCGTCATGACGGATTTCCTCGGGCTTGGTCGCGCGGCGGCCCGCTGGGAACGGGGCCTTGTCCTCTCTTGCCGTCTCTCTTGGAGTCAAAGGGGCATGCTGGCAAGCGTTGTCGCCGCCGATCCGCTCGATTGCATGCTGTATGCAGGCCGCGTAAATAGTATGACTATCGCCGGATCGGCTCTTGCCGCGCCCCGGCCGATGGGCATGATGTGCCTGTCTCGAATTGGTGGAAGCAGAGATCGGCAAGCGGCCGTCAGTGTCCGCGCCGCGCGAGAGGAAGACGAGGATGGCCAAGACCCCCGAAAGCAACCTGCCGCGCGATCAGCGCCCGGTCGCCACGACGAAGAAGAAGGCGCCTCGGCGCATCAAGCCGGAGCAGCTGCGCTCGAAGGCCTGGTTCGACAATCCCGCGAATGCCGACATGACCGCGCTCTATATCGAGCGCACGATGAATTTCGGCCTGTCGCGCGAGGAGTTGCAATCGGGCAGGCCGATCATCGGCATCGCCCAGACCGGTTCGGACATCGCGCCCTGCAACCGGCACCATATCGAGCTTGCCCACCGCGTTCGCGACGGCATCCGCGAGATGGGCGGCGTGCCCTTTGAGTTCCCGATCCATCCGATCCAGGAGACCTGCAAGCGGCCGACCGCCTCGCTCGACCGCAACCTGCAGTATCTCAGCCTCGTCGAAATCCTCTACGGCTACCCGCTCGACGGCGTTGTGCTGACGACCGGCTGCGACAAGACCACGCCGGCGCAGATCATGGCCGCCGCGACGGTCGATATTCCCGCCATCGCCCTGCCGGGCGGTCCGATGCTCAACGGCAACTTCCGCGGCGAGCGCACCGGCTCGGGCACGATCGTCTGGAAGGCGCGCCAGATGATGGCGGCCGGCGAGATCGACTACAAAGGCTTCGTCGATCTGGTCGCCTCCTCGGCGCCTTCCGCCGGCCATTGCAACACGATGGGCACGGCCTCGACGATGAACTCGCTCGCCGAAGCGATGGGCATGACGCTGCCGGGCGGCGCCGCCATCCCCGCGCCTTATCGCGACCGCTACGAGATGGCCTATCTGACGGGCAAGCGCATCGTCGAGATGGTCTGGGAGAACCTGGTGCCCTCGAAGATCCTGACGCGCGAGGCCTTCGAGAATACGATCGTCGTCAATTCGGCGATCGGCGGCTCGACCAATGCGCCGATCCACGTCAACGCCATCGCCAAGCATATCGGCGTGCCGCTCGACAACGAGGACTGGACCCGTATCGGCTACGACGTCCCGTTGCTGGTCAACCTGCAGCCGGCGGGCGAGTATCTCGGCGAGGACTACTACCGCGCCGGCGGCGTTCCCGCCGTGGTGGCCGAGCTCGTCGCCAAGGGCAAGATCAAGCCGGCGATCACGGCCAACGGCCGCACGCTCGCCGAAAACTGCGAAGGCTTCTTCTCGGTCGACCGGCGCGTGATCAAGACCTATGACGAGCCGATGAAGGCGCAGTCGGGCTTCCTCAACCTGTCCGGCAACCTGTTCGATTCCGCGATCATGAAGACCAGCGTGATCACGCCGGAATTCCGCAAGCGCTATCTCGAAAACCCGAAGGATCCCAATGCCTTCGAGGGCCGCGCCATCGTCTTCGACGGGCCGGAGGACTATCACCACCGCATCGACGACCCAGCGCTCGCCATCGACGAGCATTGCATCCTGTTCATCCGCGGCGTCGGGCCGATCGGCTATCCCGGCGCGGCCGAAGTGGTGAACATGCGGCCGCCGGATTACCTCATCAAGAAGGGCGTCTCGGCGCTGGCCTGCATCGGCGACGGGCGCCAGTCCGGCACCTCGGGCTCGCCCTCGATCCTGAACGCCTCGCCGGAAGCGGCGACGGGCGGCGGGCTCGCCCTGCTGAAAACGGGCGACAAGGTCCGTATCGACCTGACCAAGCGCACCGCCAACATCCTGATCTCCGATGAGGAACTGGCACAGCGCCGCGCCGCACTGAAGGCGGCCGGTGGCTACAAATACCCCAAGAGCCAGACGCCCTGGCAGGAGATCCAGCGCAAGATCGTCGGTGAACTCTCCGAGGGCATGGTGCTGAAACCGGCGGTCAAGTACCAGAAAATCCACAAGAAATTCGGTGTGCCGCGCGACAATCACTGATCGGGCGGGGAATCATGCTCGGGCTCGGCCCGAGCATCTTCGGCAAGAGATCCTCGGGTCGGCGCCATGCGCCGCCCGAGAATGACGCCAACGGGTGCCATTCCACGCACGCATCGGCGCCGCTCCCGCTGCGCGTGCCACCGGGGCTGACAAGGCACGCCTTTGCGGACACTATGCGCGGCCGGTTGCCAATGCCTCTCTGAAACGATTTAAAATGGCCTATTCCGCTCAGGTCGCTGCCTTTCGCTCGCTCCACGAGACCGGCTGCTTCGTCATGCCGAACCCGTGGGATCTCGGCTCGGCGCGCTGGCTGCGCGGCCAGGGCTTCAAGGCGCTGGCGACGACGAGCGCGGGCTTCGCCTTCACGCAGGGGCGGGCCGACCAGGACGTGCCGCGCGACATGATGCTCGCGCACATCGCCGAGATGGTGAAGGCGGTTCCCGACCTGCCGGTGAACGCCGATTTCGAGAACGGCTATGCCGACACGCCCGACGGCGTCGCCGCCAACATCAAGCTCTGCGTCGCGACCGGGGTCGCGGGGCTTTCGATCGAGGATGCGACGGGGCGCGAGGCCGATCCGCTCTATCCGTTCGAGCTCGCGGTGGAACGCATCCGCGCTGCGCGCAGGGCGATCGACGAGACCGGTTCGGGGGTGGTGCTGACGGCGCGGGCGGAGGCTTTCCTCACCGGCCATCCCGATCCGCTGCCCGAGGTGGTGCGCCGTCTGGGCGCCTTCGCGGACGCCGGAGCGGACGTGCTCTACGCGCCCTGGGTCCGGACCCCCGAGCAGATCGCCGCAGTCGTCGCGGCGGCGCGGGGCAAGCCCATCAATGTCGTCGTCTTCGCCGATTTCGGCCTGACCGTCGCCGATTTCGATGCGCTGGGCGTCAGGCGCCTGTCCACGGGGGGGGCTTCCGCCCGCTCCGCCTGGGCGGGTTTTATCGAATCGACCCGGCTGATCCGGGAGGAGGGCCGCTTCAGCGGCTTTGCGGGCAATTCCGTCACTGCACCGATCGAGCCTTTTTTCCGCGACGATCTCAAGGCTCGCTCATGAGCCGGATGCTCCTGATCGCGCCGGCCTGGCTCGGGCAGAGCGGTCTCTGGACGCTGGATGCCAAGGGCCGCCGCAGCGCCGTCGATGCCGAGGAGATCGGGCTCAGCGAGGATCTGGCGGACCGGCTCGAAGCCTGGATGGACGCCTTCGATGCGATCTACGAAGAGGATGCCGAGGCCCGCTCGCGCTTCCCCAGCGAAGCCGAGCAGCGCGCCTGGGAGGCCGAGGGGCACGCCATCACGGCGGCCATCGCGGCCGAGCTCGGCGCGGGCTGGTCGGTCTCGGCCGATCTCGCGGGCTGGCAGGAGATGACTAAGCCATGAGCACCGCAACGCCGACCGCCGAGCACAATCCGGTCCTGAACTGGACGGCACCGCCCTTTCCGCCGGCGCGGGTGCTCGAGGGGCGCTATTGCCGGCTCGAGCCGATCGACCCCGCCCGGCATCTCGACGACATCTGGGCCGTCAATGCCGGCCAGGACCCCATCTGGGAGTGGATGCCGGCGCATCCGCCGCAGACGAAGGAAGCCTATGGCGAATTGCTGGCGATGATGGCGGGCAAGGCCGGCATCGTCCCCTTCGCGATCATCGACACGGCCGACGGCAAGGCCAAGGGCCATCTCTGGCTGATGGAGATCCGGCCCGACCAAGGGGTGTTCGAGGTCGGCTACATCACCTATTCGCCCGTGCTCCAGAGAACGCGGGTGGCGACCGAAGCCATCCATCTCTGCGGCGCCTATGGCTTCTCGCTCGGCTACCGGCGCTTCGAGTGGAAGTGCAACAATCTCAACGAGCCGTCCAAGCGTGCGGCGCGGCGCTTCGGCTTCCAGTATGAGGGGCTCTTTCGCCAGCACATGGTGGTGAAGGGCAAGAACCGCGACACCGCCTGGTTCTCGATCCTCGACAGCGAATGGCCGGCGATCAATGCCGCCTTCGAGGCCTGGCTCGATCCGGGCAATTTCGATTCGGACGGCCAACAGAAGGCCCGTCTCGAAAGCTTCAGGGCCGCTCAGGCCTAATTTCACCACCAAGAAACGCGAAGGCGAGGACTTCACATGGCAGGACGTTTGAAGGGCAAGGTCGCGGTCGTCACCGCCGCCGGCCAGGGCATCGGGCGCGCGATCGCGGAGGCCTTCGTGGCCGAGGGCGCGACCGTCTGGGCGACCGACAAGGACGTCGCGCTGCTGGAGGGCATTCCCAAGGCGAAGAAGCGCAAGCTCGATGTCCTGTCGAGCCGGGCTGTAGAGAGCTTCGCCGCCAAGGTCGGGACGATCGATATCCTCGTCAATGCCGCCGGCTACGTCCATCACGGCACGGTCCTCGACACCGACGACAAGGCCTGGGATTTCTCCTTCGACCTCAACGTCACCTCCATGCACCGCACGATCAAGGCGTTCCTGCCGGGCATGCTGGAGAAGGGTTCGGGCTCGATCGTCAACATCGCCTCGGGCGCCGGCTCCGTGCGCGGCATCCCGAACCGCTACGCCTATGGCACGACCAAGGCGGCGGTCATCGGCCTAACCAAGGCGGTCGCAGCCGATTTCATCAAGAAGGGCATCCGCTCCAACGCCATCTGCCCCGGCACGATCCAGTCCCCCTCGCTCGACCAGCGCATCAAAGACCTGGCGGCTTCGACCAAAACCACGGAAGCGGCGGCGCGGCAGGCCTTCATCGACCGCCAGCCGATGGGCCGGCTCGGCACGGCGCAGGAGATCGCCTGGCTCGCCGTCTATCTCGCCTCCGACGAGGCGAGCTACACCACCGGCCAGATCCATCTCGCCGATGGCGGCTTCGCTCTCTGAGCGCACAAGAACAACAACAGGGAGAAAGCCCATGCATATTCTCGTTCTCGGTGGGGCCGGCATGGCCGGCCGCAAATTCATCGAGCGTCTCGCCCGTGACGGGCAACTGGGCGGCAAGCCCATCGTCAAGGTCACGGCGCAGGACGTCGTCGCGGCGCAGGCGCCGAAGGGGGCGGCCTTCGCCTTCGACGCGATCGTCTCGGACCTCTCGGTGCCTGGCGAGGCCGAAAAGCTGATCGCCTCGCGGCCCGAGCTGATCATTCATCTCGCGGCGGTCGTCTCCGGCGAGGCCGAGGCTGATTTCGAGAAGGGCTATCGCATCAATCTCGACGGGACGCGCTTCCTGTTCGAGGCGATCCGCCTGACCGGCGACGGCTACAAGCCGCGAGTCGTCTTCACCTCGTCGGTCGCCGTGTTCGGGGCGCCGTTCCACGACAAGATCGGCGACGAGTTCTTCACGACGCCGCTGACGAGCTACGGCACGCAGAAGGCGATCTGCGAATTGCTGCTGTCGGATTACAGCCGCCGCGGCTTCTTCGACGGGCTCAGCATCCGCTTCCCGACGATCTGCGTGCGGCCGGGCACGCCCAACAAGGCGGCGTCGGGCTTCTTCTCCAACATCATCCGCGAGCCGCTGAACGGCATCGACGCGGTGCTGCCCGTGTCGGACCAGGTACGCCACTGGCACGCCTCGCCGCGTTCGGCGGTCAACTTCCTGATCCATGCCGCGACCATGGATCTCGCGGCTGTGGGCCCGCGCCGCGCGCTCAACATGCCCGGCTATTCCTGCACGGTGGCGGAGCAGATCGAGGCGCTGCGCAAGGTCGCCGGAGACGGTGTCGTGGCGCGCATCAAGCGCGTGCCCGACCCGGTGATCGACAAGATCGTCGAGGGCTGGCCGCGCAATTTCGACCCGCAGCGCGCGATCGCGCTCGGCTTCAAGGCCGAGTCGAGCTTCGACGAGATCATCCGCATCCATATCGAGGATGAGCTCGGTGGAACCTTCGTGAAGTAGGCCGTTAGCGTATACCGCCGTCATGGTCGGGCTTGTCCCGACCATCCACGTCTTCGCTGCCCAAGTGGGGTTGCCAAGACGTGGATGCTCGGCACAAGGCCGAGCATGACGGGGTAGGCTGCCAAGTAGTCGGTTTCACGCCGGGCAGGGCTCGCCCGGCGTGTCGACGGCGACGGAAGGCTCGATCTCCGGCGCATGGGTCCAGCCGCTGGTGCCCCAGGTCTTCAGGGCAGCCCAGGTCGAGCGGTCGAGCCGGTACTGCTCGCAGGGGAAGAGCCCGCCGCGGGCCGGCAGAGACTTCAGGAACGAGCCCTCGGCGCGGAAGCCCGACTTCTCCAGCACGCGCTTGGAGGCGGGGTTGATGACCCGCGCATCGGCCTCGATCGCCTTGATCTCGCTCAGCGAGAACACGGTGTCGATCAGCGCCTGGGTGGCCTCGGTCGCCAGACCCTTGCCCCAATGGGCCGTTCCCAGCCAGTAGCCGATGAAGGGCACGCCCGTGGCCTGCCTGTGCGCGCCGATCATGCCGATCAGCTCGTTGGGCTTGGACCGCGGCGTGATCGCCAGCACCAGATGCTCGCCCAGCGCATTGCCCTTGCGCATGGCGAAGATGAAGGGCTCGACCGCTTCCACCGGATAGGGATGCGGGATCGAGGCCGTCATCTCGGCCACGGCTTTCTCCCCCGCCTGACGCAGGATGGCGGAAGCGTCCGCCATGCGCGGCCAGCGCAGCCAGAGACGGCGGGTCTCGAGCCGGAAGACATCGTCGCGGGTCAGTTCGGGGAACATCGGGTCTCTCCGTCGGCGCAAACGAAAAAAGGGAGCTGGGATTTGGTCCCACCTCCCTTTCGCTGACCTTGGGTGACCCCGTAGAGGGCTGGACCCCTGATCCGTTCCGGTTCGATGGAACCGGCGGATCGGAGAAGTCCCTATCCGCCGTCTTACTCTGCGGCCTCTTGGGCCGGGACTACGTTCACGAAAGCTCGGCCGAGTTTCGTCGTGAATCGGACGCGGCCGGCCGTAGTCGCAAAGAGGGTATGGTCTTTGCCCATGCCGACATTGACGCCGGCATGCCAACGGGTGCCGCGCTGGCGGATGATGATGTTGCCCGGAATGACGGCCTGGTCGCCGAACTTCTTCACGCCGAGGCGCTTGCTTTCGGAGTCGCGACCGTTGCGGGACGAGCCGCCTGCCTTTTTGTGAGCCATAACGCCCTACCTCAAAACTGATGTGGTCTCTCTAACCCGAATCGGCGGCAAAAGCCAGCCGGTTCGGGCGGGGAAGCGAAAACGGGACTGACGGGAGGCGTCAGTAGTCCTCGCCGGAAGCCAGCTCGGCCTGGTCGGCCTTGGCCCGCGGGGGCTTGCCAGCCAGGAGTTCCTTGGCCTGAACAACCCACTCCTCGCGGGTGGCGCGGCCGCGGAGCTTGAGCTCCTCGTCCCACTTGGCGACGTCGGCCTCGGTCCAGGCGGCGATGTCGTTCCAGGAGGTGATGCCGGCGGCGCGCAGCTTCTTCTCGATGGTCGGGCCGACGCCCGAGATCAGCGAGAGGTTGGAGGCGTCCAGCGCACCGGCCTCGGCCTTGGCGGCCTTGGGAGCCTTCGCGGCGGGCTTGGCCTTGGCTTCGGCAGCGCCGGCCTGAAGCGCGACGGCTGAAGCCTCGCCCTTCTTCATCTCCGGCTTCTTGCCGCCGGTGAGGATGTCGGTGATGCGGATGACGGTCAGCTCGGCGCGGAAGCCACGCTTGCGCTTCGAATTCTGGCGGCGACGCTTCTTGAAGGCGATGACCTTGTCGCCGCGGGCCTGCTCGACGATCTCGGCGGCCACCGTGATCTCGGAGAGGGCCTTGGCGTCGAGCGTGGTCTTCTCGCCGTCGGTGAGCATCAGCACGGTGTCGAAGGCGACGGTGTCGCCCGGGTTGCCTTCGATCTTGGCGGTGGTGATGCGATCGTTGGCGGCAACGCGGAACTGCTTTCCGCCGGTCTTGATGACTGCGAACATTTTATCCTCCATGTTCGGCCCCGCCCTGTCACGGCCTCGACGAGGCGCATGCGGGACGGCTTTTTGGCAGTCGTTACGGGTCAGGGTTCGCTCTTGACGGCTCAAGGTTCGCGCGCGGCGAAACCGATGGGCCAAAAGAGATCGGGCGCGGGTTTCCCCACGCCGGACGAGGCTCGATAGTCGCAAGGGTCACGAAGGTCAAGCGAAAGCGTCGCCTCGCGCTCCGAAAGCTAAGCCCCGGCGACGGCGAGAAACAGAAAGCGACCGGCGCGCGAGCGAAGGCTTGTTTTGGCCGAACTCCGCGTGTAGTAACCAGCCCGCTTCGACCGAAGGCGACCGCGGACAGGTGGCAGAGTGGTTGAATGCACCGCACTCGAAATGCGGCATACCCGCAAGGGTATCGGGGGTTCAAATCCCTCCCTGTCCGCCACTTCCGCCGAGACGCCAGCTCCCCGCCTTCTGCTCCGGTTCACTGGCCAGCTGTAAAGGCGAGCCGCGTCTGTTGAGCCGGCACGACAGACTTCGCCAGCTGCGGGGCCTGTGCGGTTTGGGGGCAATTCATGACCTCGACGATCGAACCCGGAACGACGTCCCGGCAGAGCGTCTTGGCAGGGCGGTTGTCGGCCATCGCAAGCATCGTCAGCATGACCGCCGAGACGGCGATCGTCGCGGCTGCGACCATGGAATTGGCGGACGTCGATCTCATGGGCGCCTCCTGCGGGCTCTGCTGATGCAACCGGGAGAGGGCGCCTGTGGTTCCGCCGCTCAGGCTGTCCTCATGGTCCTCGCCATCCTCCGTCAGACCTTCGGCGGCAGTCCCGCGCGATCGAAAACGGGCACCGACTCCATCGGCCCCTCCGGGCGTTGTCCGGTCGGGATGTCCTCCGCCGCATGGCGGATGGCTTCGCTTGTCGAATCTAGGCCATCGATCGTCTCGTTGGCGCCGCTGCCCGCGTCATGGACATTGGTCCGCAGGCTGACTTGGTGGGTGGCTGCAGCGCCGCCGCCTTCGGCCAGACGTTCGCCCTCATCCGGAATCTCGAGCGCGGGATTTTCGCGTGCCGTGTCCATCATCCGTCTCCTCAGGGATTGTCCCGGACGTAACGCCCGGCGATGCGCGATTGTTTCGGTGCATGAGCCCGTGGGCGCGACCATGACGCTTCCTTGACAGCGAGGCGGGCGCGCCATCATGGTGGCCGCTGTTCCAAGGGGTGCCTCGCGAGGAGGCTGAGATTCCGCCGGTCGGGCTTCGGTTCGACAGCGCGGTGACCCTCCGAACCTGATCCGGGTCATGCCGGCGTAGGGATGCGGGACATCGGGCGGCACCATCACGCCCCTTTTCCAGGCTCGCGCCGTCATTGTCGGATCGTCAGGCTCCAACCTCGGCATGTCGCCGGGCGAGTGGCCTTGCGGGAAGGCGAGCGGACGTGACGCAGAGCGAGATCATCGAGGCCTTGCTGGCCTTCATCGACCAGGACGGGGCGTCGGAGGCGGAATTCGAGCGCATGGCGCTGGCCGTCTTCGCCTATCAGTTCGCCCACAACGCGCCCTATCGGCGTTTCGCGATCCAGCGCGGGCGCACCACGCTCACCGTCCGCAGCTGGCGCGACATCCCGGCCGTGCCGATCAGCGCCTTCAAGACCCTGACGCTGAGCTGCACGCCGCCGGAGGCGGCCGAGCGCATCTTCATGACCAGCGGCACGACGCAAGGTGGGGTGCGGGGTAAGAGCCACCACCCGACGATGGCGGTTTGGAGCCGCTCGATGCTGGTGAATTTCCGCCGCCGCTTCATGGCCGGGCGGGAGCGCATCACGATGGGCATCCTCTTCCCCGACGAGGTGGCTATGCCGAACTCCTCGCTGGCGCATTACCTCGCTCTGGCGAAGCGGGAATGCGGAACGCCCGACAGCGAGGGCTTCATCGGCGCAAGCGGGCTCGACCTGCCGCGGCTGATCGCGGCGCTGGAGCGGGCGGAAGCTTCGGGCGAGCCCTATGCGCTGCTCGGCGCGAGCTTCAGCTTCGTACATCTGCTCGATGCGCTGGCGGCGCAGGGGCGGCGCTTCGCGTTGCCTGCAGGCAGCCGGATCCTCGACACCGGCGGCTTCAAGGGGCAGTCGCGCGAGATGGGGGCTGACGCCTTCTATGACGCACTCTCAGTGACGCTCGGCGTACCGCGCGAGGCCTGCATCAACATGTACGGCATGACCGAGCTCAGCACGCAGTTCTACGACGACGGCAATGCAGTCTGCCCGCCGGTGAAGTCCGGCCCGCACTGGATCCGCAGCCGCGTCGTCGATCCGGTCAGCGGTTGCGACCTGCCGGAGGGAACGACCGGCGTGCTGGTTCATCACGACCTCGCCCATTTCAACTGCGCCTCCGCGATCCTGACCGAGGACGCCGGCGTGATGGTCGAAGGCGGCTTCCGGTTGCTCGGCCGCGTCGACGGCGCCGATTCCAAGGGCTGTTCGGTGGCGGTCGAGGAATTCCTGCGGGCGGCGCGGGGCTGAGGCGGTGATCGAGACCGCGGGGCATCTGCCGGGGCTGCCGGCCAGTGAGGTCGCCTGGCGGACGCTGGATTTCAGCGCTTGGGGTGAGCGCGCGCAGGTGCGGGTTCCGGAGCTGACGGCGGCGCAGGCCGGCGCGCTTGCCAGCCATGTCCGCGAGCAGGCGCGGACCTATCTCCGCACTCTGCCGGTCGCGCAGATCGTCGCGACGCTGGACGCCGCCATCGCCCGGCTGCTCGACAGGGACGATCCCTGGCGGCGGCGGGCGGAAGCCGTGCTGCCGATCGTCACCGGCTATGACCGCGAGAGCGTGCGCCTCGGGCTGTCGGGCTATCTGCGCAGCTTCCGCGCGCCGCAGCTGCAGCGCTTCCTGGCCGAGGACTTCGCCAATCCGGCCGTGCTCGACGGCTTCCAGCCGGCGATGAAGGGCGGCTTCACGCGCGCCCAGGGGCCGCAGCTCCTGCTCCATATCTGGGCGGGGAACGTGCCGGGGCTGTCGCTCTGGAGCCTGATCTGCGGGCTCCTGGTCAAGGCCGGCACGGTCGGCAAGGTCGCGAGCGCCGAGCCGCTGCTGGCGGGGTGGTTCGCGCAGATCCTCGCCGAGATCGATCCGAAGCTCGGCGAATGCCTGGCGGTGGTCTGGTGGAAGGGCGGCGATGCGGAGGCTGAAGCCGCCTGGCTGAACGAGGCCGACACGATCGTCGCCTATGGCGGCAATGAGGCGCTGGCGGCGATCCGCGAACGGGTGCCGGTGACGGCGCGCTTCCTCCCGCATGGGCATCGGATCGGCTTCGGGCTGGTCGGGGCCGAGGCGCTTGACACGCGCCGGGCCGGGCCGCTGGCGCGGCTCGTGGCGCAAGACGTGGCGCGCTGGGAGCAGCAGGGCTGCTACTCGCCGCAGATGTTGTTCGTCGCCCGGGGTGGGGCGGTCTCGCCGCGCGAATTCGCCGAGCGCGTGTCGCAGGAGCTCGGCGCGCTGCGGCTCCGCCATCCGCGCCGCGCGCTCTCGGTGGCGGAGGCGGCCGGCGTTGCCGCCTGGCGCAGCCGCGAAGAGATGCGCGGCTTCGATGAGGACGGGACCGTGGTGCTGGGCGAGGCCGGAGACGGTTGGAGCGTGGTCTTCAGCGATGCCGCCCAGCCACTCGCGCCCAGCGCGCTCAACCGCACGCTGAAGATCGTCGCCGTCGACAGCCTCGATGCGGTGCCGGCGCTGGTTTCGCCCTCCCGCGCCTATCTGCAGACTGCGGCGGTCGCGGCCTCGCCGCGCGAGCTGTTCCGCATCGCGGCGCTGCTGGGGGACGCGGGCGTCACCCGCATCTGCGGCTTCGGGGCGATGGCGGCGCCCGAGGCCGGCTGGCACAATGACGGGCGCTTCAACCTGCTCGACCTGGTCAGGCTGACCGAGATCGAGCAATCGGCCGAACGCGCCGCCGACGGCTTCGCCGACTATGTCGACTGAAGCGAACCTGGACGCCTTCGTCGCCCTCGAGGCGGTCGATTTCGGCTATGGCGACGAGGCCATCGTCGACGGCGTCGACTGGGCGCTCCCGCGCGGGGCGTTCCATTGCCTGGTCGGGCGCAGCGGCAGCGGCAAGACGACCCTGCTCAAGCTCGCGGCGGGGCTGCTGGCGCCGCGCCGGGGCCTGGTGCGGATCGACGGCGCCGCGCTCGAGGGGCCGGGGCCGCGGATCGGCTTCGTCTTCCAGCAGCCGACGTTGCTCGACTGGCTCAGCGTTCTCGACAATGTCCTGCTGCCGCTCTCGCTGAAGCGAAGCGTGGGCGAGGCGGATCGCGAGACGGCGCGCGCTTTGCTCGACAGGGTGGGCCTGTCGGCCTTCGCGGCCCGCCATCCCGCCCAGCTCTCGGGCGGGCAGCAGAGCCGGGTCGCGGTGGCGCGGGCGCTGATCACGCAGCCGGCCCTGCTGCTGCTGGACGAGCCCTTCGCGGCGCTCGACGCGCTGACGCGCGAGGAGCTCCAGGACGATCTGCTGGCGCTCTGCGGACTGCAGGCGACCACGGTGCTCTTCGTCACCCATGACATCGGCGAGGCGGTCTATCTCGCCGATCGGGTCGCGATCATGGCCGGCGGGCGGCTGCACCACGACCTCGCCATCGACCTGCCACGGCCGCGCGCGCGCGCGATGCGCTATGGTCCCGCCTTCAACGCGCTCTGCCGCGAGCTGCGTCAGGCGATGGATGCCGCGCCATGAGGGAAAGGCTGGCCTCGGCGCTCCTGCTCGTCGCCCTGCTCGCTGGCTGGGAGGCGTGGTGCCGTCTCGGCCGGGTTCCGGCCCTGATCGTGCCGGCGCCGTCTTCGGTCTTCGCCACGCTGTGGAGCGAAATCGCCAGCGGGCGCCTGCTGCCGCACCTCGCCGTGACCGCGACCGAGATGACACTCGGGCTAGCGCTGGGCTGCGCGGTCGGGCTGGCAACAGGAATCCTGCTGGCGGAGGCTCCCGTGCTGCGCCGGTTGCTCCATCCCTACATCGTCGCGAGCCAGGTCGTGCCGAAGCTCGCACTCGGTCCGCTCTTCATCGTGTGGTTCGGCTTCGGCCTGACGCCGACCATCGTGATCACGGCGCTGATCTGCTTCTTCCCGCTGATGGAAAACACGCTGACCGGCCTGTCGCAGGTCGATTCCGGACGGCGCGAGCTGTTCCGGATGCTGGGTGCGAGCCGCCTGCAGACGCTGCTGCGGCTGAAGCTGCCGGGTGCGCTGCCGGTGATCCTCGCGGGGTTCCGGGTCGCGGTCGTGCTGGCGCTGGTCGGCGCCGTCGTCGGCGAGTTCATCGGCGGCCGGGCGGGGCTCGGTGCCTCGATCATCGCCGCCCAGAGCGTGATGGATTCGAGCCTGATGTTCGCGCTCTTCATCGTCATCACGCTGCTCGGCATGGCCTTCTACCAGGCGGCGCTCCTCATCGAGCGGCTGCTGCTGCGCCACCATCTGAAAGGGTAAGCTCCAATGTCCCCACATTCCCGCCGCCATCTGCTGGCGCTCTTCGGGACCGGCCTGATGGGCGCGTTCAGCCTTGGCCCCCTCCAAGCCCAGCCACTGGACAAGGTCACCGTCGCCGGCTGGAGCCAGCCGATCAGCGAGATCACCAATCTGCTGGCCGAGCCGGACAAGGGCTTCTTCCGCGCGAAGGGGATCGATCTCGGCTATGTGCCCGGAACCGGCGGCGGCTCGGCGATCCAGAACATGCTGTCGGGCCAGGCCGACATCGCCTTCACCGATCCGGCGGCGCTCTATCTCGCGCTCGACAAGGGCGAGAAGCTGGTCGCGATCTACAACATCTATCCGCAGAACGTCTTCAACGTGGTCGCGCCCAAGACCAAGGGCATCCGCACGGCCGCCGACCTGAAGGGCAAGCGCATCGGCGTCTATTCGCTGTCCAGCGGCACGCGGCAGAACCTGCAGGTGCTGCTGCATCAGGTCGGGCTGACCGAGAAGGACGTCACGGTCGAGGTCACCGGCCTGCTCAACTTCGCGCCGCTGATCCAGGGCCAGGTCGACGCCACGGCCGCGACCGATACCGGCCTGCTGGTCGCGAAAATGAAGGGGCTGCCGGAGGTCGACGTTATCGAGGTCAAGGACCATCTCAACCTGCCGAGCGACATCTTCGTGGTGACGGAAGGAACCTATGAGGCGAAGAAGCCGCTGCTGAAGCGCTTCCTCGCCGCCTATCGCGACAGCGCCGCCTGGATGATCGCGAGCCCCGAGGAGGCGGCGAAGCTCGCCGTGACGCGCGCGATCAATGGCCGCGACGAGGCGCTCAATCTCGAGATCATCAAGCTGCGCAACATCTCGACCGTGTCGCCGACGACGCAAGCGAAGGGCCTCGGCCATTTCGATCCGGAGCTGCTGCAGAAGGGCGCCGACACCTTCCACCGGCTCGGACTGATCGGAAAGCCGATCGATATAAGCCAGGTCGTGAAGACGGATCTGATTCCGTGAGCGTCTTCGTCATTGCGAGCGCAGCGAAGCAATCCAGCGCGTCGCAAACCCAACTGGATTGCTTCGCTGCGCTCGCAATGACGGTGCGGGCCAGCGCAGTTCCGCGAGAACAGCCGAGGGAACGGGCATGACCTTCCGCGACAGGGTGATCCTCGTCACGGGCGCGAGCCGGGGCATCGGCGCGGCCATCGCCAAAGCCTTCGCCGCCGAGGGCGGGCTGGTCTTCGTCAACTACCGCAGCAGCGACGCCGCGGCGCAGGCCGTGGTCGAGGCCTGCCGGGCGGCGGGCGGGCAGGCGGTGGCGATCGCCGCCGACGTCACCGATCCGGAGGCGGTCGCGGGGATGCTGGCGCGGATCGCGGAGGAGGCGGGCCGGCTCGATGCCGTCGTCAACAATGCGTTTGCGCCCTATGTCTTCGACCCCGACCATCGCGCGCGCTTCTGGGAGACGCCATGGTCGGCCTATCAGACGCAGGTCGATGGCGCGCTGAGGGCGACCTACAATGTCTGCCAGGCGGCCCTGCCGCTGATGCGCCGGCGCGGGCGCGGCTCCATCGTGAACATGGCGACCGATCTCGTGGCGCGGCCGAGCCTCGCCTATCACGACTACACCACGGCCAAGGCGGCGCTGATCGGCTTCAGCCGCAACCTCGCGACCGAGCTCGGCCCGCTCGGCATCCGGGTCAACTGCGTCGCGCCGGGGCTGGTCTGGCCGACCGATGCGAGTGCCCGGACGCCTGAGGCGGTCCGGGAGATGCTGATCGCCCAGACGCCGCTGGGGCGCATCGCGACGCCCGAGGACGTGGCCGGGCCGGTGCTGTTCCTTGCCTCAGAAGCCAGTGGCTTCGTCACCGGCCAGACGCTCCATGTCGATGGCGGGCTGGTGATGACTTAGGCCTTCGCCGCCTGCGCATCCCGGATCGCGCGCCAGACCCTCGCCGGCGTCGCCGGCATGTCGAGATGCGTCACGCCGAGCGGGCGCAGCGCGTCGAGGATCGCGTGGATCACGGTCTGCGGCGCGCCGATGCAGCCGGCCTGGCCGGCGCCCTTGACGCCGAGCGGGTTGGCGCGCGTCGGCACCTCGACCATCTCGAGATCGAAGGCGGGCAGGTCGGCGGCGCGCGGTACGGCATAGTCCATGAAGGTCGCGCTCAGCAACTGGCCGGAGCCTTCATCGTAGAGCGCTTCCTCCATCAGCGCCTGGCCGATGCCCTGCGCCAGACCGCCATGGACCTGCGCCTCCGCCAGCAGCGGGTTGATCAGCGTTCCGTAATCGTCGATCGCGACATAGCGTTCGATCGCGACGGCGCCGGTCTCCGGATCGATCTCGACCTCCGCCACCTGCGCACCGTTGGGAAAGGTGAAGACGTCGCAGCGGTTGTCGCCATGGCCCTCCAGCGGCGCGCCGCTGCTCTCCGCGAGATGGGACGAGATGGCGAAGAGGTCGATCTCGCGCGGCAGGCCGTCCGCGGCAGGCTCGCTGCGGAATCGGCCTTCCGCGAAGGAGAGGCTGTCGGCTGCGACCTGCAGCAGCTGCGCGGCAACGGGCCTCGCCTTCGCGAGCAGATCGTCGGCCGCCATCAGCAGCGCCGTGCCGCCGAGATGGAGCGAGCGTGCGCCGCCATGGCCGCCGCCGCGCGGGACGGTGGCCGTGTCGCCCTGGACGAGGGTGAAACGCTCGACCGGCAGGCCGAGCCGGTCGGCCGCGAGCTGGGCGAAGCTGGTCTCATGACCCTGACCGTTGGAATGGGTGCCGACGGCCATGGCGATGGCGCCCTCGGCATCGACCCGCAGCCAGGCCTCCTCGTCGGGGCGGCCACGCGAGGTTTCGAGGAAGCAGCCGATGCCGAAGCCGCGCAGCTTCCCGCGCTTTCGGGCGGCGCGCTTGCGGGCCGCGAAGCCGGCGCGGTCGGCCGCCGCCAGCGCCCGCTCGAGGTTCTCCGGAAAGGTGCCGCTGTCGATCACCATGCCGAAGGCGGGGCGGCGGTAGGGGAAGCTGCGGATGAAGTTGCGCCGGCGCAGTTCCGCCGGATCGATGTGCAGCTTATGGGCGGCGGCCTCGATCAGCCGCTCGATCAGATAATTCGCCTCGGGCTTGCCGGCGCCGCGATAGGCGTCGATCGGGGCGGTGTTGGTGAAGACGCCGCGCACGTCCATCGCCATGGCGGGGATGTCGTAGAGCCCGCCCATCGCCGCTGAAGGTGCATTGGTCGCGCTGCCGGGGCCGAGCGAGGAGACATAGGCGCCGAGATTGGCGATCGTCTCGACATCGAGCGCGAGGAAGCGCCCGCGCCGGTCGAGCGCCAGCCGCGCGGTGCTGAGATTGTCGCGGGCATGGGCGCCGCCGGTGAACTCCTCGATGCGCTCGGCGCTCCAGCGCACCGGCCGGCCGAGCCGCCGCGCAGCCCAGAGTACCAGCGCATATTCGGGATAGGTGACGTTCTTCATGCCGAAGCCGCCGCCGACATCGGGCGTCGAAACCCGGATGCGGTCGAGCGGCAGGCCGAAGACGCCCTGCGCGAGTTCACGGCGGATGTCGTGGACCGAGGCGCCGCTGATCTCGAGATGGAAGCGGTCCGCGCCGGCGTCGTAACGGCCGATGGCGATGCGCGGCTCGAGGGCTGCCGCCACGATGCGGTTGTTGACCAGAGCGCAGCTTACGACATGGGAGGCCTTGGCGAAGGCGCGCTCGACGGCGGCGGGATCGCCGCGGCGGAAACGGAAGGCGATGTTCCCCGGCGCCTGCGGCCAGAGCTGCGGCGCCTCCGGGTCGGTCGCGCCGCGCAGATCGGTGACGGCCGGCAGGATGTCGTAATCGATGCTGATGTGCTCGCAGGCCTCGCGGGCCAGCGCCTCGGTGTCGGCGACGACGAAGGCGACGGGTTCGCCGACATGGCGGACGATGTCGCGCGCCAATGGCCAGCGCGGCGGCACGATCAGCGGCTCGACGGAAGCGATAACGATCGAGGTCGGCAGCGGAGCGAGGCCGTCGAGATCCGCGGCGGTGTAGACTCCGTGCACGCCGGGGAGGCTTGCCGCTGCAGAGCGGTCGATCGCGCGGATGCGGGCATGGGCATGGGGCGAGCGCAGCATGACGGCGGCGAATTCGCCGTCCGGGGCGCGATCGCCGAGGTAATCGCCGCGCCCGGTGAGGAAGCGTGCGTCCTCCCGCCGCCGCAGCGAGCGGGGATCAGCGGGTGGGCCAAGATGAGTCGATCCGGACCGGCCGCTTGTGCTGTCGTTCATCGTCGGATCGCCTTCGTCACCGAAGCGTGGGACCGCCTGTTCCGCCGATGCAAGACCGGTGCTGCGGACACCGGGCCCGCTGAGGCCGCCCTGACTGGAATCAAGACGATGCGGTCAGATAGCCCGCCAGGCCGGCGGTCGAGGAATCATGGGCGTCGGCGGGAGCCTTGCCCTCGATGACCGGCAGTAGCGCCGTCGCCAGCTCCTTGCCGAGTTCGACGCCCCATTGATCGAAGGCGTTGATGCCCCAGATCGCGGCCTCGACGAAGACGCGGTGCTCGTAGAGCGCGATCAGGCGGCCGAGTGTGAAGGGATCGAGCTTGCGGTAGGCCAGCGTGACCGAGGGGCGGTTGCCGGGGAAGACCTTGTGCGGCGCCAATGCCGCGATGTCCGCTTCGGACAGCCCCTGTTTCGCCAGCAACTCGCGCGCCTCCTCTAGCGTGCGGCCCTTCATCAGGGCCTCGCTTTGGGCGAGGCAATTGGCCAGCAGCAGCCGGTGATGATGCGCCAGCTCCGGCTCGTGCCCTTCTGCCGCGACCATGAACTCGCAGGGGATGGTGTCCGTGCCCTGGTGGATGAGCTGGTAGAAGGCATGCTGGCCGTTGGTGCCGGGCTCGCCCCAGACGAGCGGGCCGCTCGGCCGTTCGACGGGCGAGCCGTCCTTGCGGACGCGCTTGCCGTTCGATTCCATGTCGAGTTGCTGGAGATAGGCCGGCAGGCGCAGCAGGCGCTGGTCGTAGGGCAGGATCGCGCGCGCCGGATAGTTGCAGATGTCGCGGTGCCAGATGCCGATCAGGCCGAGCAGGACCGGCAGGTTATGGGCGAGCGGCGCGGTGCGGAAGTGCTCGTCCATGGCGTGGGCGCCGGCGAGAAAGGCGCGGAAGTGCGTCGGCCCGACCGCGATCATGACCGGCAGGCCGATGGCGGACCAGACCGAATAGCGGCCCCCCACCCAGTCCCAGAACCCGAAGACGCGGTCCGGCGCGATGCCGAAGGCGGCGACCTTGTCGAGCGCCGTGGAGACGGCGGCAAAGTGGGCGCCGACCGCAGCCTCGCCGAGCGCAGCCGCGATCCAGCGCCGTGCGGTGGCGGCGTTGGCCATGGTCTCAACCGTGGTGAAGGTCTTGGAGGCGACGATGAAGAGCGTCCGCGCCGGATCGAGCCGCGCCAGCGTGTCGGCGATATGGGCGCCGTCGACATTGGAAACGTAATGCAGGCGCGGCCCGTCATGATAGGGCGCCAGCGCCAGCGTCACCATGACGGGGCCGAGATCGGAGCCGCCGATGCCGATATTGACGACGTCGGTGAAGGGCGCGCCGTCCGAGGCCGCGATACGGCCTCCGCGAACCCCGTCCGCGAAGGCGCCGAGCCGGTCGAGGGTCTCGTGGATCGCGGGCATCACGTCCTGCCCGTCGACCAGGACGCGATGGCTCTTCGGTGCGCGCAGGGCGGTGTGAAGGACAGCGCGCTTCTCCGTGGTATTGATCGCCTCGCCCGCGAACATGGCATCGCGCTGACCGGCAACGCCGGTGGCTTCGGCCAGTTCAAGCAGGAGCGCGCGTGTCTGCGCCGTCACAGCGGTCTTGGAGTAATCCAGGAGCAGATCGTCGAGACGGGCGGAGAAGTCGGTAAAGCGGGCGGAATCCTCGGCAAAGAGAGCCCGCAAGGGGCGGGCTTGCGTGGCCTGATGGTGTTCCGCCAGCTTTGCCCAGATCAGATCCTGCACCATTGCGCTCCTGTTGACCGCGACGCCCCTGGCGCCGCTCCGGCAACCCGCTTGTCTGAGAGCGGTTCCCGATGTCGGAAATTGGGCCGCGCCGTCGGGTCCGGCAAGCCCGGTTCCTTCACGCGACGCTCAGCCCCATGATGCCGTGATGGCGGATGCGGTCCGCGACGAAGCCGGACGCGGTGGCCGCCGCGACGAAGCGGCCGAGCCAGGCGACCGCCTCCTCCGTCAGTCCGTCAGACCTGCGGGGGACGCCGATCGCCTGCTGCACGGCCATGAAGCGTCCATCGAGCAGGCGCGCGCCCGGCATCTGCTTGGCGTCTTCGAGCAGGCGCATGCGCAGGCCGGCCAGGGCGTCGAGCCCTTGGTCGCGGAAATCGGCGAAGGTCTTGTCCATGGTGGCGGTGCGGACGAGTTCGGCGCGCCGGATGTTACGATCCAGCCAGAGGCCATAGGCCGTGCCACCCGTGACGGCGATGCGGATGCCGGGGGCGTCCACGGCGTCGATCGTGTTGAGCGGCGAGCCGGCCGGCACGAGATAGGTCGCCTCGATCTGCGCATAGGCGGCGGTGAAGGCGATCGTCTCGGCGCGCTGCGGCTCGGCGCCGATCAGGCCGATGTCCCATTCGTCGCGGCCCGCCGCATCGGCCAGCAGAGCGGGCGAGGCGTAAGGCACGAGCCGCAGCGCGACGCCGAGTCGGTCCGCGATCGCTTTCGCCATGTCCGGCGAGACGCCGACCGGGACACCGTCGGCCGCGCGTGCGGAGACGAGCAGAAAATTGGACAGGTTGATGCCCGCTCGCAGGATGCCGTCCGGAGCCAGCCGCGCGCGCAGGGATGCCGAAACCGGCCCGGGATCACCGTCGAATGTCATGAGCGGGTCCCGGGTGGCGAAAGTAGGTCAGGCGGCGGCGAAGGGCGCAAACAGGGAGGCGACCTCGCGATAGACGCCCTGCTTGAACGGAATGATGAGATCGACCGTGCGCTCCAGCCGCTCCCAGCGCCAGGCGTCGAATTCGGCCTTGTGGCCGCCCGCCGGCGTCGCGATGTCGATCTCGCTGTCGGGGCCCGTCAGCCTGAAGGCAAACCATTTCTGCGCCTGACCGCGCCAGCGCCCTTTCCAGGCCTCCTTGCCGATGGCAGTCGGCAGATCATAGGCGAGCCAGCCCGGGCTCTCGGCCAGCAGCGCCACCGAGGTGACGTTGGTCTCTTCCTGAAGTTCGCGGATGGCGGCCTGGAGCGGTGTTTCGACGGCGTCGATGCCGCCCTGCGGCATCTGCCATTCATGGCCGGGCGCGACATGCTCGCGCTGGGACCTGTTGGCGCGGCGACCGACGAAGACGAAGCCCTCGGCGTTGAACAGGGCGAGCCCCACGCAGGGGCGGTAGCCGTCCGGCGGCGTGGCGGTGATCATCTGAGGGATCCGGTGGTCTTGGGGCTGCGCAGGCCCCGGGCCGCACTCATCGGCACGATGACGAGGCCCTTCGCTTCCAGCGTCTGCGCCCAGCGCGCGATGCGCTCGATCGAGACCGGGAGCGCGCTGGCGCCGAGCACGACGACGCCCTGGTCACGGGCCGTGGCCTCGATCGCGGCGAGTTCCTTGTCGATCGCGTCGGGGCGGGCAACCGCATCGACCACGCGGTCGATCTTCAGCGTCGGGATCTGGGCCCGCTGCGCGGAAGCGGCGAGAAGACTGCGCGCCGAAGAGCCATCATCGACGACCATCAGGCCGCGGCCGGCGAGTTCGCGCAGGATCGAGGACAGCGCCGCCTCGTCGGAGGTGAAGCGGCCGCCGAGGAAGTTGACGATCCCGACATAGCCGGTGAAGCGGCCAAGCGCCCAGTGCAGCCTTTCGATGTTCTCGGCGCCCTTGGGGCCGGTCAGCAGCGTGTGGGGTCCGGGATCGCTGTCGGGATAGTCGAACGGCTCCATCGGCAGCTGCAGGAACACCTCATGGCCCTCGCCGCGGGCGCGCTGGACCGTCCGCTCCAGTTCGGCGCCATAGGGTGCGAAGGCAAGCGAGACTGGGCCGGGCAGCTTCGTGATAGCGTCGGCGGTCCCGGTGGGGCTGATGCCGAGGCCGCCGACCAGGATCGCGACGCGTCCATTGACCTTGCCGGCCGGTGGCGGGCCAAGCGGGCGCGCATAGTGCTGGGCTGGGGTCGTGCCGTCCGGAGCAATCTTCGGGAGCATCCCGTGCCGGGTCCGCTCGACGAGGCGATTGTCGGGCGCGGGGGCCAGCTTCACGACCGTGGGGGTGTCGGGAATGGTGATCACGATGGCGCCGGGCGCATCCGATCCCGGGCGCACCACGGTGACGCCGGATTCGCTCTCGAGCTGGCGTGCGCTGGCCTGGGTGCGGGACGCGTCGGCCGGGGCGGTCGCAACGGCCGGGCCAGCGGGAACGGAGGGCTGTGCCGGGCGGGTTTCGATACGGGCGGTCGCCATCGGCTGACCGCCATCCGGATCGCGTCGGATGGCGACGACGAGCAGAAGCCCGATCCAGGCCAGACCGACGAGGCCAGCCCCCGCGAACACGGCCCAGCGGCCCCATGGCCGGGCCGGGGATGTCGGGCGGTCCTGGCCGAGTGGCCGGTTGAGCTCAGTGAGCGGCGTTCCGGCCAAGCGAAGCCGTCCTCAAGCTTGCGAACGGACCCGAATCAGTGGTCCGCGAAGCGAGAGTATGTCGGATTCGAACGGAATCAGACAGCCTCCCGCGACCTCAGCCGCCGAAGGCGCGCGGGCCCTGCTCAATTGGGCTTGGGCGCCTCGGCCTGCGGGGCGGCGGCATCCTTCTTGACGCCGCGGAGCTGGTTCAGGGCGGCGATGAGCTGGGTGTCCTTGGTCGGGTCGTTGGGCACATAGGAAGCGGAGCCGGACTGCTCGTCCTTGCCGTCGCCAGCCTTGAGATGGCCCTTCAGCGCCGCCTCGCCCTTGTTCTCGGCGATCTTGTCCTTCAGCTCCGGCGGGATGTCCTGCACCACCTCGATGTCGGGAGAGATGCCCTTCGCCTGGATCGAGTTGCCGGACGGCGTGTAGTAGCGCGCCGTCGTCAGGCGCAGGCCGCCATTGCCGGCGAGCGGTATCACGGTCTGGACCGAGCCCTTGCCGAAGGAACGCGTGCCCATGATCGTGGCGCGCTTGTGGTCCTGCAGCGCGCCGGCGACGATCTCGGCGGCCGAGGCGGAGGAGCCGTTGATCAGCACGACGACCGGCTTGCCCTTGGTGAGGTCGCCCGCCTTGGCATTGAAGACCTGAGTCTCCTCGGCGTTGCGCCCGCGGGTCGAGACGATCTTGCCGCGCTCCAGGAAGGCATCGGAGACCAGCACGGACTGGTCGAGGCGGCCGCCCCGGTTGTTGCGAAGGTCGATGATGTAGCCCTTGAGCTTGTCGGCGCCGATGTCGGCATTGACCTTGTCGATCGCCTTGCGCAGGCCCTCATAGGTCTGCTCGCTGAAGGTGCCGATGCGGATATAGCCGACATCGCCTTCGACGCGCTCCTCGACGGCGGGAACGACGATGGTCGTGCGCGTCAGCGTGAATTCCAGCGGCTCCGGCTTGCCGGGGCGCTCGACCTTGAGCTTGACCTGGGTGTTGATGATGCCGCGCATCTTCTCGACCGCCTGGGTCAGGGAGAGGCCCTTCACCTCCTGGCCGTCGATCTGGCTGATGATGTCGTTGGCCAGGATGCCGGCCTTGAAGGCCGGCGTGTCCCGGATCGGCTTGGCGACCTTGAGGATGCCTTCCTCCATGGTGACTTCGATGCCGAGGCCGCCGAACTGGCCGCGCATGTCGGTGTCCATGTCGCGGAACGATTTGGCGTCGAGATAGGAGGAATGCGGGTCGAGCGAGGAGACCATGCCGTTGATGGCGGCCTCGATCAGCTTCTGCTCGTCCGGCTTCTCGACATAGTCGGTGCGGATCTTCTCGAAGATGTCACCGAAGAGGTTGAGGCTGCGATAGACCTCGGCGGAGGCCGCGACCGCGCTGGTCGAGGTGAGCAGGCGCGTCTGCGTGACCATGCCGGTCAGCCCCGCACCCAGCACAGCCCCGGCGAAAACGAGAGAAACCTTGCGCATCATCCGCGAACCTTTTCGCCAAGCGGTTTCGTCCACCACGGGGCCGGATCGACCGACACGCCGTCTTTTCTGAACTCGATATACAGCACCGGAAGGCCTGCTCCCGAGCCCACGATCGTCGCGGCAGCTTCCGACGTTTCGCCCATCACCGCAACCGGCTCCCCCGCGAGAACGAACTGGTTGAGAGCCACGTCGATCCGCTGCATCCCGGCGAGCAAGAGATAGTACCCCCCGCCGGCATTCAGGATCAAGAGTTGCCCGAAAGACCGGAAAGGACCCGCATAGACGACCCAAGCGTCCGAAGGCGCCGAAACTAGGGCGCCGGGCCGCGTTTCCAAGGAAATCCCGCGTGTGGTGCCGCCAGCACCGTCGGATTCGCCGAATCCACGCAATTGTGATCCTGCCACCGGCAGCGGCAACAGACCACGCGCTTCGGCGAAAGCGATCTTGGGAGCCAGGCGTGCCGGGTCCTTGAAGGCGAGCGCCGCCATGCGCTGGCGCTGTTCGCGGGTCTCCGCCTCGAGCGCCTGGCGCGCCGCCTCAGCAGCCCGATTGGCGGTGGAGATCTCCTTCTCCATCCGCTCGACGAAATCGCGCAGGCTCCTCGCCTTGGCGGCGAGTTCGCCGTCCTGCCCGCGCTGCGCTTCCGCGTCACGCCTGGCGCTGGCCTCGCGCTGGCGGCGGGCCTCGACGAGGGAGGCGATGCGCTGCCGCTCGCCCGCGAGCTGCTCGAGTTCGCCCGACAACGCCTTGCGCTCCGTGCCGATGCTTTCGCGCAGCCGCACCAGTTCGCCGAGATCGGTGCCGAGAACCTCGATCTCCTGCCGTAGATCGGGCACGACGGCGCCGAGCAGCATCGAAGCCCGCACCGCTTCGAGAATGTCTTCCGGACGCACCAGAACGGCGGGCGGCGGGCGTCTGCCGATGCGCTGAAGGGCCGCGAGCACCTCCGCGATCAGGCCGCGGCGCCCCTCAAGCGAGCGGCGAATGGCGGTTTCGCTCGACTGCAGCAGCGAGAGGCGCTGTTCGAGAGCGCTGATCCGCTGCTCGGCCCCCTGGGCCCGGGCGGTGGTATCGAGCAGGGCCTTGTTGAGAGCGGCCCGGTCGGCCCGGATCGCGGCGATCTCCGCCTCCAGCTTCGCGCGGGCTTCGGCATTGCCGGCGAGGCGCTCCTCGATTGTCTTCAGCTCGGCCTCGCGCGCCTGCTTCTCGACCAGCTTCTGCATCGCCTCGCGCGCGAGCGCCTCGGGGTCGGCCGGCTGCGGCTGTCCCGCCGCCGGGGCGCCGGCCAGGAGGAGTGCGAGCGCGAGTGTCGCCAACCGCCGGGAGCGACCGGCGCCGGGGAAACGAATCAGAGGGAGAAGCGCGTTCATGCGCGATGATAGGGGTGACCGGCGAGGATCGTCATCGCGCGGTAGAGCTGCTCCAGAACGAGGACCCGCACGAGCTGATGGGGAATGGTCAGGCCGCCGAAGGCGAGCGTCCGCGCCGCCTGGGCGCGGATTTCCTCCGCCAGCCCGTCCGCGCCGCCGATGACGAGGCTGAAGGAGGCGGTGCCGGCGTCGCGTGCCGCCGCGATCCCTGCGGCGAAGGCGTCGCTGCCCTGGCTGCGGCCGCGCTCGTCCAGCGCGACGACGAGGCCAGGGGACAGCCTCGCGAGAATCGCAGCCGCCTCCTCCCGCTTGCGCTCCTCGGGGCGGCGGCCGCGACTTTCCGCGATTTCGACGATGTCGGGGCCGGAGAGGCCGAGGCCGCGCCCCAGCGCGGCCGCGCGCTCGCGATAGCGCTCGCAGAGTTCGCGTTCCGGGCCGTCCTTGAGACGGCCGACGGCGATCAGGGCGAGGCGCATGCGCGGGGAGCGCCGTCAGCCGACGAGGCGCTCGCTGGGGCGGTCCGCGCCCCACATCTTCTCGAGATTGTAGAACTGGCGCACTTCCGGGCGGAAGACGTGGATGATGATGTCGCCGGTATCGATCAGCACCCAGTCGCAAGCCGGCATGCCCTCGACCTTGGGCGCGGGAAGGCCGGAGCCCTTGATCGCCTCGATGAGAGAATCGGCGATGGAGGCGACATGCCGGTTCACACGACCGGTCGCGATGATCATCGCATCGGCCAGCGAGGTCTTGCCGACCAGGTCGATGACCGTGATGTCTTCCGCCTTCATGTCCTCCAGGACGTGAAGAGCGAGGGCGATGCTGTCGGCAGAAGGATTCTCCTGCACGGCTTCCTGGGGAAGCGGCTTGGGCTCGGCTTCGCCACGGGTTGAAGGGGTCAGATCCGTATCCTCACGGGTTTGTGCGCTCGCGGCGCGGTAAGGTCAAAATACGCGCAATCGGCCCGAAATTCAATCGCGTTCGGCCTGTTCGCGCAGCATCGTCGACGAAAGCTCGGAGCGGCGTCCATGCAGGAAGACCCAGGCGGGCGGCTTCGTCAGGGCCAGAGCGGCGCCCTGGCTTTCCGAAATCCGCCAGCGCGAGAGCCAGTTGGCGGCTGGCGAGGCGACGGCGCTGTGGGTCGATCCCGGGCGGTCGATGATCGCCATCGGCATCATCCTCGCGATGGTGCGCCACTCGTTCCAGCGGTGGAAGCTGGCGAGATTGTCCGAGCCCATGATCCAGACGAAATTCACGCCGGGACAGCGGCGCTTCAGCGCGCGCAGCGTGTCGGCGGTGTAGCGCGTGCGCAGCATCGCCTCGATGCCGGTGACGTGGATCTTGGAGTGGTCGGCGAGCTTGCGCCCGAAGCGGATGCGCTGGGCGAGCGACGGCAGCGCCGCATTGTCCTTCAGCGGGTTGCCGGGCGTCACCAGCCACCAGATGCGGTCGAGCTGGAGCCGGCGCAGCGCGGTCAGGCTCGCCATGCGGTGGCCGTCATGGGCCGGGTTGAAGGTGCCGCCGAACAGGCCGATGCGCAGCCCCGGTGCGTGGGGTGGCAGGCGCAGATGCTCGAGGGCGAGGTGGGGGGACGGGGCCCCGGTTTCGTCGCTCACGGTCGGATCTGGCCGTTGCCGTGGACGCGGTACTTGAAGGAGCAGAGCTGCTCGACGCCGACGGGGCCTCGCGCATGCATCCTGCCCGTGGCGATGCCGATTTCGGCGCCGAAGCCGAATTCGCCGCCATCGGCGAACTGCGTCGAGGCGTTGTGCAGCACGATCGCGGAATCGACCTCGGCGAGGAAACGCGCGGCGGCGGCCTCGTCGGCGGTCACGATCGCGTCGGTGTGATGCGAGCCGTAGCGCTCGATATGGGCGACGGCCTCGTCGAGATCCGCGACGACCTTCACCGCGATGATGCGGTCGAGATATTCGGTCGCCCAGTCGGTCTCGGTCGCCGCCTCGGCCCGGGCCACGGCGGCCTGGGTGCGGGCATCGCCGCGCACCGCGCAGCCCGCGTCGATCAGGGCCGTCACCAGCGGCTCGAGATGCGTCGCCGCGCAGCCCTCGTCGATCAGCAGCGTCTCGGCCGCGCCGCAGACGCCGGTGCGGCGCAGCTTGGCGTTGAGCACGATGTCGCGCGCCATGGCGAGATCGGCGGCGGCGTGGACATAGACATGGCAGTTGCCGTCGAGATGCGCGAAGACCGGCACCCGCGCATCGCTCTGCACGCGCGCCACCAGGCTCTTGCCGCCGCGCGGCACGACGACGTCGACGCTGCCGTCGAGCCCCTTCAGGATCTCGCCCACGGCGGCGCGGTCACGGGTCGGCACGAGCTGGATCGCATCCGCCGGAAGGCCGGCCGCCGTCAGCCCCTCGCGCAGGGCGAGCGCGATCTCGGTCGAGGTCCGGAAACTGTCGGAGCCGGCGCGCAGGATCGCGGCGTTGCCGCTCTTCAGACAGAGCGCTCCCGCATCGGCCGTCACGTTCGGGCGGCTTTCGAAGATCACCGCGATGACGCCGAGCGGCGTCGTGACGCGCTCGAAGCGCAGGCCGTTGGGCTGCGTCCAGCTCGCGAGGACGCGGCCGAGCGGATCGGGCAGGGCGGCGATGCCGGCGACTGCGTCCGCCACCCCGGCGAGGCGATGATCGTCCAGCAGAAGGCGGTCGACAAAAGCCGCTGTCTGGCCGGCGGCGCGCGCATCGGCGAGGTCGAGCGCATTGGCGGCCAGGATGGCGGAAGCGCGGACCCGCAAGGCGCCGGCCATGGCAAGTAGAGCGGCATCGCGCCGTTCAGCGGAGGCGAGCGACACCTGTCGCGCGGCCGCGCGGGCGCGCCGGCCGAGGGCCAGCATCTCGGCGGCCAGATCCGGCGCCGGTCCGCCGTCGCGGGCGAGCCCCTCGTTCGAGACCACGCGGAGCACCGCTTCGCTCGTCATGTCCACCCTGCCAGACGCCATCTTCCCGCAACCTTAGCTCACGCCGAGCGCCATGTCGTCCCGGTGGATCATCTCGGCGCGTCCGGGATATCCCAGGATGGCGGCGATGTCGCGCGAGGCCTTGCCGAGGACGAGCGCGGCCTCGGCCGCGTCATAGGCGACGAGCCCGCGCCCGAGCAGGCGGCCGTCCCCGTCCCGGATCAGCACCGCGTCGCCACGGGCGAACTCGCCCTCGATCCGGCTGACGCCGACGGGCAGGAGGCTCGCGCCGCCGGCGAGCGCGCGGGCGGCGCCCGCATCGACATGGAGCGTCCCGCGCGGCTCCAGCGAGCCGGCGATCCAGGTCTTGCGGGCGGTGGCGGGCGTCGAGGCGGTCAGGAACCAGGTGCAGCGCGCGCCTTGCGTGATGGCCGAGAGCGGGTTCTTGCCGCGGCCGTCGGCGATCAGCATGTGGGTGCCGCCGCTGGCGGCGATCTTGCCGGCCTCGATCTTGGTGCGCATGCCGCCGCGCGACAGTTCGGACGCCGCGCCGCCGGCCATCGCATCGATTTCGGGCGTGATCCGCTCGACGACGGGAATATGGCGCGCCGCCGGATCGCGAGCGGGCGGGGCGGTGTAGAGCCCGTCGATGTCGGAGAACAGCACCAGCAGATCGGCGCCCGCCATGGTGGCGACGCGGGCGGCGAGCCGGTCGTTGTCGCCATAGCGAATCTCGGTGGTGGCGACGGTGTCGTTCTCGTTGATCACCGGCACGGCGCGCAGATCGAGCAGGCGGCCGAGCGTGGCGCGGGCGTTGAGATAACGGCGGCGCTCTTCCGTGTCGGCGAGGGTCAGCAGGATCTGCCCGGCGGTGAGCGCGTGATGGCCCAGTGCCTCGGCCCAGGTGCGGGCAAGCGCGATCTGTCCGACCGCGGCGGCGGCCTGGCTCTCCTCGAGGCGCAGCGGGCCCGAGGGCAGGCCGAGCACGGTGCGCCCCAGGGCAATGGCGCCCGAGGAGACGACGAGCACATCCGCGCCGCGCTGATGCAGATCGGCGAGGTCCTCGGCGAGAGCGGCGAGCCAGGCCTGACGCAGGCGGCCGCGGTCGCGATCGACGAGAAGGCTCGAGCCGACCTTCACCACGATGCGACGGAACTGGTTCAGCGAAGGCGTCTGCACGGAGAGAAAATCCGCAGGGTTGCGATTGCGCCGCCAGCCTCTTGGCGAAAAGCGCGTCATTGTAAAGCGCGTGAGCGCGGGGGCGGGGGCACCGTCGGCGCATTCGCGCGGCAGTTGCATTGACATTGTGGGTTCAAGCGCCCATATGGGGTTTGTCGATATTTAGGCCGAACGACTTGGCCCCGCGCAGTTCAGCTGCGCACGCTGACGACCTTCCCGCTCAAAATTCGAAAAACGGCGCGCGACATCCGTCCGCGTCGCACAATCATACCGTGAAAGGGTTCGTCATGAGCGCCGGTACAGTCAAGTGGTTCAATTCGACCAAGGGTTTCGGTTTCATTCAGCCGGATGACGGCGGTCAGGACGTGTTCGTCCACATCAGCGCCGTCGAGCGCGCCGGCATGCGCGATCTTCGGGAAGGTCAGAAGATCTCCTACGAGCTCACGCAGGACAAGCGCTCGGGCAAGATGTCGGCCGACCAGCTCCGCGCCGACTGAGACGATCGCCGCGACGGCCGGCCAGGACAGCAGGAGGGCGACCACGGATGTACTGGCGCCCCCGTTTCCAAGCCTGAGCCAGAGCGGCGTGACGAAGGGTCGGTGCCCGTGCCGGCCCTTTTTTCCATTCTCCAACCAAGGGAGTGACAGATGCAGGTTCTCGTCCGCGACAACAATGTCGACCAGGCCCTCCGGGTGCTGAAAAAGAAGATGCAGCGCGAAGGCGTGTTCCGCGAGATGAAGCGTCGTTCGGCCTATGAGAAGCCGTCCGAGAAGCGCGTTCGCGAGAAGGCCGACGCCATCCGCCGCGCCCGCAAGGTCGCCCGCAAGCAGATGCAGCGCGAGGGCCTGATCGCCGCCCCGAAGCCGAAGCCGCGCCCGGTGCGCGCTGGAAGCGCACCCGCGCCGCGCTGATTTCGATACCATTCGGGCGCATTTTGGATTAATGCGCCCTCGCGGGCCGCGATGCGCCCGTCACAACCCGAGAGAAGGCCACCCTTGAAGAACCCGAACGACCGCAGCTTCACTGATCGTCAGGCCAATTCCGCGGCCGCCAAGAAAGCGCTCCTGGAGCGTTTCAAGGCGAGGCCGGGTCCGGATGACCCGATCATGCAGCAGCGACGCGCGGAACGCGAAGCCATCGCCGCCGCCCGCGCCGCGCGCGAGGCTGAAAAGGCCGCCATCCGCGCCGAACAGGAGCGTCTTGCCGAGATCGAGCGTCTGCGCCGCGAAGAGGAAGAGCGGATCGCCGAACTCGCCCGCGAGGCCGCCCGCAAGGCCGAGCAGGCCAAGCGCGACGCCGAGCGCCCGCGCAAGGTGCTGCTCGAGGCCGTGCAGTACGCGCAGATGCGCGCCGCCGGCAAGGGCCGCCGCTGATTGCTGTCCGGCCGGGCTCTGCCCTGCCCGTCAGACCTGGCCCCGGCGGCCGGATCGCCTGATCGACCGCCTGCCGAGGCCGCGGGACCCAGCGAGGTTTCCGCCGTGACATGCCTCCCACAGGGGCGGGTCGCTCCGCGCCCTCCGGCCGGACCGTGAACCCGCCGCTGCCGCGAACCCGGAGCGAGCCGCCATGGCGACGCGAGGCCTTTCGTCCGACGAACTCAAGCTGCGCGCCCAGCGCGCCTTCGACAAGGTCGATGCGCGCAAGCAGGAAGCCTCCCGCGCGCTCGAGGCCGAGCAGCTCGCCCGCGAGGCCGTTCTCCAGAAGACGGCACGGCTGAGGGCGCTGCGCCTCGCCAAGGAAGCCGCCGACGCCGAGACCGCCGCCATCGTCGCCGCCGAACAGGCGCAGGCAAAGGCCGCGATCGCCGAGGCCAAGGCCGCCGCGAAGGCCAGCAAGGCCGAAGCCGGCAAGGGCCGGGCGAAGGCCAAGCCCGCCGCCTGACGGCGGCATATCAGACCCATCTGTGGCGTCGGAACCCTCCTCGCGTCTCGTGCCCTTTGCGCGCGGACGTCGCCGCGTCTGAGCTGCGCGGGATTTCCCCCTTTCCGTCGGGCCGCCGCGCCGATAACGTAGGCGAAATCGTCGCAGGCGAATTTTTCGTGCCGGCGGTTGAACCTCTCCTACGCTCGCTGCGACCAACCCTCGCGAGCCGGATGTCAGGCCTCGAGGGCGATGCATACGGAATCCGACGAAGAACTCGTCAAGCGGATCGCCGGTGGCGACCGGCTCGCGATGAAGGTGCTGTTCTCGCGGCACCAGACGCGGGTTTATCGTTTTGCGCTGCGGCTGCTGCGCGACGAGACGATGGCGGAGGATGTGACGGGTGACGTCTTCATGGACCTCTGGCGTCAGGCCGACCGGTTCGAGGCGCGATCCTCGGTCACGACCTGGCTCCTCACCATCGCGCGGAACAAGTCCTACTCGGCCTTGCGCAAGCGGCGCGATGCGGGGCTGGACGACGATTTCGCCGCCGGGATCGAAGACGAGGCGGACGACCCCGAGGTCGTTCTCCAGAAGCAGGACAAGGGGCTCGCAATCCGGGCCTGCCTGTCCAAGCTCTCGCGAGAGCATGCCGAGGTCATCGACCTGGTCTACTATCACGAGAGTTCAGTGGAGGAGGTTGCCCGGATCGTCGGCATCCCCGAGAACACCGTCAAAACCCGGCTCTTCCACGCTCGCAAGAAGCTGGGAGAGCTGCTCAAGGCGGCCGGGATCGACCGTGGCTGGCCCTGAGGGGACGCCGCGCGCCGCAGGTCGCAGCTCCGCCATGCCGATGCGTTTCCGTCCCTGCGCCATCCGTTTCCAGGCGGTGCGCGATTCCGGAGTTCAGTCATGACCGACGCCATCGCGACCGATCCGAAGCGGGCCGAAATCGAGCTGCTTCTGCCCTTCTATGCCACGGGACGTTTGTCGCCGGCCGACAAGGCCCGCGTCGAGGCGGCCCTGGCGGAGGATCGCGACCTTGCCTTGCGTCTCGACATCGTGCGGGACGACATGGCCGAGACCGTGCTGCTCAACGAGCGGCTCGGCGCGCCCTCGCCGCGGGTCCTCGACCGGCTGATGGCCGGCATCGAGGCCGAGCCGCGCCGCCAGAGCCTTCTCTCCTCAGCGAAGGGCGGCTTTTTCACCTGGCTCGGGACTTTGCTCGCGGCGCAGCCGCCGCGCCGGCTCGCTTATGCGGGTGCGGCGGCGATCGCGCTGGTCGCGATCCAGGGGATCGCGCTGACCAGCCTCGTCCTGCGCGAGCGGACCGGTTTCGAAACCGCCTCGAGCGTGTCGCAGGCGTCCGAGCGCTATGTGCTGCTGAGCTTCTCGGCCGATGCGCGGGCGGGCGACATCGCCTCCTTCTTCAAGCGCTTCGACGCCTCGGTCGTCGATGGCCCCCGCGCGAACGGCTTCTTCAAGGTCCGCGTCGGCGATGCCTCGCTGACCCAGGCCCAGGTCGACGCCATCGCGGCCCGGATGAAATCCGAGGCCGCGATCGTGCGTTTCGTCGCGCCGGCGCCCTGAGCGCGGCGGTGACGGCGGGGCATGGTTCTGGTAAGGCTTCGCCGCATCCGAGCGCATCGGGAGAGCGCATCATGAGGTCGTTCCGTTCCCTGACCGGGCTGCTCATGGCTGCCGGCTGCGTCGCGCTGGCGCTGGGTGCAGCGCCCGCGGGGGCGCAGCAGCAGGGCCAGGGCAACACGCCGCCGGCCAGCCCGCCCGGAGGCTCAACCCGCGCGATCACCGTGCCGCCGCCGGCCTGGCAGGTTCCGGGCATCTTCGGCCAGCGGCCGTCGCGCACCGTCGTCCCCGCGGCCGACGAGACCCGTTTCGTGCCCGGGGAGATTCTGTTCGAGCTTGCGCCGGACGCCCAGGCCGAGGCGGTGCTGCGCCGCTACGGCGCGACCCTGATCGCGAGCCGGCGCGTCGAACTGGCGGGCACGACGATCATCCGCGCCCGGCTCGCGGAAGGGCGCGACCTGCGCGCCGTCCTGACCCAGATGGCGAGCGACAACGCCATTGCAGGGGCCCAGCCGAATTTCACCTTCGAACTCCAGCAGGATCTGGCACAGCCGGTCAGCACCACCGCGACCAGCACGCGCTCGGATGTCCCGACGCTGCGCCTGTCCGATCCCGCGGCCCTGCGCGCTCCGCCGGTCCGGCGCGAGCTGCCGGCGCAGTATGTGGTCGACAAGCTGCGCCTCGGGGAGGTCCACAAGGTCGCGCGCGGCAATGCAGTCCGGGTCGCCGTGATCGATTCCGG
This sequence comes from Allobosea massiliensis, assembly GCF_042655245.1. Taxonomy (NCBI): domain Bacteria; kingdom Pseudomonadati; phylum Pseudomonadota; class Alphaproteobacteria; order Hyphomicrobiales; family Alloboseaceae; genus Allobosea; species Allobosea massiliensis. The sequence continues at coordinate 4,488 of NZ_JBHSLU010000018.1, read as the reverse complement.
GGTCGATGTCGGGCATCCGGAACTGAGGGGGGCGATCCTCGGCGCCTATGATGCGCTCGGCGGGCCGTTCGAACCCCATGCCCACGGCACCTCGATGGCGGCGGCGATCGTCGCGCAGGGACAGTTGCAGGGCGTTGCGCCTGCCGCAAGGCTGCTGGTGGCGCGGGCCTTTTCCGGCAAGGCCGGATCGGGCGCAGCCAACGGCACCAGCCTGCAAATCCTCTCGGCGATCGAATGGGCGGTGAATCAGGGCGCGCGCGTCGTCAATCTCAGCTTCGCCGGCCCTGAGGACCGGCTGTTGTCGCGCGGTCTCGCGGGACTCGCGGCCAAGGGTGTGGTCGCTGTCGCTGCTGCCGGGAACGCCGGGCCGGCCTCGGCGCCGCTCCATCCCGCGGTCGATCCCAATGTCATCGCGGTGACGGCGACGGATGCCGAAGACCGGGTTTACGTCCGCGCCAATCGCGGCAGCCATATCGCCGTGGCGGCGCCGGGGGTCGACGTGCTCGCGGCGGAGCCCGAGGGGCGCTACGTCTTCTCGTCCGGCACCTCGATCGCCGCCGCACATGTCTCGGGGCTGGTCGCTCTGGTGCTGGAGAAGCGGCCGGAGCTGGACGTTGCGGCGATGCGCCGCCTGCTGACGGAGACGGCGGTCGATCTCGGATCGCGCGGGCGCGACCCCGTCTACGGTGCCGGCCGCATCGACGCCGCCGCTGCCCTGTCGCGGGCCCAGCCGCTCACAGCCTCACGTCCCTGACGCCGGGGCGAGGCGCGGCGCCGGCTCGTATTGCTGCTCCAGCCGGTTTGCATGGCGGTGCAGCAGGCGCCATTCGCTGCCTTCGAAGCGGAAGACATGGGTCACGCGGTTGGTCCAGCGCGTCGGCGCGTCCAGATCCGGAAGCAGCACCTCGAAGTTCTCGATGTCGGTGACGAGTGCGAGTTCCGTTCCGACCACGGTCGTGACATTCTGATGGCTGACCGTGCCGCCGCGAAACTGCTTGGCGGCCCAGTCCCAGCGCCGCGAGATGGCCTCCCAGCCTTTCTCGTAGCCGCCCCAGCCATACATGCTGGTGGCATCGTCGGCATGGGAATAGAGCGCCTTGATCGGCCCGACCTCGCCGTTGGCGACATGGGCGAGTGCCTCGCGTAGCCGCGCCAGTGCGGCCGGAAAGTCTCTTGTTGCCGCCGTCTCGACCGTCCCGTGCATGTCCGTCTCCTGCATTCCAGGCAGCCTAGCATGGTGGTGGGCGGTCGTTTCAAGCGGAGAGCGGCGCCGCGGCGCATCGCGCCGCTTGACCTTGGCCGCCGCATCGGACTGATGTCCGCCCATGCGCCGCCCCCGCCTTCTCTTCGTCGCCACCGAGGACTGGTTCTTCGCCTCGCATTTCCTGCCGATGGCACGGGCTGCGCGCGAGCTGGATTTCGATGTCGCGGTGATCGCGCGCGAGCGCCATCACCGCCGCGTTCTCGAGGCGGTGGGCGTGCGGCTGATCCCTCTCGAGGCGGAAAGGCGCAGCCTCGACCCGCGGGTGCTGTTCCGGCAGATCGTGGCGCTGCGGCGCCTGATCGAGCAGGAGCGGCCCGACATCCTGCACTGCATCGCGCTGAAGCCGATCGCGCTGGCGGGGCTCGCCGGTCGGCTGGCTGGTGTCGAGCGGCGCGTCTACGCGCTGACCGGGCTCGGATTTCTCGGGGCCAGCCAGGGTTTGGTGGCAGCAGCGGCGCGATGGGCCGCGATTGCCTGGCTGCGCGGCGTGATCGACGGGCCGCAGGTGCGGTTCCTGTTCGAGAACCCGGACGACCCCGTCACGCTGGGGCTCGACCCGCAGGATCGCGCCAAGGTCGCCCTCGTCGGCGGGGCGGGGGTCGATCCGCTCATCCTGATGCCGGAGCCGATGCCGCCGGCCCCGCCATTCAAGGTGGCGCTGGTCGCCCGACTGCTCTGGTCGAAGGGCGTCGATCTCGCAGTGGAGGCGGTGAGGCTGGCGCGGGCCGAGGGGGCGCGGGTCGAGCTGACGCTGCATGGCGCACCGGATCCCTCCAATCCCAAGGCGGTTCCCGAGGAGACGCTGAAGCAGTGGGCCGCGCGCCCTGGGATCGACTGGGCCGGCCCGACGCGCGACATCGAGGGCGTCTGGCGCCAGCATCATCTCTGCATCCTGCCCTCGCGCGGCGGCGAGGGTCTGCCTCGCACGATCCTGGAGGCCGCAGCCTGCGGCCGCCCGATCCTGACGACGAATGTCCCGGGCTGCCGCAGCTTCGTGCGCGACGGCCAGGACGGCATGGTGGTCCCGCCGGGTGATGCGGCGGCGCTGGCGCGGGCGCTGATCGTCTTCGCCCGCGCGCCGGCTCTCGCCGAACGCATGGGCGCGAGCGCCCGGGCGCGGCTGATCGACGGCCACACCGAGCGCGATGTCATGAACGCGGTCAAGGCGCTGTATCGCGGGCTGCTCTCGCGGCCGACGACGGACATTGCCGCGTGAGCGCCCCGGCGCTCGACCGGCGCGCCTTCATCCGCGAACATACCCGGTTGCTACCGGTGCCGCATGCGCCTGAGATCGCGATCCATGTCGCCGAGGAGGCGACGGAGCTCTGGCAGAAGACCGAGGACGAACTCGCCACGATCGGGCTGCCGCCACCTTTCTGGGCTTTTGCGTGGGCGGGCGGTCAGGCGCTGGCGCGCTACCTCCTCGACGAACCGGTCATCGCACGCGGCCGTCGGGTGCTGGACTTCGCCAGCGGCTCGGGACTGGTCGCCATTGCAGCGGCCCGCTGCGGGGCCGCGAGCGTGGAGGCCTGCGACATCGACGCTTTTGCGGCGGAGGCGATGGCCCTCAATGCCGCCGCCAACGGCGTCTCAGTGACGATCCGGCTGGAGGATCTGATCGGGCGCGACGAAGGCTGGGATGTCATCTGCGCCGGCGATGTCTGCTACGAGCGCGCCATGGCCGACAGCGTCGTCGCATGGCTGGCGACACTGTCGGCGCGCGGGGCGCAGGTCCTGATCGGCGATCCCGGTCGCAGCTATCTGCCGAAGGAGCGGCTCGAGGCCCTCGCGAGCTACGCGGTACCGGTGACGCGCACCCTCGAGGACGCCGATATCAAGCACAGCACCGTCTGGCGGCTGGCAGGCTAGCCCGGCGCAACGCACGCGCCGGGGGTCGCTCAGGCTGCGCGGCGGCGGTGCATGGGCTGGGCGGCCATGCGGCCGTCCTGCGAGGTCCTGAAGCTCGAGATCAGCCGGTTGAGCTGCTCGATCTGGTCCAACAGCGCCTTCGAGGAGGCGGCGCTCTGCTCGGCGAGCGCGGCGTTCTGCTGGGTGATCTCGTCCATATGGCTGACCGTCTGGCTCATTTCCTCGATGCCGTTGGCCTGCTCGCCCGAGGCACTGGCGATCTCCTCGACGGTGGAGGAGACGGCCGCCGCGGCCTCGACGATCTGCTCCAGCGTGCCACCGGCCAGACGAACGAGCTTCACGCCCTCCGTCACCTCGGCATCGGAGGATGCGATCAGGCCGGTGATATCCTTGGCGGCGTCGGAGGAGCGCTGCGCCAGCGCCCGGACCTCTGCGGCAACGACAGCGAAGCCGCGCCCCGCATCGCCGGCACGGGCGGCCTCGACGGCGGCGTTCAGCGCCAGCAGATTGGTCTGGAAGGCGATGCCGTCGATGACGCTGGTGATCTCGGAGATTTTCTTCGAGGCGTCCTCGATCCGTGCCATGGCGTCGGTCGCGTTCTTGACGATGTCGCCGCCGGTGCGGGCGATCTTGGTGGCGTCGTCGGCGAGCGCCACGGAGCGGCGCGAGGCCTGGGCCGAGGTCTTGACCGAGGCCGCGAGTTGCTCGGTGGTCGCAGCGCTTTCCTCGAGCGCCGAAGCCTGCTGCTCCGTGCGCATCGAAAGATCGTTTGCGCCCGAATTGATCTCCTGAGAGGTCGCGGCGATGGCGGAGGAGTTGGTCTTGATGGTCGACACCATCTGCTCGAGCCGGTCCATCGCGCCGTTGAAGTTGTCGCGGATGGCCGCGTACTCCGCCGGAATGTCCTGGCTGATCCGGAAGGTGAGGTTGCCGTCGGCCAAAGCCGCCATGGCCTCGGTGACCGAGGCGACGGCCGTTTCGCGTTCCGCGGCGAGGGAGCGCTCAATCGCCTTGGCCTGCTCCTCGACGCGAAGACGGGCCGCCTCGGACGCCTCCAGGTAGACCGAGATCGCGTAGTCCATGTCCAGCAGCGCCGCCTTGACCAAGGCGCTGATTTCGGCCGCCCGCTGGGTGGCTTCCTCCGAACCGCTGCCGAAGCGACGCTTCGGCCAGCGCGCGACGAGGACGTCGGTGATGAGTTTTTCGAGGATCAGGGCGTAGCCGCCGATGTACCAGCGCGGCTCCAGCCCGATCCGGGGCTCCGTGGGCATTTCTACATTAATACACGCTAAGGGAATTTGAAGTTGTTTGGATTGAAGCGGTTAGCCCGGATTGGCCTGAAGCGTTCGAGGGGT
>NZ_JBHSLU010000017.1:0-133021 GCF_042655245.1 Allobosea massiliensis | reverse complement strand
GCGCTACCTTGCTCGCGAGGTCTTCGCCCTCATCATGCAGCGCCAGAAGGAAATCAACGCGACACGTATCGCTGCTTGACAAACAGAAGGGCGTCCAGGGGAGCCAGTTCACCAGCTTCGCCTTCACCACGACGTTGAAGGACGCCGGTATCCGTATCTCCATGGACGGGCGCGGCCGCTGGATGGACAACGTCTTCATCGAGCGACTATGGCGCAGCCTCAAATACGAGTGCGTCTTCCTCAATGCCTTCGAGACCGGCAGCGAAGCCCGGGCCGGTATCGGTTCCTGGATCGACTATTACAACCGGCGACGTCCGCACTCGACCTTCGGCGGCAGGACGCCCGACGAGGTCTATGATACGCAAGAAATGACGGAGCAAATGGCGGCGTAGAAACGAACCCGATCCACCTTAGCCAAGCCGCCAAACTGTCTCACCAGGCGGGACCACCTCACATCTGAAGACGCAGACGGTGCGAAACCCAACTAAACGGTCACCTCAAACAGTCGTTCACCCGACGAATCTCGCTGAATTTCAGGCCAGGTACGTCTCGCTTTCTACGCTCGCGGACGAGCTTGGCATTCATTTCCTGAAGCTCAAGCGAGAGCTTCATGACGCCGCCATCCAGCCCGCTAGCGGCCTCGAGAATGTGCCGGCGACGTTCTACCTCCGCCAAAGCCTGCGCGCCTTTACGCCCGGCCGCGGCTAATCACCTTCAAGGACAGTCATGACCCATCGCCCTTTCCGGAGGGTGGCGCTCGGCGTCACCACGAACGCAGAAATGTTTGCGCTTTTCGGCCGCTACAACGGCGCCCCCTGTGATGCACAGCTCATTTCCGGTCAGCTTTGGGCCGGCGAATGGTTCGAGATCGGGTCAGAGAGCTACGACTACATGCTCGAAATGCTCCCGCCACTCTTCTACCGGCGCGGCATGTTCGGGATGTCCGAATTCAAGGCGGGAAGCGTCACGATGGTCTTCTGCGCCATCACGATCAACGGCGTGCCGCGGTGGTTCGCCGGCTACTGCGACATGTCGATCGCCGGCGCCCCCGACATGCTGCGACAGGCCATCATCGAGCGCGAAACCGCCGAAGACGCTGACACTCCGCGTCGGGACGAGGCGCTCGAGGTCATCTGGAATGCGACCCACCCGGACTTCAAGGGCTTCGCCGGCAGCGTCAATCCCGATGCCTATCCGCCGCACCTTCAGGGCAAGCGCAGCATCCTGGTGAACGGCGGCGGCGCCGGCACCACACTGTCGCTGCTCGAGGACCTCAAGCCGGAGCAGATCAGCGACAAGCTCAAGCTGCGACGGATTTACGTGCGCGAATCTGCCTAGATGCCCTAGCCGCTTGGTGGATGGTGGTGCGGCGGATACAAATGCACTCACCCCACCATCCAGGCGTCGAGCAAAAATGCTGAAGCATGTCCTCACCATCTGCGCGCTGCTCGTGTCGGGCAATGCCTATGCCGACACCTGGATCGTCGACCCACAATTCGCCGACCCTCAGACACGCGAAAAGGTGGCTGCGGCGACGACGCAGAATGCAGCCGGTTATCGGATCGCAATTTTTCGAAATGCGGACACGCGAGTGCGGGTCGCCATTTTCTTACCTGAAGCGTCCTTCGACCAGCTCGCGCGCAGGGGGCGCATCGCTGCGCTTCGGGCTGATACCACCGCCGTGAAATTCATCGAGACAGAAACCATAGCAGGCCTGGAACAGCCATTCTCGACGGGCAGCGTAGTTCGCCACATCATTTGGCACGGCAAGGATTACGCGCCGTTCTTCGGGACGCTGCGCAGCATCATGGACAGCTCCAGATTGACGGTCCGGCTGTTCACCGACATGAACACGACCATCGACACTTCGTTCGACCTGAAGACAGCTCCAGCCGCGATCGGCAAAGCCATTGGGGTGCCTGAAACCCTTTCATCCGAGGCGTCCCAGAACGCTCTCGCCGCCAGCAATGCGAATTCTGACGCGATCCAACGCTGCTTTGCGCCGTCAGCCTCCACGGGGGCATCAGAAGCCTGCACAAAGACCGTGACGCAGTGCGCTCAAAAGGATGTGACGAAATTCGACGCGCAGGCATACCGCGCCTGCTTGAGAAAGGTGAAATTCCCTGCGCCCTAGGGCGCCTCACGAAGCATAGGACGACTGAAGCCTTGGAAGACGGAGTGAGCCCATTCACTCCCAAATCCCAAGAAGGACGTCCACGATGAGCGCTGCCAAGAAGCTCCCCTACAAGGTCGTTGCCGCGATCATCGCCAAGCGGAAAGCCGCCATGGCGACCGAACAGTCCAAGCCGACCGCGCGCCGGCGCCCTGTGAAGCAGGCGGCGAAGGCCGTCGCCCTGACGAAGCCGGCGGTTTTCCAGGGCACCCTGTCGGATATCGCGGAGGTCAAAGGCCGCAACGGCACGTTCTACCGCGCCCAGTTCCTCATGGCCTCCGGCAACGACTTCACGAGCGTGACCGCGCTGATCTCCGAGAAGAGCGCCGCGTTGCTCGGCGACGCGCTCAAGGAGGGCTTCATCAAGCTCTACGGCGCTCTGCAGGGCGACACCCTGCGCGTGCTCGGCCTCGGTCGCGACCGCGAGCTTCGCATCCGTGAGACCCCGGCGCTGGTCCAGGGCCCGGACGCCGAATACGGCTACCAGTACGGCGCCTATTTCCCGAACTGATCACCCGCCATGATAGGGGCTGTCCAAAATGGACGGCCCCTATTTTTATGAGCAATCCGAGCGCCCGCTAATGCTTTACCAAGGCACCGGCTCCAACCACTCACCGCATGTCCCATGCACGGAGCTGGTGCTATCGAAAGCTCTCTCCAAGCGAGGCTTTCATGGGCGCCGGTATTCCTGCGAATGGGCGACCACCGTCCTCGAACAAGCCCAAGGTTACACCGGCGGCAGCCGCGGCTTCCTATCGGTGATTTCTCCACTACCATCCGCCTATGTAACCTGGGCCGCAGGGGTGGCCGACATGATCCTCGACTTCGAAGCCTGGCTCAGACAGGCCTATGTCTGGGAGGATGACAGGATCCGCGGGCAAAGCACGTTGCGCGACGTCCAGGGTTCGATCGACGTCTTCGAGGTCTATGCATCGCGACCCTCAGGACGCTTTGCGATCGAGGCAGCGCATGCCTATCTGGCAGATCGCACCATCCATGAGGCCCTCATCGACGAGACCGTGTCGCTCTCCGAGATCCTCGATGGCCACCAAGGCGAGGTCTGGATAACCGGTCCGGCTCGAAAAACACCGATGCCGGCAGTTCTCGCCGCGTAGCCCAGCTCCGCACACCTCACGTCAGAAAGGGCCATGTTTTTGTACACGCCGAGCTCGCAATACCCCTGCGCTGATCAGACAGCCCCGGAAATTGAGGCCTACTACCGCGCCGTCCAGCCGGGAAGCGAGGTCGCAATCCGCGAAACGCATGGAGGCATGCTGCGCTACTATCTTTCGACGGTGGACAAGCTCAACCGAGGTCGCGTTTACCCGATCGGGCATCAGTCATTCTTCGCCAAGAGCGGCAGCATGTGCAGTGCGCCGCACGGGCAATGCAGCCTGGTCGTGCCGACCGCGGCCGTCAAAGCGTTCGCCGAAGCCAACCCTCCCAATTACGGCCTCTGCTACAGCCGGTATGTCGTGGCCGCACCCGCCACCCTCGAAGAGGCGCGCGCCAAGCTCGCCGAGGCGGAAGATCGGCTCCAGCAGTTGCAGCGTGCATGGGATAATTATTCCGGCAACAACCCGAACAAATACCGCAGCTCGATCAAAGATGCGCAGACCGACGTCAGCATTTGGGCTGGAACGGTCCAGCGCCTCGAGAAACCCGACTGAGGTTACTCGAAGACTCCTGACACATTCTGGCGAATCGATCGGCGACAGGACCGTCAGGTCTCACTGAGACCGTGCCTAAACGCTGAGAAAGGGGCAAGCGGATGCGAACCACGATCCTCGACAACCACAAGACCATCGCCTGGGACGTCGACGAGACGCTCATCAATGGCCCCAACTCCCGCTTTTTCAGGGACTATATCCGCCGAAATCCGGAGAAGGCGCATTACCTGGTGACGTTCAGGACACCGCGCCCCTGGGCCGAGGAGGCTCTTGAGCAGCTGCGCGCGCACGGCCTCAACCCGGGCCTGATCGCCGGCGTCTCCAGCGTTCCTGTCGACCTCTTCGCAGCATTCGCCAATCGGCACGACGAGCCAGATCATCCGCTTCTGGTCGAGTTCGACCACTGGAAGGGCATGGAGGCGGCTCGGCTAGGATGCACGATCCTGATCGATGACATGGAGGATTCCGTTATTCGGGGATGCCATCGACATAGCGTTGCGTTCATCCACTCGCATCACGAGTGCTTTGCAATGAACGAGGCCGCCTAAAGAGGCCGACCACTTGGGGGCGACCCCAGTGGCGCGCCATTTCACCCCTTCGCTACGAAGCAGTATTTCAGCTAGTCTCCGAGTCGACTGCCCTGCGGTCGCGATGGAGACCACATGGGTGCATGGCGCCAAGACGATGAGATCGTCGAGCAGACGATCCGGAGCCTGAGGAAGACTCGGCTCCGACTGCCAATGGAGGCGGGGGAGGGCGCGTCAGGCGACCGCCCTTCCACCTTCATTCCCGATTTTCTATCGGGCCCCAACGTTCCGGTGGACCTCGCACGCCGCCATGACCTGTTTGTCCAGTACGTCAACGTCCTGGCGCCTACGACCGTCTTCACGCTTCCGCAGACCACGATTTCGCACGCGCTGATTGTCAGCATCATGCACCTCATCACGATGGTCTTTAACGACGGCCGCGAGATCGAGTGCCTGCCCCGCGGCCACCTGCGCCATGCGGAGCCGGACAATGTCCTGTTCATCCTGCGTCATCTGAGAGCGATACCGCTGCAGGACATGCTCTTCCCGTCGGAAGGCGACCAGCTCCTGGTCAACCTCGTCGCGATCATCAACGACATGACCGCGCAAGCCGATCCGGACGAGGCCAAGGTGATCACCGCCGGCTTCAAGCTGCTCTCGATCCTGGCACCTGAGGATCGAGAAACGGTCCTTGCTCAATCCATCCAGATCATGGAGCCGATCGGGCTGCCGTTCTTCAAACGCGTTCCCATCCGCATCCGAGATAGCGATCTCACACACTATCTCGTCGCGCAGGACGTGCCGTAGCCTCAGAAAACGCGGTTGGCTCGCCCGCAGAGCATCGAGGCGTACATCTCAGCGCCGGCGTTCTGGTTCGTGTCGAACCGATGGGCTGCCTGCTCGGTCAGCCACATAATCCAGACCTTCCCGGACGTCCGGTCGAAATTGCCTCGAACGATGAGGCGACGACCGGTCTTGTCGACGAAGCTGTCTCGAATTTCCGCTGCACCGTCCGAGACGGTGGCGATGTTGAAATTGCCGACCGGAGAATTGAATCGTTTGCGGGCGAGGTCCACCGATCCGCTGCCGGCAGGCACATCCGCGTCCGTACGAGAGGGCCTGTAGATCTTGAACTCGCCCTGACATGTAAGCGGGATTGTTTGAGCCTGCGCGACCGTCCCGCTCAACAACGCCACCACTGCAACAATCATCCGCATCAGCCATCTCCGAAATCAGACTGCAGCGATATGCTCTGGCGTGATCGGCGACGCAAGCCGCGCTGCACCAGCAAACCCCGCATGGAAAGTGCGCCAAATAGGGGCTCGATATATAAGTCGTCGGGAGCGGTAAAATCAGATAAATAGGCGGAATAGTAGGCTGAATTGTAACCCCAAATCCGTTTTATCGCGAATTTAAAAGTCGCCGATTTCGGAAAGAAATAGAGTACGGAGATTCCCCATGGCGGGCAGCGTAAATAAGGTCATCCTCGTCGGCAATCTGGGCCGCGATCCCGAAGTGCGTCGTCTCAACAGCGGCGAGCCAGTCGTCAATCTGCGCATCGCGACGTCCGAGAGCTGGCGCGACAAGCAGTCCGGCGAGAAGAAGGAAAAGACCGAGTGGCACTCGGTCGTGATCTTCAACGAGAACCTCGCCAAGATCGCGGAGCAGTACCTCAAGAAGGGCTCGAAGGTCTATGTCGAGGGCCAGCTGCAGACGCGCAAGTGGCAGGACCAGCAGGGCGCCGAGAAGTACACGACCGAGATCGTGCTTCAGCGCTTCCGCGGCGACCTCACCATCCTCGACAGCCGCAGCGACGCGGGCGGCGGCGCCGATGCCGACAACGCGCATCTGGAAGATGCCCCGTTCTGAGGCCGTGCGCATGGAGAAGGGCGTGATATAAATCGCCATGCCCTTCTTCCATGCCACCTTCAAGAAGAACCTGCCGAGCATCCTTCGGCACGGCCTGGGCGCGCCTGGACACGGCGAGTCCAACTGGCCCGGCATCGAAGGGGGCGTCTACCTCGCCGAACTTCCGGCGGTCAGCCTCCTGGTGATGCTGGAGCAGTACTTCCACTTCGGCGACCCCACCAGCGTTCCTCGGGAGCACTTCGCCGACGTCGTGGTGTTCGTCATCGACGATGCGCGTGTCGAGAAATCCCGACTGGTTCCCGACCCACTCATCACGAACCACCCGGTGCACCGATACCTCGGCACCATCGATGTGGCCTCGATGCCAGTCATCCCCTTCGACCAGATGGCAGACGACATCTTCCGCGACCGCGCATGGGAGGCCACCGCATGACACAACCAGTCGAAACGCAGCAGGCCTACCCCTACGAGGCTGTCATGGATCTCGTGCGGGCATGCCGAGCCGACGATCAGATTGCGCGGATCGAACAGAGCACCCCACACCGGCGCACGCTCGTTCGCCGCCATGTCATCGCAGTCAGCGAACGCTATGGGATCGACCCAAAGCGGCTGTCGCACGTCACGGCGCTGATGATCGAAAACAAGGACCTCGCGCCAGCTTTCGCGTGACACGAGAAGATCGATAGAGGCTCATGCAGAACATCTCACAGCGCGCAGACGCTCTGCTCGCGAACATTGCCGAGCGCAATCCGGCTCCCGAGGAGAAGGTCTTCGCCCGCCATTGGTTCGATCCGATGCACGGCCTGACGGAGCTGCGCTATGCAGCCAAACGCGGGCTGATCAAGATCGTCGAGAGCGGCACCATGCCCGAGCGCTTCCGGTTCTTCCTGACAGATGCCGGGAGAGACGCCGCAACCGCCTATCAGGCCGAAGGCGAGCGCGGCGATCTCAGCGCGATGCAGTCCAAGCTGCGCGAGCTGATCGCAGACCTCAATTTCGAAAACCCGCCGGCGGATGAAGCCTGGATCAGCGCATCGAACTTCGACCCGCTCCATGATGCCGGCGAGATCCGCTACGCTTGCCAACGCCAGTGGCTTGAGATCGACGGTACGCTGACCAACATCTCTGAGATGCGAATGCGGTTGACCACGCGCGGTCGAGACCGTCTGGCGACGATCGAGAGGTCGGTACGCGCGGCCACCCAAGACCAAAGCACCGTGACGCCGGCGGGGCAGGCCTAGCGTCCGATTACGAGCGACCCTATGGTCTTCGCAGAATGAGGGATCACATGACCACTGCAGACGTCCTCGCTGAGGTCGACAAGCCGGCCAACGACCCGGCAACGCGAGAGTTCGAGTACGGCGGCCATGTCTTCGTCTGGGCGCGGCCGCGGCATAAGCCCTGGCGCCACTACGACGGCACCACAAGCTCCCTCAAGCACCAGGACTACGAGTTCAGGCCCTGCATGCTGTCTGGTCACGATTCCGGCCGGCGCCTGGTCCTGATCGGCTCGACCTACTCGCACCAGCTCGAAGACTTCGAGATCGCGGAAGACGCCGAGCGCGTCTGAGACCGATATGGCGCTGATACCGTCAATCGAGGCTCAGATCAGGGCGCTATTTCCTGATGCGCCGCTGCGAATGCCGGTAAGCCGAGAGCTTTGGCAAGACCGCATCTTTTCCGCTTATATTCGCAACAGCGCAAAAGCGATCGACGCTCAGCGATATCACGCGATTGTTGTTGCCAAGGTTGACCTGACGCCTGAGTTGCAGGGCAAAGGGTACTTCCGAGAGCTATGCACCTTCGTGGAAGCGTTCGCCGCTGCACATCCGTTTATTCAAGTTATCGTGCACGAGTGCGTGTTGAATCCCGATCTGGCCCAAATGCATTTGCGTCATGGCTATGTTGAGATACCTCAATGCGAAGGCTTTCCTGCCTCCGATTTTGTTAAATGGGCAAAGCCGACGCCAATAACGCTTGCAGAACAGAGCGATGCATTGAAGCGCGGCATTTAAAGACTCGATTCCCACTCGATCATTGCATTCGTATCGATTGCCAGAACGAAAAAATTAACCCCTTTTGTCTCAGATCATATGATCAACCGAACGGGGAGTGTCGGTCGGGACGCGGTGAGGCCGCCCGATCAAAGCTGAGATGGACCTGCGCACGCTCTGGTACCTGACACTCGCTACGCTGCTCGTCGGCGCTACCATGACGCTCTGGGAGCGTCGGGCGGCTCCGCTGCGGTCGCGCGAGCTCGGCTTCTGGGCGGCAGGCTTCTTCACCCTGGCTGCGGGATGTTTCGTCGGGCTGATGCGTGGCTACCTGCCGGGAAACACCGGCCCGGCGCTCACGAACATCACCATGCTCCTGGGCTATCTCATCGTGCTTCAAGGCGTGGTGACAATCGACCGCCCCTACAATCTGCTTTGGACGGCGGCGACGCTGGGCGCGGCTGCGGTCGTCTGGGCCGTCGGCGGGCTGCCGATGACCGACATGTTCTGGCACTACGTGTCTGCCCTCCCGATCGGGATCATCAGCGGCCTCACAGCCATCACACTGCAACGCAGCACGGCTTTGCGCGGTCTCCGGAGCAAGAACCTCGCGGTCGCCGTGTTCGCGTTCCATGGCGCATTCTATCTGGCGCGCGCCATCCTGATGCCCATGGCTGTCGCAGCCTTCGGGCGGGAGATGCTTCCCTTCTTCGCAGCCACAACGATGCTCGAGGGTTCGCTGTACGCAGTTGCCATGCCGATGGCTCTGATCGCGCTCGTGCGCGAGGAGTATCAGGTCAGCCTTCTCGAAAGATCGCGCACGGATGATCTGACTGGTTTGACCAACCGGCGCGGCTTCTTCGAGCGGGGAGGCGACGCCGTCAAAATCGCAAAGGACCAAGGCATCGCCATCTCACTGCTTGCCTTTGATCTCGACCACTTCAAGGCCATCAACGATCGCCACGGGCACGCAATCGGTGATCGTGTTCTGCAGGCCTTCGCGGATGCCGCCACCCGGGCCGCCGGCCCCGAAGCCGTCATCGCGCGCCTTGGCGGCGAGGAATTCGCGCTTCTTCTGACAGGCAAGGACATTGAGCGCGCCCGTGAAATCGGCGAACTCATCGCATGCGGCTTCTCGGAAAACGCCCAGGCAATCGAGGCGTTGCAGAGCAACCCGACCGTCAGCATCGGCGTCGCCGAAGCGAAGGCGTCGACGTTCGAGCTCTACGCCCTCCTCGATGCCGCAGACAGGGCCCTGTACCGGGCCAAATCGCTCGGCAGGAACCGGATCGAGGTCGCCAAGGCGAATGGAATTTCGGCCGCCGCATAGCGGCCTGGCGAGCGTTGAGCCCGCGAACGATCATTCGATTGCAGCAACCCCTTCGACTGCATCAACGGCACCCCAGGCACGAACCCCGAGGCCGATGACCCTTCCGTCCTTCGATATCTCTCCCATTCAGCTCGCGCCCATACGCGCCGCAGAGCGACGGGCTACGAAGATCCTTTCGATCCTCGATCCAGACCAAGATTGCCCAACCTTCGAGGCCGATCACCACATCCTGCGGTTTCACGACGTGGAGCAGCGCGAGGTGGGCAGCAATTGGGTCGAGCCTCCGACGCAAGAACACGTCGCCTCGATCATCAGCTTCGCGCGGACCCTCAATCCGGATGACCGGGTTCTGGTCCACTGCGCGATGGGGGTATCGCGTTCGCCAGCGGCCGTCCTGATCATGGTCGCCACGCTCACCCGGTCTCCGCACGCCGCTGTTGGCGAACTCGCCCGCATCATCCCGTGCGGTAGCTATGTGCCGAACCGGCTCATGATCAGATTGGCCGACGGGCAGTTGCAAATGGGCGGGGCCCTTGTGCGGCACATTCCTCATTGTCACCGGCTGGCACCGGATCCGAACGATATTTGGTAGCGAAACCAGTCCTGAGGGAGGCGACCCAGATCGCTCAATAATCCCAAAAAGGACGCGTGATGCCTTTCAAGCGGACTTCCGACAAGCCTCTCTATCTCGCGCTCACGAGGGACGAGATTTCCGACCTCAGAAGGGGCTTCGGCCTTCGGTCGACGGTCGCCAAGGTCGACACCTATACGGGGCGCGCGCACGTCCTGCGTGGCCATTATTCCGCGGCAGCAGCCGCGGCAGCACACGCCTCACCGGAAGAGGCGGTCTTCCACGTTCGCATTCGTCCGCAGGCCATCGAGAACCTCGACCACGTTGCGATCGACGACGCCGGCCAGCTCCTCCTTGTCGCGAGTGAGCCGTTTGCCCTGAACCTCTACGAGTTCGAGGTCCATGTTCCGAACGTCCAGACGCAGGCCTGGGATTGGCTCGCGGTCCGCTACTACGGACTCGCCGCCGCCGACTTCAACGATCTCGTCATCGCCCGCGCTCACAACCGTGGCACTTCGACGGCCAAGCCCGTCTCCCTGAGCCGCGCCCAGTGGTTTGCGATGATGCGGCGCACCGGACAGCTCCGAACCCCGCACGCGCCGCCTGAGCACCACAAGAGGACCACCCATGGATAGCTTCGGTTACGTCTATCTCGTCGTGGATCGCGACGAGGTCAGCGGGATTGCCCGCAATGGGCTAAAGAGCCGCCCGGTGAGGGTGGAAGGCGAGGGGGAGGTCCTTGTCGACGGCCTCTACTTCTCCACCACCGCGCAGGGCGCGCTGCGCGGCTGCAATCCTGCGAAGGCTCATCTGCTGCGGTTCAACGTCGACAACGTCTCCGAGATCACCGAGATCCAGGATGCGCGCAGCCCTGGTCGCTCGATCGATTATGCCGCGGCCGGTCCGGCTGCATTCGCAATCCCGGCTATCGAGATCGACTTTCGCACGCCGAACAAGCCGTACTGGCGGCCGCTCGAGGCATATCGACCCCCGCGCGCAACGAAATCGGCACGCGTGCAGTCGGATTTCTCGAGCCGCCTCGGCCGCCGAGAAATTGCCGATAAGATCTCTGCCTGAGACACCGTCTCATTTAAGAGGAATTTCCATGCGCTTTTTTCGCAAGGCGAACCTGCCCCGCGCCCTCCGATGTAGTCACATCATCGGAGATCACACGTGCACATCGTCGCCCCTCATGCCGCCCGCTACCTGGTTCTGAATCGCGACCGGGAATGCTGGTCCTTCAACTCCCTCGAAGACGCCTTCGTTAGCACGAGAAAGGCGCTTCGCGGACGCGGCTACCCCTTCAGCCCATGGCAGGTTTCGATCGGTGCCGCCTTCGACCGAGACAGCCTCCTCAACCCCGCAAGCGTTCTGTTCGTCATCACGACGGATCTCGGTGATCCCGTCGGAATCGACGAGCTGGAACGCCTCAATAGCGTTATCGTCGAGCAGAAGCGCCGCAAGAAGCCTCGCGGCCGGTTCCGCGATGGCGCCTGGCCCGGTATCCACTGCGGCCGGCGCCACCGCGGCAGCCACTACCGCCTCGTTCAGACGACGAACGAGCGGACCTGGGCGGACGCCGGCGACGATCAGATGATCGACATCGGCCTCCCTCCGAGCGCCGCCGGCCGCAAGCGGGATCTTCCCAATTCCAGGGACGATATCCGTCTGGGCCGTCAGCGCTGCTGGAAAGCCTATCGCGCCAATCAGTGGCGCTAATTCAAGGGGCGCCTCTGACCGGGGCGTCCCTTTTTTTGTTCTCGTCGGAAATTCCGCCGATGTCTCCGGCTGTCGCTAAATTCAGAATATCCTGGTAAAATTCAATCCCGGAATAAAATCGATGTATCTTGAAAATAGCGGTCTGCCCGACGCCTCATTCGCGGCGGTCGCCGCCACTGGTGCGCAGTTCGACATGTTCGCAGCTCAGTCTTCAAATCAGCGCAATGATACGGACGTCGGCTCCACGCCGGCGGCCGATGTCCCCGCTGTTGCGATCGTCCAGCAATCCCTGTCGACGCAGCGCAATTTCTACAGCACTGCGGCCCGCGCGCTCGCGCCGACATGGCAGGGAAGGGCGGTTGCGAACATCGAAGCGATCATGCTCGCCGACCAGATCATCTCGGAAGGCCGGGAAGCGACCCGCGACGAGCAGGCCAAGCTTGCGCTGTTCACTGGCTTCGGCGCCAGCGAGCTCGCCAACAAGTGCTTCCGCGATCCCAGGAACAATGAGTTCCGGCAGGGCTGGGAGAACATCGGCGCGTCGCTGGAAAGCCTTGTGAGCAAGGAGGACCACTCCTCGCTCGCGCGCAGCACCCAGTACGCCCACTACACGCCCGAGAGCCTCGTGCACGCGATCTGGATCGCTGTGACGCGCATGGGCTTCAAGGGCGGCAATGTGCTGGAGCCCGGTATGGGCACCGGTCTGTTTCTCACCCACATGCCGAAGCGCTTCCAGGACCAGACGCGCCTGACGGGCGTCGAGGCCGACCCCGTCACCGGCCGCATCGCCAAGCTGCTCCATCCTGATGCGGACGTCCGCATCGAGGACTTCGGCCTGACACGCATCCCGGACGATTACTCGCTCGCGATCGGCAACCCGCCGTTCTCGGCGCGCGTCGTTCGCTCCGACGCCGCCTACCGTCGCATGGGCCTGCTGCTGCACGACTTCTTCATCGTGAAGGCGATCGATCATCTTCGCCCGGGCGGCATCGCGGCCTTCATCACCAGCCAGGGTACCATGGACAAGCGCAACTCGCGCGTCCGTCATCAGATCGCTCAGACGGCCGATCTGGTGGGCGCCATCCGTCTGCCCGAGGGAACCTTCAAGGATACCGCCGGCACGGAAGTCGGCGTCGACATCCTGTTCTTTCGTCGCCGCTTCGAGGGCGAGGACAGCAATGGCGTCGAATGGGTCGAGGCCCGCGGCGCCTCAACGCCGGGCCATGAGGAAATCTCGATCAACGAGTATTTCCTCGATCACCCGGACATGGTGCTCGGCGTGCACACGGTCGGCCGTGGCATTTACGGGCCGAAGCTCACCTACGTCTGCAAGCCTGATCGGAACCGCCCGCTGGGCGCTGCGCTGAAGGCCGCCATCCTCAGCCTGCCCGAGGACATCTGCGACTGCGACAGCTCTGTCTCGCCGCTCACCGCGCCCACCGGCACGGAGATCGAGTCGAACGACAACGCGCGTCTTCGCGAGGGCTCCTATTTCGTCAGCGACGCCGACGTGCTGATGCAGGTCATCGACGGACGCGCTCACGTCGTTCCCGTGAAGCAGGCGCGCGGTGACGCCGGCATCTTCCAGAAGCACGCCAAGCTCATTCGCGCGCTGATCCCGATCCGCGATGCGGTGCGCTCGATCCTGTCGCTGCAGGAGCGGTTCGAGAGCTCCGTGGAAGAGCAGATCAATCTCAACGAGCTCTACGACGATTTCGTCGAGAAGCACGGCTTCATCAATCACACCGACATTCACGTCCAGGTCGACGAGGTGACCGGCGAGCGGAAGGAACTCCACCGCCAGCCCAACCTCGCGCCTTTCCGTGACGACCCCGACTGCTGGCTGGTCGCGTCCATCGAGGAATACGATCTCGAGGCGCAGACCGCCCGCAAGGGCCTCGTCTTCGACAAGACCGTCATCGCCCGCGAGATCGAGCCGGAGATCCACACGGCTGCCGACGCGCTGGCGCGTTGCCTTCACGAATTCGGCAAGGTCGACGTCGCCTATATCGCGGGCCTGCTCAACAAGTCCGAGGCCGAGACCCTGGCCGAGCTCGACACCGCGCTCTACCTCGATCCGGAAACCGCGGCCTGGCAGACCCAGGATGAGTACCTGTCCGGCAATGTGCGCCAGAAGCTGCTGGATGCCATCAGCGCGGCCGCGAACGACCAGAACTATGCTCGCAACGTCGAAGCCCTCGAGCAGGTGCAGCCGACGGATATTCCGCCGTCTGACATCACCGCCCGTCTGGGCGCGCCTTGGATTCCGGCGTCCGTCGTCGAGAAATTCGCCGAAGAGGTGATCGAGGTCGCAACGAAAGTGCGCCACGTCCCCAAAGCGGCGTCGTGGACCATCGACGAGTACAAGTTCAAGTACACCACCGCCGTGAACGCGAAGTGGGGCACCATGCGCTACGACGCGGGCAAGGTGCTGCTCGACGCCCTGAATTCGCGCATTCCGTCGATCTATGACGAGACGGTCGATGCCAACGGGCGGACCGTCCGTGAGCTCAACGCCAAGGAGACCGAGGCCGCCAAGGAAAAGCTCCAGGCGATGAAGCAGTCCTTCGAGGACTGGGTCTGGCGTGACAGCACGCGGGCAGACCAGCTCGCACGCCTCTATAACGACGGCTACAACAACCTCGTGAACCGTCGCTTCGACGGCTCGCACCTGAAGCTGCCCGGCGCCGTTTCGACGTTCGCGTTCTATCAGCATCAGAAGAATGCGATCTGGCGCCTGATCTCTGCGGGCTCGACCTATGTCGCGCATGCTGTCGGCGCGGGCAAAACCGCGACGATCGCTGCCGCCATCATGGAGCAGCGCCGTCTCGGCCTGATCACCAAGGCGGTCCTCACGGTGCCCGGCCACTGCCTGGCCCAGTGCGCGCGCGAATTCCTCGCGCTCTATCCGCTGGCGAAGATCCTGGTTGCCGACGAGCAGAATTTCGCTCGTGAAAAGCGCCGGCGCTTCCTCGCCCGCGCCGCCACCGGCGACTGGGACTGCATCATCATCACGCACTCGGCGTTCAAGTTCATTCCGCTTCCGGTCGACTTCGAGACGGAGATGATGGAGCGGATGATCGAGGAGTATGAGGCCATCATCAAAAGCCTCGATTCCGACGACCGCCTCACCCGCAAGAAGCTCGAGCGGATGAAGGAGACGTTCAAGGGCCGGCTGGAGAACCTGAAGGCTCGTAAGGACGATTTCCTCACGATGTCGGAGATCGGCATCGACCAGATCTTCGTCGACGAGGCCCAGGAATTCCGGAAGCTGTCGTTCACGACGAACATGAACAGCCTCAAGGGCGTCGATCCAAACGGCTCCCAGATGGCATGGGACCTCTACTGTAAGGCAGAGTTCGTCCGCCACGTTCGCCGGCAGATGTCGGGCGAGAAGCGAGTCCATGTCGACCGCGCCCTCAACCTCGCGTCCGGCACGCCGATCACCAACACGCTCGGCGAAATGTTCACCGTCCAGCGCTTCATGGACGAGGGCGCGCTCATGGAGCGCAACCTCAGCGAATTCGACTCCTGGGCCTCGGCCTTCGGCAACACGCGGACCGAGCTCGAGCTGCAGCCGTCGGGCAAATACAAGCCCGTCACCCGCTTCTCCGAGTTCGTGAACGTCCCCGAGCTGATCGCAATGTTCCGCGGCTTCGCCGACGTCGTCTCGGCCGAGGACCTGCGCAACTACGTGAAGCGCCCCAGCATCCTGACCGGCAAGCGCCAGATCATCACGGCGCCGCCAAGCGCCGAGTTCAAGATCTACCAGAAGGAGCTCGAGGCTCGCATCAAGGCGATCGAAAATCGGAAGGGCTCGCCCAAGAAGGGCGACGACATCCTGCTCTCGGTCATCACCGACGGGCGCCATGCGGCGATCGATCTGCGCTTCGTGCTGCCGGACGCTGGGAACGACAACGACAACAAGCTCAACAAGCTGATCGCCAACGCCTTCCGGATCTACCAGGAGTCGTCCGACACCATCTATCTGCAGCCGGACGGCACCCCATACGATCGCCCGGGCGGCACGCAAATGATCTTCTCCGACCTCGGGACTCTCTCGGTCGAGAAGACGCGCGGCTTCTCGGCCTATCGCTGGATCAAGGACTCCCTGATCGGGCTCGGCGTCCCGTCCGACGAGATCGCTATCGTCCACGACTACAAGGGCAGCCAGGCCAAGAACCGTCTGTTCGCGGACATGCGCGCAGGCAAGGTCCGCATCACGCTGGGCTCGACGAAGAAGATGGGAACAGGCGTGAATGCCCAGAACCGCCTCATCGCGCTCCATCACCTGGACGTGCCGTGGCTGCCGTCGGACATCGAACAGCGCGAGGGGCGCATCGATCGCCAGGGCAACCAGAACCCCTGGATCGGCATCTATGCCTACGCGACCGAACAGAGCGTCGACGCCACGCAGTGGCAGGGCAATGAGCGCAAGGCGAAGTTCATCACCGCCGCACTCAGCGGCGATCGGTCGATCCGGCGCCTCGAGGACGTCGGCGAGGACGCGGTCAACCAGTTCGCCATGGCCAAGGCCATCGCGTCCGGCGACCCGCGCCTGATGCAGAAGGCAGGCCTCGAGAGCGAGATCGGCCGCATGCAGCGGCTTCGCGATGCTCACTACAACGAGCAGCACACGATCCGTTCGAAGATCCGCAGCTATGAGCGCGAAATCGCCCATGCGGAGCGGATGGTTGCCGACCTGGCGTCCGACATCAACGATCGAGGAGCGATGACCTCGGCCTTCCAGATCACTGTCGGTACCGACACCTTCTTCGACAAGAAGGAGGCTGGAAAGGCGCTCAAGGACGCGATGGGCGATTTCGACAAGCGCGCCCCGTTCTCGCAGGATGGGATCAAGAACCGAAAGATCGGCGAAATCCGCGGCTTCGAGATCCAGTACTCGACGCGCTACTTCCTCGAGAACATCTACAGCGAACTGGAGATCGTCACTCCCAATCTCCGCCATGAAATCCGCGGTCGGTCGAACACCGCCGGCGGCGTCATCTGCAACATGCTGGAGGAGAAGCTGAGCGAATTCGAAAGCTCGATGGTTCGCCATCAGAAGCTCGTCGAGTTCGATCAGGATCAGATCGCCCAGCTCGTGCCTCGCCTCGGCGCCGACTATCCGTTCGAAGCCGAGCTCGCCGCAAAGCGCGCCGAACTCGAAGCGATCGATGCAGACCTGGCGCGAGACAAGGAAGCGGAGGAGGCAGCTGCAATTGCTGCCGCCGCGGCTGAAGAGGCCGATCCGCAGGCTCTCGCAGCCTAGGCGCGGTCATGGCATTTTCCCCCGCCATGGACTGGGAAGCGGTCGCGGATTCGCGACCGCAGGGGGGCTGAAAGATGATGATGCCGAATTCCGCCCTGCTGGACGTCATGCGAGACGCCTACAGCTGCAGATTTTTTGGTACCTGCAGAGAAGCAGAAAAAAGCCCCTCAAAAGGCCTCATCCCGCGCGGCTTCGTTGGAGCAACAGGTCGCCTTGATGAAGTCGAGGCGATCTTTGTCATCGCCGAGCCTGGAGGGCCGATGGAAGGAGAGCGCTACACGGAGGGCGCGTCATCCGATCAGCTCATGCGAGAGGGAATCGAGCACACCTATCGGTGCTTTCGTTCATCCCATAATCCGTTTCACCGCAACATGCGTTGGATCTTGGACCAGCTCTGGCCGGGCTCATTTGACGAGCAGTTGAAGAAGGTCTGGATCACCGAGGGGAGGCTCTGCTCGATCCACCACACGACCCGGTGGTTCAGCGATCGAATTTGCGCACCAACATACCTTGAACCGCAATTGCAGCTTCTGCCCCAGGCGACGATCGTGCTCTTCGGTAACAAAGCCGAGGATCGCGTTAAACGGGGCACCAGCGTCATGACGCGCGTTCCCATCAAAGTTAGTCACGTCGCGCCTCCGGAGGGCATGAAGCCGAAGGCAAAGGCGAGCTGGGTGAACCTTATCCAGCACGTCCAATCGCTCCGGCAGCCCACAGGCCGCTAAATGCACATTCTCCCATGTCCATCGGGGCGCTGGCGATAAAGCCACGGGGCAAAGCCGGAGGCAGGCGCCAAAACCGAGCCGACTGCAATCGCGCTTCCCCGCCGCCCACCAGGCCGATACACAGACCGCCCTAAATCAAGAGCCCCTGCCAATGCTTCGATTGCTGCTAGCCGCCCTCATCGCCTTCCCGGGCATCGCATTGGCAAATGACGATCACGCTTCGATCGAAACCGAATCCGACCAAGCGTTCAATGCGAAGGCGCACCAATGCCACGCGGCACTTGGATTTCCGGCGTCCGCGGACAAGCAAAAAGCGGATGCGGTGTTCAACTGTGCGAACGCCATGATGACGTTTGCAGTGCGCAAGGACGAGAAAGGCTTCTCTCTGCGGGCGACCACCGCTCAGATTGACGCTTCGTCGGGGAAGCAGATGGTGATGGGCCTCAACTGCCGAGCAGGCTGGACATCCGTCATCTTCACGATGGAAGACGAGGGGTCGATCGCCGAGAAGCTCGAGAACGATGTCAGCGTCACCTATAAAATCGGAGACGCTCAGTCGAAAACCGAGCGATGGCGCCTGATGAATGGCCGAGCAGCAGCCTCGTCGGGGCAGATCGCCAAGGACTTCATCGACGCCGTGCGGAGGGAAGCCGCGACAGAGATCCTGGTCAGGTTCGTCACCCCAAACAGGGCGGTTGCGGTGCAGTACCCCGTCGAGAACGTCTCGAAATATCGCGAGCTCCACCAAAAATATTGCTCATAAAGGGCATCGAATTCAGAGATCAAACCGATCCTGCAACCCCAAGAAGAAAATCATGCTTGCCATCCTGACCGCCAAGATCAACTCCTACCTGCGCTATCGCGCGACCGCGAAGGCTCTCTCGCGCCTCTCGGATCGCGCGCTCAACGACATCGGCATCACCCGCATGCAGATCGACAGCGTCGCCCGCATCCCGCGGTGAGCGAAACGAGCCCGACCGACACGTCGGGCTCTTTTTTTGCCTAAGGCGGCAAAACCCACGAGGATCCCATGCTCGACGCCACAAAGATTGGCTACCTCCGCTCCTCAGCATCCTCGACGGCACAGCCAAGGCCAGCGTACGGGCCAACGAAGGCGATGCTCAACAAGCTCGTTAAATCCGGCCATGTGCTCGTGGAAAGCGGCGCCTATCGCCGCTCGGAAGCTGGTGATGACGCCCTGCGAGAGTTTGACCGCCTACTAACTGGGGACGACATCGCTCTGCTGCGGTCCATTGCCCGCGACGAGAAGGTGGGAGCCGAGGCTGCCGGGCTCAGAAAGCTACGGGACGCGCGGTTGGTGTGGATCGCACCGAACCTGAAAAACCATCTGACCGCAGAAGCCGAAACGCTTCTGGAAGGTCTCTGAGCCACGCTGAAACTGGCGCTATCCGCCCCCAAGTGCATCTGCTATAATTAGGCATTATTTTTCCTTCTGGTCCCGCGATTTCTCGCCGAGGGCGCAAATGCATTTGTCGAATAGCAGTTCAGAAAATAACGCGATTATTCCGTCAGCCGCCGACGCGAAAATCAGGCCCAAAAAGCCTCCAGTCGTGCCGGTCTTCAGCCACGATGTGGTCGACGTAATCAGCGTCAGTGACCCCATTGCTCATGAGCGGCGAGCGTCCTACCGCATGCTCGAAATCAAGGTCGACGGATCTGGTGAGCCAGAGCACGTCATCCTCCCCGCAACGAAGGCCGGCGATGACACCCTGCTGCGCGCCGTACCCGCGCTGTTCGATGCCGGCGTGCGCAGGTTGACGCTCTACGTCGCCTCCGCTTCGAGCTGGAAGCATCGACGCGTCGAGGGGCTGAGCCTGCTGGCGCCCGTCGAAATCCCGGTGCGTGAGGCCGTGCGTGAGCCGGAGCCGGCCCCTGAGGCGGAGACACGTCCAAGAACGCCCCCCGTTCAGACGCCAAAGGCGCCTACGCCCGTGAAGGTCGTTCTCGAGGGAGAGCGCCTGCAGGCCAAGCGGTACAACACATCTGACGGCTTCGATCGTCAGGTGATCCGCTTTCCCGGAAAGGGTCCTCTCTCGGCGCTTTTTCAGGGTGAGGGGTTCTATCGGTGGCTGAAGTTCGGCGACGTATTCGTCCTGCAGACAGTCGCGCAGCCCACAGCGAAAGAGATTCGGCAGACGTTCAAGTCGGCCACGGCACTCAAGAACGGTGACCGTGAGGTCTATTTCCACGGCATGACGCGCGCTTCGACGCACGGCAAAGCCAACGCTCCCACCATCTTCTTCATTGCCGCCCCGCATCAGAGCGGCGTTCAGGTGCAACGGGCGAAATAGGGGTTTCCGATGAATCCACACGTGCAAATGAGCCAGGTCGCCACCGCGTGGCCCGGGCTGCGCAGCGAGCGTGAAATCCTTGCGATCCTGCAGGCCAACGTCGGCATCGAGAATGGTGTCGTGGTCGGGCTGGAGGCCGCCGCCCACGCTATCGTCGCCGAGCAGCCGTCCCACGTCCTCATCCTCGCCGAGGTTGCGGCAGAAAGGCAGCGCCAGATCGACGTGGAAGGATGGACCGCGGCTCACGACGATCGATACGCCCATCCTGAACTCGTGGCAGCAGGGCTTGCCTACCTCGACCCGAAAAACCAAACCCGCAAGCGGCCGCCGCACGGCTGGCCATGGGACCGCGTCTGGTGGAAGCCCAAGGGCTATCGCCGCAATTTCATCCGAGGCATGGCCCTCCTCGTCGCCAATATCGAACAGCGCCGGCGCGCCAGAGCGCGAGCGGACGGTTAGTCCAGCCTCCGCGGCCCTGGCAGGTCCGTAAAATCACCTCTCACATCGAAATATTCTGGGGAGAGAACTGACACCCTCCCCAATTCGCGCCTTGCCGGGTAATTCTGAGCGACCTAAGCTCGGCATATGGACAGGATTCTCGCTCCCCGCGTTAGGATCGCGCCAGCTTCCGGCGAGCCGCAGTCTGGCGGCATCGTGTCGTGGCCGGTAACGCTATCAGCCACGATCTGCGATCTCGAAAAACCGGACTGCCACGACGCAATTCAAGAGCGAATATCAGCCTGGATTTCCGAACGGCATGGATTGGAAATTGCGCCGGGCTTGAGCATCCAGCAAATTTATGATGATCAGGCAATAATAAGTGCAAAATTCGCGACGAAGACTGGGCGCGGATGGACGATAAGATGTCGCTTCGGGCGTGTTGCGTTTGATCTCACGCTGATTACCGAGCAAGGTCATTCCCGATTATTACTTGATGTCCCAAGTGATTGTGTCGGTTCTGATCAGGTTGATATTTTCCATTTTCTTTCCTCGAAATTCGTGGCCGTTCGGGATGGCGTTCAACTCCATGCCCGCCCCCAATTGGCCAACATCAAAACGATGCCGAGGCTGATCGAATTCATCGAAGACGCAGGCCGGAAATTGCCGGTGGTTGTTGTCTCCTTGGACGAAAATGAGCGCCGGATCGCAACTGCTGCGGTCGATCCATTCCAGCTCTCAAAGCGGCTGATCGGAGTGGCCCACGTCATCATCGTTCCAGGTGACGAGACCTACCTTCTCTCGACACGGTTCGGCAAAGAGCTCTCGGCATATCGTCGCGCCATCCGCGTCTACGGGCCGGGTTTTTCCCCTACAGGTCCGGGCGCGAGCCAGACGGGGAGGGTGATCCCGTTCGATGAGAAGACGCCCGATGCCGTCCTCACGGAGACGGCACGCACCGCCGTCCGCCTGCTCGGGAGGCGTGAGGAACATGTCGGGTTCGAGGACATCTACTCTCTCGACAGCCATTTACGGTTGATCCCTACCTCTGTCGCTGCAGATCTCACCGAAAGCCTTCATCTCCGGCAGAAAATCGCCGAGCTCGAAGCCGCTCTTGAGCGACGAACCGCTGCCCTGCAGATCGCCGAGGCCCGCGTCGCCAAACTCTCAAAGAGCCAGGCGCCGGCGGCTTGCGAGACGCAAAAGCGTCGGTCGGTCGCAGAAGTGTGCGACTGGGCTGCGTCTCATTTTTCCGGTCAACTCGACATCTCGAAAAAGGCGATAAAATCCGCGAAGGGCTCGGCACTCAAGGATCTCGAAACGCTCAAGAGCGCGCTATCGGTGCTGGCGGTCGAATATCGCAAAATGCGGGTGGACGGCGGGAAGGAGGCTGTTCGCGCCCTCGATGAGGCGCTCGCCCGACTTCACCTCGAGGCAGCCCCGGTCGCGCCGCGCACGCTCGACAGCGCCAAAGGAAGGCTCTCGATCGAAGGGACGTCGACGAAGCTCCTCGCGGACCACCACCTCAGAAACAAGGGCAATCCCAACGACCCGACGAAATGCATCCGCGTCTATTTCGCCTGGGATGAAAACCGCAAATTGGCCGTCGTCGCCTCCGTTCCAGGCTATCTAGGCTAAATCAATCATCCACTATTGCCGCGTTCGCTGGTGAGGCACCCAAGCCGATAATCCCAGTAAGGACAGGCAGATGCTGAAGCTGGCCTTTCGCCCCTACGCAGGCGACGACCGCGAAGAGAAAATCGAGAGCGATCACATCGAGCGCGCGCTGCTCGCTGCCCTGCCGGGCCAGATCGCGATCGTCAGCACGTTTCCGTCCGACGCCACCCACGTTTTCGGACGGCCGCCGAAGAACTGGGCCCGGCCGGCAACGCTGTCCTACCCGGCGGCAAGCCACCTCCACCTCGACTACTGGAACTGGGATGGCTTCCTTTCGAACGCGCGTCGCACGACCCAGGTGCATGACCTCGCTGGCGCCTCAAAGCGTGTTGCGGAAATCCATGCCACCGGCCATGACGCCTTCGTCAAAGCCACCATGCCCAAGTTCCACACTTCAGTCGTGCCGCGCGGCACCACGCTGTCGCGCCATCTCGATGCACTCGTCTATTCCTTCATCGACCGCGGCCCCTGCCTCATCGTTCAGGAGCGCGTCGAGATGAAGCACGAGTACCGGATCTTCGTGGTCAACGGGGAACCCGTGACCGGCGCCGGCACCGTCTTCAGCCACACCCCTGACGACAACCAGGCTCCGTTCAATCCGCTGGTTTCGACAAACCCTTCCGATGACAATTGCACCTCGGACGAGGCGCTGGTCGGCCGGTATCTCGACTTTGCCCGCCAGGTCATCCCCCTGATGCCGACCCAGAGCTTCTCTCTCGATGTCGCGATGATCAACGGCGAGATCGGCATCGTCGAGCTCAATCCGCTCATGCTCGGCCAGATCGGCCTCTTCGCCTGCGACCCCACGCTTCTCACGTCGGCAGTGCTTCGCGGCTGCGGCCTCGCTTCCTGATCCGATTTCCTCAGTACGGAGATTACCCATGACCGCTGGCCCACAGTGGAGCCATCTCGCTATGGAAGCCGCCCTCTGCGTCTGGGAGGACCTCCTGGAACGCTACGATCGTTTCCCAACACAGAACCCCGGCATCGTGGCCCAGTGGAAAAAGAACGGGACCGTCCACATGCGATCCCTGTGCCCCGCGATCGGTTCGTGGATTGTGGAGGCCTTCGAACTGTTCGAGCGCGATAGCCTGGACGGCACCGCATACGACTGGGATGTCGTGCCCGCGTTCGTCAATCTGGTGGACTGGGAAGACCAGCGCCACAAGCCGAAGCTGATGGCGCCGCTCGCCGCAGCAAAGCTCGTCGCACAGCGGCTCGGCGGCTCGCTCGCCTGCGCCTCCGAGGGCTGAAGGCATGGCCCGCACGTTCTATCGACAGTCGCAGCTGATGCTTCCGCTGCTCGAAGCCCTCGAAGAGCGCACGACGCCTGCAAAGATCGGCGATCTCTATGACATCGTCGCCGACAAGATCGACCTCGCCGACGACACCCGCCGGGCAAAGCTCCAGATCGGCGCCAACAGCTACAATGGCTTCGAACGGAGCGTTCGCTGGGCGCAGCAGCGGGCGAAGCTCATGGGGCTCATGACGCCGGCGGAAGGCCGCACCTGGGAGCTGACCGGAAAAGGGCAGGGAGCCCTCAGGAAGGCCATGCCGGGCATGGTCGTCACCATCTTCGTCACCGACCGCGGAGCGGCCCTCTACGGCCACTGCGAGGACGCCGTCGGCATGATCGACGACGGCTCGGTCAACCTCATCTTTTCGAGCCCGCCCTATCCCCTTTTGCGGAAGAAGGAATACGGCAACCGCGACGAGGCGACCTATGTCGACTGGTTCTTGCGCATCGCGGAAGGATGGGGCCGCAAGCTGACCAGCGACGGATCCGTCGTCATCAACCTGGGCGACGCCTGGCGCCGCGGCGAGCCGACACTCTCGCTGTATCAGGAACGCCTCCTGATCCGACTGGAGGACGAGCTCGGGATGAAGCTGTGCCAGCGCTTCGCCTGGCAAAATCCCGCAAAGATGCCGGTGCCGGCGGAATGGGTCACGATCCGCCGCGTCCGCGTAAAGCCCTCGCTCGAAAGCATCTTCTGGCTCTCGCCCAGCGATCAGCCTTACGCCAACAATCGCGCGATCCTGACGCCCTATTCGGATTCGATGCGAAAGGTGATCAAGGACGGTGGACAGAAGGGTTCCACCAGCCCGGCCGGCTACCAGAAGGACGAGGGTGCATTCGCGCGTGACAATGGCGGAGCCATCCCCGGCAACCTCATCACGGCTCCGAACACCGAGAGCAACTCGCACTACATCCGCTGGTGCAAGGAACGCGGGCTGCCAGTCCATCCGGCTCGCTTTCCCGCTGAGGTGCCCGAGCACTTCATCAAATTCCTCACCCGCGCCGACGATTTGGTCTTCGATCCCTTCGGAGGCTCGCTGACGACCGGTGCCGTCGCCGAGAGGCTCGGCCGCCGCTGGATCGCCAGCGAATGCATGCTCGACTACATCGAGGGCGGACGTGCCCGATTCGCATGATCGCCGGCGGACGGTAGCGGCACACGAAAAAGGCCCGCTCCGGAGGAGCGGGCCAAGTGGTCAAACCCCCGTGGTGCCGGAGTAAAACAGACCTTGAGCGATTCCCGGCGCGCAGCGCGGCGGGAAAATTCAATCCGGAAGTTTCGGAACAATCTGCTTCAAGGCTCTAAATAATCGCCGTAAAATCCGGCGTCAACGAATAAATCACTCTAAACCGCCGACGGTGCGCGCTCCGATATTCGATGGACGCGTCGGTGGCGGTCTAAAAACGTCAATGCTTCAATGGGTTGGATGCGTGCGGATGACGCTGAAAATCGGCTCCATTGCGACGTGCCTGATTAGCGCGTCGCGGGTGGTCAGAAAGTGTCGCCTCGCCTATAATGGCGATATATCGAAGGCGGTCTCATTTTATCGGGAATTATCCGCCGTGATTGGAGCTGCGACACGCCATGGCCTATCTCGATTTCGACTCCGGCTCCCGCTTTTTCGCGCACAAGCCGACCGAGCCGGAATTCAAGATCGCTGCGTCCGTGGCGCTTGAGATCGCAGAGAAGGCCGCGGACCTTCAGAACCGCTTCCTGGCCAAAGTCGGCCTCACGCTTCGCCAGGCACAGCGTTTGAGCGACGCCGAGAAGGAGCGTTTGCAGCGCCGGTACACAGAGTTCCTTCTGGGCTAAACCCCGGAAATTATTGAGGGGGCCGTCACGGCCTGGGCCTTTCATGACCGACTTTCAGATCCCGCGGCTTCGCATGACCGTCGCCGAGGTTCCTTCTCCACCCCTTGGGCCAGTCAACGACTGGCCTCTTTCGCGCATCCTGCAGGTCGCGGGCTACGTCGGCGTGATGATTGCGGCGATGGGCACCTTCCCGGAGCCGCTGAACCATTTTGTGCCGGTCATCCTGTTCGGTGTCACGGCTGTCACGATCATGATCGTCAACTCGATCAACTCGTGCACGCTCAGCTACCTCGAGACGCACACCGACCTGACCTATCCACGCTTTGCGCCGACGGTCGTGTTTGCGCTCCCGCCGGACCTCGAACAGCCCAGACAGGTCTACAGCTCGCCGTACCCGTTCGACCCCATTGGGGTGATCGCTTGACGCTGAACAAGCCCGCCGTCAGGCGCTGAACCCTCACCGGTCCCCGCGACGCCAACATTCAGGACCCCTATGGACCGCCTTTCCTATCGCCAGATTTCCGAGCAGTTCCGCGTCGGGAACGTGGTCGAGAGCTTCGAGCAGCTCGAGGCCTATCCGCACTACATGGTCCGCACCGGCGCCCGCTTCGAGGTAGTCGAGAATGCCCTGGATGCGGCAGGCCCGCTGAGGCTCAAGCTGCTCGATCAGGCCGATCTCATCGCGGGTGACCTCACAGAATGGGATGGGTGCCTCGAATTTTGGGGTCCTGCCCAGGACGGCATTTCGAACGAGGCCGGGGTCTCCGATGAGGACGTCCAGAACCCCGGTCACGCTCTCAACCAGGCCCTTTTCCCGCTGACCGTCGCTGCCGCGTAAGCGCACGCCGACCCCTTGCACTGGACGCTCACATGATCGACACCATCGAAGCAGATCAGCCGCTTTCCCTCGACGATTACGTCGACAAGAGCATGCTCATCGTCGACGACGACAAGCCCTTCCTGCAGCGGCTGGGCCGGGCGATGACGACACGCGGATACGACGTCCGGACTGTCGACACCGTCGGTGCTGCAATCGCTGACATCGCTTCCAACCCGCCGGCTTTCGCCATCATCGACATGCGCCTCGAGGACGGCTCTGGCCTGGATGTCATCCGCAGCCTGAGCGACCGCCGACCCGAGGCGCGCAGCGTCATGCTGACCGGATACGGCAACATCGCCACCGCCGTCGCCGCCGTGAAGAACGGCGCCTTCGACTACCTCTCCAAGCCTGCCGATGCAGACCAGGTTCACGCGGTGCTGATGGCATCTCCGCTGAGCGGCAAGGTCGACGCCCCCGACAGCCCGATGTCGGCCGAGCGTGTCCGCTGGGAACACATCATGCGCGTCTATGAGATGTGCGACCGCAACGTGTCCCACGCGGCCGAGAAGCTGAACATGCATCGACGCACGTTGCAGCGGATCCTTTCGAAGAGAGCCCCTCGCTGACCTTTCGCAAATTCCAACCCCATCAATGCCGGCCGCCAGGCCGGCATTTTTCGTTTGAGGATCAAGCATGACATCGTCTCTCGCTCAGGACGTGCCCCTGCAGGCCTTGCCTTCCTTCGAGACGCTGGCGCGGCTCAAGCCGATCCCGCACGAAGGGCGCCCCATCCAAGACGTTCTGATCGACCTCAACGAGGCCATCAAAGCGGCCGGCATCGAGTTCGGCGAGAGCGAATTTTCCATTCTGCGCTACGTCGACGACCTGCCGGAGACCTTTGACAATTTCCGGTGGATCGACTGCACCGCTGTGCGTGGTGGGAATGAGGGTTTTTACGCCCACATTTCGCTAGTCCCGCGTCAGCACGACCGCAATCCAACGATCCTCATCGCGACCGCGAAGACCTGGTGCTGGTCCAGCGCGCTTGCGATCGCGGCCGCGGCAACGCGGCTTCTTAGCGATTAAGCGGCATAAAACAGCCTCTTCGCTTTACATGCGATTTGGCGGTCTGGCATAATTCGCCTCAGGAGTAATTTTGTGAAATTCCCTCGTATCTTCGCAGTGTCACTCGGCCTGGCTTTTGCCGTCGCCGGCGCTTCTGCTTCATCCGCGAAAGCTGACTCCAAAATCATGATCGAGAACGCAGGCAACCCCTTCGCAGACGCGCTAGCGATCGCCGTGCAGGAGCGCGCCGGGATGCGGGGCCAGCGCCACGAGCTCAAGCCACTCGTGGAAAACCTGTTCGCAGGTCAGTCTACCGCCGCGTTCTCGGAATTCCTCTCGCAGATAGTCGCACGCGACCTGCCGTTCAGGGCGGTCAAGCTGAATGTCCCAGCCATTGGTGACGCCCTCGCAAACGGCCAGAAATTCGCGATCGGTTTCACCCCCGACCAAATCCGAGCAATCATCGGAGAAGCGGGCGCGTTCCACAGCGAAGATACCGTCGTTCTCGCGTTTTCTACCGATCACAGCACTGGCGCTGTGAAGATCGACGCCGCCGCGATCGTCAACAAGAAGCTCTATCCGTAAGGCTCTGATCCGTGGCTTCCATCCAGATGATCTACAGCCCTGCTGGTACTGTGTGGAACGGGGCAAGCCACCAATTTCTCCTGTACTCGCGGGACGATGGCTCGCAGGAGGTCGTTCGCGGCGGGCCAGAACACGATCAGACGTTGCAGTTCAAATCCATGAGCGCGAGATCCTTGCCGCACGAAGAGCAGCTGCAGGCGTCCCGCTTCGGGAGATTGGCCGTCTCGATCGGCCCCTACGACATCACCTCCCCAGACTGGCCCGGCCTCCAAACCGATAGGGGCGTGGTTTTCGACCAAGCGACCTTCGACAGCTACTACAAGCAAACGCTGAAAGAAGGGCCCGACTCCGCTCTTGAATCCACCTGGACGGACATCAAGAAGCACGCCATGGAGATCGATGCGCAGGGGCATGTATACGCCCCGACGGGCCCTAACTCGAACTCGCTGGCAAGCGAGTCTGTCCGGCGGGCGGGGATAGACGCTCCAAAAGCAGAAAATGGTCACGTTTTTGGACTTCTGAGGGACGTCATGCCGTGGGCGCCGGGCGCGGGGCATCGCCTCGAAACGCCCGAGCAGATCAGTGAAAGGCAGCTGCGCGAGTCCGAAGCGGCCCTTGAAAGGCGACCCGTTGGCAATCTCCTCGCATCGCTGAAACTCGTGGAGGCAGAGCCGGTGAATCTCGGGCCACAGCGGGATCTGGGCCTTGCACAGCCGAAGGCGCACGGCATCGGCCTTGGAGACTGAAAGCGGGACAAGCGCTCAGAGATGAAGGATCCAGTCCGGGGAGGCTGAGGCCAGAAGGTCTCAAAATCCCATGGAGGACGATCGATGGAACACCGCGAAACCTACCATCTGAGCGACCGCACCCCGTCCACCCCCTTCGACTTCACCATGTTCACGATTGCCTTCTTGGCGGTCATCATCTGCGTCGGCGTGCCTGCGCTTTCGACCTATCTCGGCTTCACCAAATTCGCCCTTGGCGCTCATATCGTGACCGCGATCATCGGCGTCGGCTTCGCGATCAAGATCGGGCGCAGCGGCTGAAGAGGAAAGGGGGCCCGCGAGTGCGGGCCTTCTTTTTTGGCGATCGGACAAAACTCCGCAAATTCGAAAATCGAAAGCCCGGAGAGACAAATGCTCAAAGCCAGCATGTATTTCGCTTACGGCCGTGACGCACGCACAGGCCTCCAGTCGAAAACGACATTCGAGGCGATCCTCGCCGGCGAGCGGACCTCGACGACGCGGTTCGCAGTTTGGCCCGGTTCGGAAAGATACCGGGTCCTCAAGGTCGGAGACACGATCCGCTTCTTCGAGGATCGCGAGATGAGGGGGCGGCACGTCGACGTGGTCGTGACCGAGCTTCCGCGCGACATCGATCTCGCGCGATGCAGCCAGGCCGATCTCGCGAGCTGGTCGGCATGCGAAGGCTGGTCGGAAACCGCTGGGCGCAGCTATGGGCGCCGCTACGGGCTTGGGCTGCAGGTTCGATACAAGGTCGCTCGTTGACGATTGGCGATAATCTGCCAAAAATTATCGATAGCGCGATTTTGGAAGGACAAGCCAATGCGCATCGTTCTGGCTGCTGCACTCATCACGATCGCCGGCGGAGCTATCGCCGACGATCGCACGAACCTCGCAAAGCGCTACGAGTCTGCTGAAAGCATCAAAGCCTTAGTCGAAGCCGGGCGTCCCTTTTTCTCGGACCTCAGTCGTGCCTGCAGGAAAGTCACCCACCTCCTAACCGAATTGAGGGAGGGCTGGGGACAGGACCCCGTCCGAAATGAAGCCTACTCGAGCATCTCGTCGTGCTGTTTGGTGGTGGGCACCACCAATCTCGCATCTCTCATAAACGTTCTCGTGCAAACCCAGCTAGCGCCCACGAAGAGCGCAGCTGTGAATTACGCTTTTTCGGCTGCAAGCGCACCGGTCCATGCCTCGCTCGAACCATTGATCAGCGACGCTCGCGCCAGTGCCGATGGGCAATGCAAAAAGGTGCCCGTTCTCGCGGCGATCTTAACCGACGCATCGAAGTGACTGCAGAAGATTTGTCGGCCGGCGCCGAGGGAACGCCGGCCGACAAGGTCAATCGCTCATCATGCTTTTGAAGACGAGCCTCGCATGGGGGCTTTTGGTCGAGTAGCCGACCACCGTGCAACCCTCGCGAACGGGCCCGGCGCCAGACAGGGTCACCGTCGTTCGGTCGCGCGAGTAGGTTCCCGTCACCTGATACTCGGCCGGCGGGCAGCCCTTCTTGAACGCCACCGCCATGCCCTTCAAGCGGCCGCCCTCAGTGAAGGGATCACCGCGGAACAAGATGGTGCCCTTCTGAGCGGTGCCGGCCAGGGACGCCTTCGGCTCCTCATAGACGATGAGGCCATACTCGAAGGCCATCTTCATCATGCTGCCGTTGTGATCGTAGGGACCATGCGATGACGAGAGGTCGCCCAGCGTGTCGAAATTGAAAAGGTCGGCCTGGCTGGTCGTAGCTTTCGGCATGGACGCCGCCGTCGCCGCTTGCGCAACGACCTGATCAGATCCTCTCCGACCGTCGGGCCACGCAACGTTTTGCCACTTCCCGTCCTTGTCGAAGCGGCCGACCTCACGGCAATCGGCCGCTCCCACCTTCCCGCAGGCGCTTCCGTGATAATGGAAGGTGACCTGATTGCCGTTCCTCATCGTCTCTTCGATCTCGGCTTGCCGAAGGACGCTGTCCCCCACGGCGTACGTGCCGTCGGTACGGCTCACCGCCCAGCGAACACCGTGCCCTGCGGACCCGGAGTCGTAGCTTGCAGCCCCGACGCACGATGTCCTCTGCGAAGTCATGAGCAGATCGGGCACGTAGTCCGAATTCAAATCGACGGCCGTCACGAACGGCTCCTGAAATTCGATCTTTCCGCCGAGCATAGCGCAGGATTTCGTCAGCGAGTCCTTGTAGGCCTGAACGACCGGCTCCCCTTGAGGCGGGGTCACCAGTGGACCAATGCCGCCAGGGAGTTTTCCCATTCTGCCGGTGGAGACCGAAAACAAAGGCTCCTCGAGCGCATGAACAGCGTCCACCGAAAGAGCGAGCGCTACGCATGAAGCGGCAAGCATCGACACGAGCTGGTTCTTTGTCTTCACGCCTCAGTCCCCTTGTGCATCTTGTGGTGGAACATCACAGACCTCTTTCAAATCTCTGATGAGAAAACAGCTCAAATTGCTCTCTTAAATCGTTGGTGTGCTTCGAGATCGAGCAGGTTCAACGCGGGTGCGTGCTTGGGTGAATCCAGCCAATCGGAAACCCCTAAAATGCAGTCCAAAAGCCTCAGCGCAGTCTCGCTCCGCCGGGAAACCGCTCGCCTGAAGTTGGCCGAGAACCGCCGGCGCAACGCGGCCCGCTCATCGGCCATCGCGTCCCAGGTCACGTCGTCGGTCTCTCGAGCCGCCGATGTGCGCTCGACCCAGACCATCAGTGCCCGGCTCCACGACTGAGTCCGAGCGCGCAGATCAACCTTCGCCTGGGACGCTGTCCACTGTCGCGAAATGCCGCTCAAGGCATCTGCTCGTGAACGCCGCGCCTCGTCAGATCGGAGCACTCCATGCAGCAGAAAAGCGAAGCGGCTGACATCGAGCGCGCGGCTCGCGCCATCTGCAAAAGCCAGGGGGTCAATCCACGCTCTCTGAACGCAGACGGTCAGCCTGCATGGAAGGGCTGGGTTGCTGCGGCCAAGGCCGCGCGAAAGGAATTGCTGCGCACGGGCGATGGCGAGCAGCTATTCACGCTTGAGCTAAGCCATGCCGAGCGGGTCTGCGCGCGCCTCGAATTCGACGCAAGCTGGGACAAGGTCGGGCCCGGGTACTATCTCTTGAAACAGCAGCTGCAGGCCCAGGACGGCCGCGCCATTCGACGCAAGGAAACGCCTTGATTCTGATCACGGAAGACGACCGAGAGACGCTGGTGCGGAATGGCGAGGCGGCTGCGCATAGCGACGGCTTCGATCCCATTCCCGTGGTGAAGATCTTCGTTCCGGATGGGCCCGCCACATGGCTCCTGTCCGAGCTCGACCCGTCCGACCCCAATGTGGCCTTCGGCCTTGCGGATCTCGGACAGGGCGCGCCAGAACTGGGAAAAATCCTGATCAGCGAGATTTCCAAAATCCGAGGATCGGCAGGTCTTCCCCCCGAGCGCGATCGCTTCTTCCGAGCGGACGCACCGCTCAGTGTCTACGCCAGAGCTGCCATGGCCGCTGGCGCTATCATCAATCCCCAGGCGGTGTGACCATGTCGAAGCATACTCCATCCATCGATCTCGCCACCCTTGCTGAGGTCTCCAAGGACATCCTGGAGTGGCAGTCGACCGGATTTCTGCCGGATGACGCGCCGCTGCGCCGGTTCGCAAGCAACATCCGCAACGCCGAACAATTCGGCGACAGCGGACTCCTCCGAAGGGCCGAGGACGAGGCGGCTCGTGCAGCGATGCGCTTCGTGATCAGCCACGCCGAGGACATCGCCGGCCAGGCTCAGGTCGGAGCGGTGGCCGATGCCGAAGAGCTTTCGACAGAGGCTCTTGCTCTTGAGCTGCGCACGACCATCGCGCTGATGGCCAAGACGGCGAAGATGCGCAGCGACGTCTGGCAGCGCTGCGCAACCGCTGCGTTGAGGGCCGCGTCCATCCTCGAAAAGGCTCGGCCGGCGGAGGCCGCATCCGAAGCACCGGATGAGCCGTCGACCCCGAAGACCAGCCAGGAGATCGTCAACGAGGTGAACGACCTCGCTGGCCTGTTGCTGCGCCAGGATGGCTATGAAGCGCCGGCGGGCTACCTCCACTATCTCTCCGACAATCCGCGATCGCGTGCGGCCTTCCAGCGGGCCGTAGAGGCTTACGAGCTGATCACGTGCACCGAGGCGCACGACGCGTTGCTCGAGGTGCTGCCAGAGGACGAGGACGCCTGACATGGGCGCAGCCGACTTCATGACAAGGGCGTCTGGCGCTACCGCCAGGGAAGCCTTCCAGAATGCGACCGCCGAAGCCCGGCACGAGTACGGGCATAGGGGCTACACCGGCAGCATCGCCGAAAAACGCGACTTCCAGATGCTGACAGTCCCCGACGGAAAGACCCTCGAGCAATTTGCCGAGGAGATCGTCTGCGACGACGAGCACTGGGCCAGCGACAAAAGAGGGCCGGCCGCGTGCTTTGCGCTCGGCGACACCGAATTTCTGTTCGTGGGGGTGGCGAGCTGCTGATATCCCTCAGGCAGGTTTCCCACCCCTGCGATTCTCAGAGGATTAGCATGCGACGCCGCGCTCATTTTGCTTCGCTGTTCGTGGCGGCCATCATCGCCACCGCAGCGTCTGCACAAGCACCCGTGCCAGGCATATCGGATTCCGAGCACTACGGAATTCATGGCCCGAAGTTCGAGGCGATCGCACGCGAGCTCCTCGCCAAACGCCGATGCAAGGAAGCCGATTTCAAGGAAGTGGGCGGCTTCTGGAAATCCACCGAGCCAGGGCGCCCGGGGCAGTATTTCACCTATTGTGGCGGCATGACCTTGAGCAACAAGATCTACGTCCGGGTCAGCACGGACAAGGCCGAAGTGGTCAACTAGGCTGCAGCATCGCCCCCACTCCGCAGCAGCAAGCGATTTATGGAGGATATAGGCCCTTGCGTCGAAATCTGGTGGGCCTTGCGCTCCTCGTCACTGCCGTTGCTCACACCCCGGCGACGGCCAATGTCGCGCTACTCCTGTTCGACGGGGAGACGGGGAAGACCTTCGCCGGATGTCTCAACTGCAATCGCTTCGACGAAGCCGCCGTTTGCAACAAGTTCGGCGATTACGGCTCCAAATTCAGCGAAAAAAGCATCTGGAACCAATTTGGACAGTTCGGCTCGAAATTCGAGACGAATAGCCCCTGGAACAAATTCGGCGAGGGGCTCCGCGTCGTCGACGCCCAGGGAAATTACTATGGACGCTTCACGATCTCGATGATCGGTCGCTCCCGGTTGAAGCTCGTGGAACAGATCGTTGCAGCTCATGAGGCTGTGGAATCCCTCGACCAACTGCAGGAGATGCTCTGCGGCGGTTGAAAGCCCTCCGGAGCAATTACGTGCCTGCTATCCAGACGCCTACGAGAAGCGCCCGCCGCAGAATGCTGACCACCGTCATTTTCATCATCCTGGTGGCCTACGCCGGCATCTGCGCCGCGATGTTCCTGATGCAGCGCTCGATGATGTACATCCCCGATCGAGCGCGCGTGTCCGTCCCCCAGACCGGCGGCACCGCCTTCAAGGAGGTGTTCGTCCAAACCAAAGACCGGCAGACGATTGTGGCCTGGACGGTTGATCCCCGTCCGGGCAAGCCGGTGATCCTCTATTTCCACGGGAACGGTGGCAACTTCGCCTACGGCCGGATCGAGAAGTTCCGGCAGCTCACAGCCGACGGAGCAGGCCTCTTCGCCGTCAATTACCGCGGCTATGGGGGCTCTACCGGCTCGCCGAGCGAGGCTGGCCTGCGTCTCGATGCCGACGCGGCCTACGACGCCGCTGTGGCCCGTTACGGGGCTGATCGCCTGGTCGGCTATGGCGAGTCCCTCGGCACAGGTGTGATGGTCCAGCTTGCGGCCCGCAAGCCGCTCAAGGCCGTGGTGCTGGAAGCGCCGTTTCTCTCGACAGTGTCCGTTGCGAAGCGCCTGTTCGGCTGGCTGCCGGTCTCCGTCCTGATGCGGGATCAGTTCCGCTCCGATCTCTCCATCGCGAAGATCAACGCGCCGCTGCTGATCATCCATGGCGAGCAGGACGAGGTTATCGCCTTCGACCAGGGCAAGGCGCTTTTCGATCTCGCATCGGAGCCGAAGCAGTTCCTGCCCGTCGCAGGTGGACGCCACAACGACCTCACCGACTTCGGGGTGTTGGAGAACGCTCGCGACTTCTTTCGCGACAGCGTCTCGTAAGATAAAATAGACGCCGGTAATCCCTGCTATTTCACCGACCCATTTCCACATCGCGGCCGCCCTGCGCCGTATGGAGAGCGCATGTTCGCGGCGTCAGTTCTCTACCCGCACGCTGTTTATCAAATTACCTTGATTTTCAAATGAGGCGTTCATGAAACAGAGTGATTTCCGCACCGGCCAGCTCTGGCGTGTCATCAAGGAAGGCGCATACCTCTGGGGCTGGAAGCCCTGCGGCCCGGGCGCGCAGCAGGGCTGGCGCCAGACGCTCGCCGTCGGCACCATTCTCACCTGCAGCGGCCCTTCGATGAGCAGCGGCGACGGCGTGCCGATCGTCAAATGGGCCGACGAACACGGGCAGCCGCTGGCTGGGGACTGCG
The DNA here is from genome assembly GCF_042655245.1 of Allobosea massiliensis. NCBI lineage: Bacteria > Pseudomonadati > Pseudomonadota > Alphaproteobacteria > Hyphomicrobiales > Alloboseaceae > Allobosea > Allobosea massiliensis. The sequence goes on along the minus strand of NZ_JBHSLU010000017.1, from coordinate 97,857 downwards.
AGTTTCAACCGGCGATCGGCGGCATGTGGTCGAGCGCGCCGGCCGACGGCTACCTCGAGATCGTTCTGCCGGCCTTCGTGAAATCGTTCGACGAGGTCCGCGCCTGGACCGACTATGAGCGCTGCATGGCCGTCCAGAACTACGACTACAAGGTCGACGACTGGGAGACATTCGCCAAGAACGCCCCGGCCACGCTCGTCGCCCGCGCCGAGGAGTTCAAGAATGCCCAGAAGGTGCCGAGCGTTATCTGGGATCCCAATGACAACGACGAAGGCTACCTCCTCGTGTGTGACGGCCGCTGGCCGCCCGACGTCGTCGAGCTGTGCGAGCAGATCGCTGAATCCGCGACCGAAGGGCCTCTGAGCGTGAAGGAATAGGCCGTGGACGTTTCCCAGATCATTCTCACCCAGATCGGCGGCCGCCGCTTCACCGCGATGACAGGCGCCAAGAACTTCGTCGGAGGCGAGAACACCCTCTCGTTCACGATCGCGGCGAGCAACGAGCCGAAAATCAAAGGCTGCCGCATCCGCCTCGACGCCGATGACACGTACACCATGGTGTTCCTGAAGAAGGCCAAGAAGGACCCGGTGTTCAAGATGAGCGTCGGCCTGGATGTGGCAGTCGAGCGATCCGGGTTGCATGCCGAAGACCTGCAGCGCGTCTTCACGAGCGTGACGGGCCTGGATACCCACTTATAAATGCCGTTAATTCTGCAGGGTTGACGTAATTCAATCCCGGAAATACAAGCTAAAAATCGCCTTACGGCCGAATTAAACGCGGATGTACCGGAAATTCGGCAGTGGGGTACGTGGTGGTAAAGCGCTGACCCGTAAGACCGCAAGGGCGGGTCGGCACCTTAAATTTGGGACCTCTCGACGATGTTCCGAGCCGCAGTCTGAGCCTCCAAGCGAGGAGAAATTGAACACGCCTTCGCACCGGCATTTAATCCAGCCGGTTCCTGGACGCGGGATATAGGGTGGTGAGAGACCACCAGGCTCAGAGTGTTTTTCAGGATGGGGCTTAGGGCCACTCGCGAGAGTCATCCTGGATCGCCGCCCAAGCGGCTTTAGAACGGCGGATCTTGGGAATTCGCCGATGCCGAAATGGCGATCCGTTGCGGCGGGTCGCCATTTTGCTGACTATCGCGATAAACCCCGGTATAATCGCGCCAAGCCTTTTAAGCGGATTATCCATGGAATATTTGCCGATGTCCGGTCAGCAGACCGGAGACGCCGTCGCGTGCGCGATCGTCGAGAAACTCGATACCGGTGCCATCTTTTTTCACGCAGACGATGTGCGGGCCCTCCTGGCCCACTACGTCGACGCCGATCAGCGCGCCACCGAGGCAGAGACTGCGGCAAAGCGCATCATGGACCCCAACCTCCACCACCTGCGCATGGAGGACGGAGCGATCGATCTCGCGCTCACGGGTCCGCTGGTCCAGCACATGGGGCTCGTCATCACCGAGCACTTCCGTGTCACGGGGGCCGAGAACTATCTCGAGATGACCTACACGACCAAGTCGGAACCGATCGAGCACTTCAACTGGACGATCCGCAAGCAGGTCGGGCTGAACAGCCCGCACCAGCTGCGCGCGAAGGCTGAAGCCGAACGAGACGAGCTGCGCGCTCAGCTTGGCGCCACCGCCCGGGCCTGGCTCGCGATCCCGCAGGACGGGACGGAAGCGTCCGTAATCACCGATGCAGGGGAGGCCGCCGAGATGGCTCGGCATCCCGACCTTTGGCGCGTGGTCGCGCTCATCGAAGGCGGGCCAATGCCCGTGGGAGGCGAATGAAGTCCGAGGCTGGATCCGATTGAGGCCAATCGGCTGCAAATCCCGCAAAGGACAAACAGATGAGCAATCAGACCATCTCGTCGCGAAACAGCATGTCGCGGTCCGAGCGGCAGTTCATCCTCAGCTACATGCCGGCTGCATTCGCTGCCGGCTCCCTCGTCGGGTCGATCCTGATGATGTCGATCGGTCTGCTGCGACTGATGCCGGAATTCCTCGGCTTCTCGCTGCATGGCCTCGGCTTCGCTCTGGCAATTGCTGCTGTCGCGATCCTGTTCGAACAGAACAGCGCGGAGTACCGCTCGCAGATGATCGCCGTCACCGACGCCCTGCGCGACGCGCGCCGGCGCTGGCTGCTCACCACGGCCGCTCTCGGAGCCCTCGCTCCCAATCTGATCAACCTGCTGCTACGGCTCTGAGAGCCAGCCTGAACGCACATAGAAGGGGATGGCGATGGAAGCGCGGTCGAAGACGATCACCATCCCCTGGCGCTCTCAACTGCGCCATCCTCGAACGGCCCCTCGAGATGGGGCCATGTTCCATGGGATCCCGAAGGGCTCGGCAGAGCCGGCCCGCCTGTTGTGGGATCCTGAGATGAATTGCTTCCTGTCCAGCGACTTTGCCTGCGTCGATGAGCTGGCGTGTTGGTGGCCCCGGAGCGGTGAGGCCTATTCCCCAATAAGGACGGTCGATCCTCTCCCCTGAGTTTTCTTTCCCCGGCGTGGTGCTGGGTGAAGGATTTGAGAAATCCAACCCCGATAAGAAACGGCCATTCGGGCCTTTTTGAGTGACGGAGGTCTTTGAGCGCTTTAGATGGAGGCCAGCATGACCGATGAGAATCAGACCGCGGCCAAGAGCCGGTTCAGCAGGGACGACTGGGTGCTCTATGCACTCCTGGCGCTCCTGATCCTGGTCATCGCTGTCGAGCAGATTTTTGGCCTCGACAACGCCTTGGCCAAGCTGAAGGACCTGTTCGCGACGACGCTGATGTGGGCGATCACCGGCGTCTGGGTGGCCCTCTTCGTCAAGCTGTTCTGGCCCTGGATCCGGATCTGGATGTATTTCGTCGTTACCGTCGCAATCGTCTGGTTCTGGTGGAGGGTCGGCGGCCACTAGCTGCCCCTTCGGGAACGCTCTTCAAACCGCCGTGTCGCCCACGGCGGTTTTTTCATGCCTGGCGGCTTCCCCCGGCAATGACACCCTGACGAAAATCACCCGGTTGGCGAACCTCGTTTGAAACGAACCCCATAAAGGGACAATCGCCATGCGCCGCCTTGCTCTGATCGCCGCCGCCGTCGCCCTGCTTTTCTCGGCCTTCGCCGTCACCGACACCGCCGAGGCCGGCGGGCATGGCCGCCCCGGCTACCGTGGCAATCACGCGCCCCTGCCGGCGATGCGCCTCGCTCAGATCAAGCGCAACAAGCAGGCGGCCGCTGCGCTGGCCGCTGGCCTCCTCGGCGTCGCGGCCATCACCGAGGCGATCGCTTCGAATTTCGGCGCTCATGGCATTCAGCCGACCTACGCCGGCCTGCGTCCCGGTGGCGTCGTCGTCGCTCACAACCCGGACTTCCCCATGATCGAGGGCTACGCGAACCCGTGCAGCTTCGAGCGGGTCATGGATTTCTACGGGCGTCCGACGAGCCGCGTCGTCAAGGTCTGCCGCTGATCAATCTCCGGCCCGGTGCCGTGGGGCGAGCTTCACGCTCGCCCCTATTTTTTTTGGAGAAGCTGCGCGAGAGCGTGAGCCGCTTTCATGCCCTTTAGGGCTGAATTTATTGGGGATGATTTGACCTTAAACCCCAAAGAGACATGGCGAAGGCGCCGTGATCTCTGACGTCGTTGCAGGATGAGAGGAGCAGATTTTGAAAGAGTTCTTCATCGTGTGGACCTTCTGGATGGGCTTCACCCCGACTGGCGCGATGCCCGCCCAGGTTCACCCCGAAAACGTCCAAATCGCCTACCTCGCCAAATAACCCGATCAGGCCGTAGCGCTCACGCGCTGCGGCCTTCGGCGTGCGAAGACGACCGCCTCGAGATAACCTCCCGCTGGCCCTGGCGCCGCTCCAAGATCACGAAGGAGACCATCGTGACCGATCGAAACCGAAAAGTCGGCGACATCGTCTGGGACGAGATCATGCCAACGTCCGGCCCTCTGCGCGGCAAGACCCTCGGGATCAAGCGCGGCCGCGTCGTGGACGTGCTCAGGGATCCGCGCGGCCGCATGTCCGTGAGGGTCGAGTGGGAAGGCGACTTCGAACCCCACACGGGCAAGCTCCTGACCGCTGCGGAGCTTCCCGAGCACCAGCGATCGTCGACGAAATTCGACTGGGGCGTGATGTCCGCCAAGGAAATCGGCATCATCGTCAAAGGCGGTCTGCTCGACGGCAAGGACGGCGACTTCTCGGAGGCGCAATGCCCGGAGCTCAAGGCGCTCAATCCGCTCTATCGGCTCGCGATCGAAGACCCGACCGCCGCAGTCGTCATCAATCCCGAGCATGCGCCGGAATTGTCACTCGAGCCGGCATGAATGCAATCACCAGGCCGTAGCGCTCGCGCGCTGCGGCCTTTTTTGTGTCGAGCCACTCATCCCCAGCCTTAGCGGCAAGCATCGGCACCAGCGCTTCCCGCCGCGCTCCACTGTGTTACTGGTCATTGGGGGAAACGGGGCTCAAGAAAATCAATGCTAAAGATCGCAGCTTGCATTTTGCCACTCTCTATCGCCCTCGCCCAAGCAGCTCACGCGCAAACGGATGAGGTGACCGCGACCGTACCCGAACAATGGGTGACCTACGCCGACGGGCTCAAGGATAAGCGGCTGTACCGGCGCTATACGATCACGCAGGACGCCAGCAACCTCCCCAACCTCGTGAGTTTCAACTGCCCGAAGGACAAGACCGTCCTCGCTCACCTGACATTCCACCTCGCCAGTGCGATCAAGATGGACACGGTCGTTCCCAGCGGATTCGACAAAGTCGAGGGGCGCTTTCTCGTCAACGAGAAGTCCTCCTTTACGCTGCCCGGCGAGGTGATCAAATCCGATCTGTTCTTCGACCGCGCGCCGGGCACCTGGCGGGAAATCGACCAGATCATGTCGGCTAAAATCGTGCAGCTTCGCTTCGGCCCGCAGCCAGCGAAAATGGCGATCAAGACCTCCGCCGAGTTCGGCGACCTCATCAAAAAGGTCATCACACCGCGCCTGCAGAACCCGCGTTTCTTGAGCACCACAGCAGTGCTCAGCGACTGCCGGAAATTCCGCGGCGAATAGAGCGAAAAAGGGAAGACTGACGTCATGAAATGGATTGCGCTGTTCGCCGCCCTGGCAATTGCCAGCCCCGCGGCTGCACAACAATTGCCTCGCTTCGAAAAGGACACGCCCTATTCCCAGGTCCGCGCGAAACTGATCGCAAGCGGCTACAAGGTCCACAAAATCCCGGCGGCCGATTTTGACCGCTGCGCTCCGGGACGCACCGAGCTCTGCGATATCTACCCCGAGACGAGGATATGTCGCGGCACGGGCAGGGCCTCCTGCGAATTTGTCCTGGTGGGCCCGAAGGGAGCAGTCAGCATCACCACAGCAGGCGAGTCGACCGATCCCGGCTTTGTCTCGATCAAGTTCATGACGGACCGCGAAATCTCCCAGATGCTCGCGGAATAACCCCGCTCTGCGACCCTTTCCAGAGATGCGGCCGCGCTCAGGTGCGGCCGGCGTCCTTGGTTTTCATCACCATCCAGACGGCGGGGTCACTCGCGATCCGACTGTCGACGATGGACCAAACGATGTTGTCCCAGACAGCTCCCTTGCCGGCGGTGCGGGCCATATGTTCGCGAACCAGCGTGGGATTTAGAACCGGCCCGGTCAGGACACGCCAGACCTGATGCATATCGGTCCAGAGCTCGAACGCGGGCGGTTGCTTGGCGCCGTCGCCCCTGCTGGTGCGCCACATCCATCTGACCACTCGCACCGCTACGAAAGTCAGGTGCAGAGCCATTAGCGCGCCGTAGATCCCGAGAACCCACGTCGCCGTCGTCGACCATCCTTGCACATAGAGCAGGCTGATCACGCCGATCGGGATTGCCCAGTTGATGAGGAGGTAAAGGAAAGCCCTGCGAGCCGCGCCGAGAAAATCGGGCCGCTTCATCGCATCCAGGTTCCCCTTCGTGGCGAAGTAGCGATGATGGACGCCCAGGAGGTCGCGGCGTCCTGGAAGGTGCTTCTGCTTGACCTCTTCGCCAAAGGCCTGGAGCTCGCGCGTGATGAGCGCGTCGACCAACACCCAGTCCACGAACGGGTGCCGCATCCAGCCGCTGGAGACATAGTCGGCAGCTACCGAAATCACCTCTTCATTCGAGTGCTCCACCGCGCTTTCGCTTTCGTATCCCTCTCGAAAGGCAACGAGCGGATCGCGTCGCTTCCAGAGGTATCGGCGCGCGGCTGCTTCCGCTTTGGCCTCCTCCGCTGTGGGCTCCCCAGTACGGTGCCAGCCCTTCAGCCGATTGGGCGTCAGGATGCCCCACAGGGCCTCCACGACGTCACCGGCCGCATCGAGGCGATCCCTGTAGGCCTTCACCCCGTCGCCGCGGCGAGCGGTCTCCTTGAAGGCCTGCCCTGCCAGATCAAGCAGCACCCAACGGATCTGATCTTCTCCGTAACCAGGCGACGGTGGATGGCGCTCCGCAAGCCAAGAACGGGCGATCTCCGCCGCTACCGACGCAGCTAGCGTCGATGTCGCCGAGGCGCTCTCGCGGTCACTGTCGTATTGGGACATTGCGTCACTCGATCCGACTGAACGCTTCAATTGTATGGATCGCTTCCAGAAGAGCAAACGAGATTGCTCGCTACGCGAACTGGCGAGCGGGATAGGCGACGGGATTTTCTCAATGAAGACCAGTCCGATGAAATCCCAAGGAGACCGTCATGGCCAAGCCGATGATCAAAAAGGTGAGGGGCTATGACGCCGGCGGCCACGGCTGCGATGCCTTCGCCATTCGCGTTGGAGGAAAGAAGGGCCGCTTGTGGGCGCCCGCCGGCGCGACGCGTGGCGCGTTTGCGACCTACGAGACGCGTGCCCGGGCTGAGCGCTTCATCGCGGAGGGTGGCTTGATCGAGGTCGAAACGGTCAGTCTGACGGACGCGCTCGCTGCATCCGGATGGGTGGAAGAGGAGGGCCACTCCGACGCGAACCGCACCCGCTTCAGAGAGTGGACGATCGCGAACAGCGTCTACCTGTACGCGCGGCCGAAAGAGAAGTTCTTCCCGGCCATCGGCATCCGCAACGCCCAGAGGCTCGGGCTCTCAAAGATCGTGATGGAGGATCTCTCCTGATCGAGGTTTGAGACCGCTGTTATTCAATCCCGCGAAGGACCGAGACATGCGCAAGAACCATGACCAATGGGACCTCGTGACCGTGCTCGTGATGTTCGTTTTCATGAGCTGCCTCGCGCTGCACTCCGAGGCTCTGGCCTACACGGCTGCACTCATCACCTTCGTTGTGTTTCGGCCGCGCCGCCGCAGGCTCTTTCGGCCTTCGAGGATCGCCGAACGGGTGATCACGGCCAGGCCGCGCAGTTCCGGCCGTCAAGGCTTCGCGCGATAGCCGCACCCCCAACCCGCCTGATATAATTGCAATAAGCCCGCGGGGATCGCGCATATCGCTATTTTACCGGGGTTTTCTCCGGCGATTGCGCGCGCCCGGACGACACCGGAGTTCTGATAAATGCGATTTCCGCGCAATGCTCACGAACCCAGTCCGCTGGGGTTTGGCTCCGACGAAATCCGCCATATCGGCGAGCATTTTGCCAACCGGCGCAGCATCCAGCCGGGGGCCTCTCTGACTGCTCTCGTCACCGAGCTGGGCGGTCGGATCGGCAATCTGATGAACGGCGATATCGTCGACAGCGATGCTGACAGCCTGATCGTCTACCGGGACCGAAGCTTCCTGGCGCGCATCAAGGAGCCGACCGATCCCGACCAGCCGAAGATGCGGTTCGAGCTCGCCATCCTGATCGGCCACTACGTCATGCATCTGCACCGTGTGCATGCAAAATACGGCCTGGAATGCGGAATGCTCGTGCCGTTCTACGCGAAGACCGGCCCGCAGCTCGCATGTCAGCGTGAAGCGATCGACTTCGCCTTCGGCTTCCTCATCCCACGAGACGCATTTCTCGCGTGCTGGGCTGCTCGACATGGTTCGGCCGCCGCTGTCGCAGGGGATTTCGCGGTCCCGCAGAAATACATCGAGACCATCCGCTCGGCCTATGTCGAGCCGAGGCTCAAAGCGGCGTAATCCGCCCCGAAATTCAGGAATTTGCCATGGCGACAATCCATCATGAGGTCTTCGACCGGGACCACAACGACCGCGATGAGATCATCGTCGGCTACACCTTCACGCCCGGCTGCAAGCCACACTTCGGCTCCTGGAGCTACGCCGGCGACCCCGGCTACGGGCCAGAGGTCCAGATCGTGACCGCCAGACATGGCGTGACCTACGACCCGGTGAAGCTGACCGAGGCCGAGGCCCAGCGCATCACCGAAAGCCTCGCCGAAAACCACCGCGAAGCCGCCTGATCCACCGATCTCGCCAACCCCAGGAGTTCCGAATGTCGGCTGACAAGCACCGCTCCCTCGCTCGCCGCATCGCATGGCTTCGATACTTCTCGGCAATCGGCGCCGACGGGTCGATCGCCTGCCATCGCCGCATCACCGGCGTGAAGAACTACCCCCATGTCACGGTCGATCTCCTTCGGCTCGAGCACGACGGCCTGGTTCGTCGAAGCCGTGTGAAGCTCGGCTGGTTCGTAGGCAACGGCACTGCGACCGCTTTCGAAGCCACTGCATCCGGCCTGGCGGTCCTTCACGAGGCCCTCGTCAAGCACGGGAAGGATTTCGGTCCGCAAAGCCTCGTTCACGCGACGCAGTCGGATCGGCCCAACAAGCACCAGCGCGCGTTGCGCAGTCTCCTGCCGTGGGAACGAGCGAAGACGGTTCGTGCGTCCCGCCGCGGATTGTCGATCGCCAGCTAGATTGAAGGCCGCGACCTGATCGCGGCCTTTTTTCATGCCCCGCAGCTTTGCAGGAAGCTACGTAGACGCCCGGCGCCGTCCCCAATCTCCATGGCGTTGAACCCAAGGAAGATCGGCGCTTCCCGAGCATGCTGCAGCATCACGCCGACGGTTTGCGCACGCCCGATCGCGCGAGCCTGCGCCAGCGTGAGCTCATAGCTCCCGTTGAACCAACCGTTCTTGATCTCGCGCCGGACCGGCTTCAGCGTCTGGTTCTGGCCCCCAATCACCAAGGTGTGGGCGCGCATCCTCATGACCTCCTCCTGGCGGCCCTGCGGATCCATGATCATGTGAAGCAGGAAAGACCTCTGAGCAGGACAGGCGAGGATGAATTTGTTGATGCCATAGACAGTGTCGCGCTCACCCTTGATGTAGTTGAACCCGCCTTGGCTCTCGAGCGTCCAGGTCGTTCGTTCGAAGCCGTTGTTGGTGACCCTCAGGCGCTCCAGGTCCTCCCGCGAGGGCTCCGCCATTTCCGATTTGCCGGCCGAGACGAACACCTCGTTGAATTTTGGGGAAATGCCCATCTCGTGAACGTATGTCGAGATCGCCGCCGAGACGATCTGAGCCAGGTCCACGGAGTCCCTCACCGGCTCGCTGAACCAGAAGCGGTGAACGCCATACTTTGCTGTCCCAGACATCCAGCGAAAGCGACCGCCGAGATAGGCCAAAGAGCAGGCGCTGTAGCACTGTCCACCGGAGTACTTGACGGCCGCGTTCGGGTTTTCGTCGCGCCGACCGACATTCACAGCGAAGCCGTTTTGGCGGATCATCCGGCCGATTTTCATCGCCGTAATCGGATTGCCGCCTGGCGAATTGAAAATGACCGTCGAGTATTGGTCCGGGCTATTCGCCCTCAGAAACTCTGCGAAGCGCTGGTCGGCCTCTCCGTCGATTTCCCCGTCCAGATAGATTTCCCAGCCCGTCCCTGAAACAAAATGCATGAATTTTTCAGGCGGCGTGCCAGTGATCTGCAGCTTCTGAGCGGCTGCAGGGGAAATCACGGCAGCAAGTAAAAGAGCTGCAAGACCCGTCAACCCGCTTTTCACCAAACGCATCGGCATCTCCGAGAGCAATCGTCGCGGCCTCCCGGCCGAACGCCGATCTCTGGTAAGCAGGCAGGGTAAGGCACGCAACAGCACATCCAGCCGGGCGCGCCCTTTATCCCAAATATCCATCTAATCGGAGGCACGTGTTTATGCCCAAGATCGCTCCGGACGAATGGTCGTTCTTCTTCCCCGACGAGGGGGAGGCGAAAGATCACGCCATCCCGATCATCGGGGGCATCTTCGATGCTGATCACGCCGCGAGAGAGGCCTGCTCCTATGATTGGAGCAGTCGTCACGGCGAAGAGCGAAACGGCGCCACCTTCAGGATTACCGTCGTCTCCCCGCTAGGGGTCGCCCACGAATTCAGCGCCTGGCACCAGCCGACCATCGAGCATCGGGTTCAGGCCGCCAAGCGCGTCGCATAACGAGGCAGCACCGCTTGCGAGACTAAGCCGTCGGAGCGGGAAAGCCGATCGGTGACCTAATCCCGGAGAAACGAAATGCTGCACGTATGCTCACTCCGTGCTGCGGAAAAGCAAAAGCGGAAGTTCGCGGCCGTCCTCACCCTGGAGTCGCCGCGCACCGCGCGCCGTGAACGACTGAGGTTCCATGCGCAGCCGGCGCCGGACCACCTCGTGCTGCGGTTCGAGGATCTCGACTACGGCCCGCCGAGTGTCACGCTCCCCACCCGGGAACATGCCCGGCTCGTGCTCGAATTCGGACGCAAGCACGCCGACGGGACGCTCCTGGTGCACTGCGCCGCGGGCGTCGGCCGCTCGCCAGCTGCTGCTCTGGTCGTTCTCGCGGACCGGTATGGGCCCGGGCGCGAGGCTGATGCGCTTGAGGATCTTCTGGTCCTTCGGCCGGAGGCGGTACCGAACCTTGCACTCACCGCCGCGGCCGACGCCGAGCTGGGCCGGGGAGGGGCTCTCCTATCCGTCGTTGTCGCGAAAAACAGCACACGCGATGACTGGCAATCGGTTCGCGCCCGGAAGCAGGAGCTGTTCGACTGCTTCCCCGACACCTTCGCGTGAGGGTTGAACCAAGCGACGACATCCGCGTCTATAGGGGTGTGTCCGCTTGGGAGTGCTCAGAATGAAGATTGAGAATGAAGAGCAGCACAGCCTGGCCGTCGACGAGGTCCAGCAGTTGAGCGGCGCGATCGAGGGCAGTCGCGAAGAGGCTCGCCTGATCGAGCTCGTTGACGCGATCGACGCTTGGAACGCGCTTCACGCCTTGTGAGCAACCCTTGATCGGTTGTCCCGATAAGGGCAGCGACGTATAAATCCAGCCACTGATTTAAGTCGATTTTCTGGTGGAGCCGACGTGATTTCCTGATCGCGCCGGTGCCATTCCCATTGCTGATGCGACGTCCCGCGTTCTGCGCCGGGCAAAGAGACTGAGAACGATGATGGCATGCTGCGCTCGATATGAATCCGTTCAGGTCACGCCCGAGGACGCCGCGTTCTATCTGCTCAAGCGCACACTCGCCGAACTGCCTCAGCCCGCGATCATTGCCCGCTCAGGCCAGCCCGGCGCACGGGGCGTAGCGACCTTCGTTGCGATCGGAGTGCGGTTCGAGGTCCCGATGAGCCACGCGGTCACGTCGGTCTGCGCAACCGCGACGACAGGCAAGCTGGCCATCAAATCGCTTGCGGCTACCTCGGGCAGGCGCGTTGCTGATCCCGATCTCGAGTATCGCGAGACCCTTAGGGTTATCGACGAGACACTGAGCGGCACCGAGGTGAGCCTCGAGGTGCTCAGAGGGCTCTCTGTCCTGCGAGGCGCCATTGCGACACGCCTCACCGTCTCGAGCCTGTGCATGGCCGCCTAGAAGGCGATTGCGCATCGCGTGATGCGCGGGCGCTCTTGCCCAGGAGAGCGCGCTTCACGCAATCTGCAGCCCAAGGGGGCGCTATGACGATCGCAGCGGTTTCAGGAGTGAGGCCAGAGGACCTTCCTGAGGGCATCACCAAGCCCTACCACCAGTTCTGGATCCTTCCCGACGGCCGCCTGTGCGGCCTCATGCGCCTGCTGTTCCACTGGACGGTCCATGTGGATATCGACTTCACTGGCTACAGGGAAAGATACTGCTTCATGACGCCCGAGCTGGCCATCGAGGCGATGGACCAGTGGGACGGCACCGGCGATCCGATCAACTGGCATAAGCACCCGTCGACGCGACGGCTTCGACCAGATCGCACGCCGGCCTCGGAATGCCTCGAATAGTGGCTACCGCCATTCGGTAAAGCCCCGCGCCAGAACCTTACTCACGCCTGGGTATTGTGATTCCGGATACGCATCCTGAAACTCTGACATTTGCAGGCATGCGGGTTCGACGGGCCCGTGCGGTCGATGGAGTGCGATAGGATAGGCACTGGGCAGCTTCCCGCTCGCGCCCGCCAGACATACGCCTTCAGCTTCGCAATATCGCTTCTTCTGCTTTTCGCCCCCAGTCGCATCGGTGATGAGATTGGTCAGGACCACAACGAACGGTGCATTCGATCCGCTGATCTTTGCCACCAACAGCAAGGAGCGCTCGTAGGGGATGACAGACCCTGTGATGGTCTCCTTCCCGCGATTTATGGTTGAGGTCACGGTGAAGCGGGCGTCGTCACCCTCGACGCCGAATGTGATCACGCTGATCATCACTTGAGTTGGATCGAGGAAATACGGACGGAATGAGACCCATGCACCCGCGAGCCGCGCCGCGCTCTCAACATCGAAATTGGCGCCCTGATTAAGGAAATCGTGAACCGCCAGGGACAATCCATTGACACTAGCCCGGGCCCTGCCGCCCTGGGCATCCCAGGCCGCCTCCAGGTAGGAATGGTGCACCGTGTGGAACCAATCCCACATAGGGACCATGATCCGCCAATCTCTGGTCTTTGAGCCATTCTTGAAGTTGGAATAGGTCTCTTCGGAGAATTTGGGCGGTTTTCCGCCGTCGCCTGCTTTGTTGGATGCGATAGCTCGCTCGTTGATAGCTCGAACTTGGTCGGCTTGTGAGATATCACCCTCGTCGCTAAGAAGTCTGATCGCCGCCCGAAGCGTGTCGAAGTAGCGGGCGTCGAATTCGAACTTAGGCGGCAGCATAGCGGATTTCCCCGGCGTCCAACTCCGCACCCTAATTTGGTTGATTTAGAATTTTCCAGAAAATTCATGATGACGCCCGGCGCGCCGGCAGTCGCGCGTCACAAACACATAGTGAACGTTAGACGTACAAAATCGCTGAGTTGCGCTTTGCTGGGTCGGTCACTGGTGTCTCCTCACGCGAGAGACGCCGTCAGACAAATGGGGCATGGCGTTCGGCGACCGCGACCGCTCGATCGTCGTGTTCGAGCGAGCCGACTACCGCCAGCGCTACATGGCGACAAACCTCACCATCATCTCGGCCGAGAGCGCCCGGGCGAAGAGCGTCCAATCCGCCATCGACGCCCTCAATCAGAAAGCAGCGTGAGCCCATGACCAGCAGAAAGCCCCCGACGGCCGCCGAGAGTTTCTCGAAATTCAGTCTCGACGAGCGGCTTCGTGCGCTGCGCTATTATTTCGGACAGCCTGACGCCGATGTTCATGCCCTCGCCAGCCTCACTGGCCTGGCCGCGGAGGACATCTCCAACCGGCAGAACGGTTCGGAGCCGCTCGGCGATGGCTTCAGCGCCATCCGGACATGCAGCCTGGAATGGCGACGCGACACGCTCACGCCTAGCTACCTTGGCGACTGGCCGTACTGGCGCGACGCCATCCATGGCTTCTGGGCGACAGGGTCGCTTGACCGCGTCGAGCCCCGCTATCCCGCAGCGCTCGGACGGTGACCCGATGAGTGGCATCCCCAATACCCCAGAGAATGCCGACAAGCTCGCGACAGCCTTTGTGAAGACCCTGACGGAGTGGCTCACAGCGCAGGAGCTCGCGAAGGTTCGGATCGACAACGCGCGCTTCCGCGAGCGCGGTGACACGCTCGTTTGCGCCTCGCATGACGTGTGCGACGCCAATATGGCCATGCTCGAGGCCTTCCGCGCGACCTTCGAGCGGGCTCCGTACTGCGCCGATGATGTCGACGCCGGCACATGCTCGGACGCCGATGTCGAAGGGGAATGCGCCCTTTGGTGCGCAGCCTGGGCACTCGCAGATCGGGACCTCGTCGCCCCGAAATGGCAGGTCGAGTTCCCTGACTTTCCGCACTCCGACCTGCCGGCCATCCCGGATTGGTGGGTCGACCAGAGTTGGAAAAACGATGCCTGCCCATTCTGGGTGGGTCCGCCCAATACGGGCATCTTCGTCGACTATGCCGATCCCGCCTGGAGGGAATTCCAGGGCGGACCCCGCTTTGTCGTGGTCAGGCTCGAAATGGATGGAACACATCCCATTTCACCCGACGCAGATCCGCTTCTGGTCTCGGACGACTGGGATGCCGTCACGATCTTCGTCGAAACGCGGCGAGGCTGAAGGCTCGCTTCAAGGCCAGTGAGCGGTCCAAGCATAATTCGACAGATTGCGAATTCCCCTGCCTTCAAAAATCGCCATAAGAGCTTGCCCAAACGCATTTCCGCGTTTATTGGGATTTTCCGCTAATCCATCAGGATTTGAGACAGTGACCCGCGTGTCGATAGCCATCGCCAGAACGATGTCGACCTCCGCCAAAAATTGGCGGGGACACGCAGACGCGCGCCTTCAACCGACAACCCCAGTCGGGTCACGGCCATTGAGCTGTGAATTTGCCGAAGGCGTCACTGTCCGGAATAGCCCAACTCTCAGAGCAGGTTTCTGACCCTCTGATGGAAGCGCGACCGGACCCTAGAGTTCCGGTCGTGGATTAGCACCTGGCGCATACGTCCAGGCTCCTCGCACCGGGAAATTACATCCCGAAGAGGAGCCGAGCAGATGCACGGCGCGAAGTGGACTCCCGAACTCGATGCGGAAATCATCCGCCTGCGGCGCGAAAAGCGCCTGACTGCGGCCGCCATTGCTCCGCTCGTCAACCGAAAGGTTGGCGCGGTTTTTGCGCGCTTTCGCAACCTCGATGCTCTCGTCATGGATCGCCGCGAGTGGAGCGCGGACGATGTCGCTCGCCTGGTCAAACTCGTCGGCGACGAGGAGAAGACCATCCGCGCGATCGCCGATGAACTCGGTCGCAACGAGAACTCTGTCCGCTGGAAGCTCGATCACCTCGGGATCAAGCCCAACCGCCGCCAGGATTGGACGCCGGAGCAGATCACGCTGCTGCGCGACGCGTTTGCTCGCGATCCGAAGGTCAGCAACGCGGACCTCGCGAAGATTGTTGGCCGCCCGGAGACGAGCGTCGCCGCCAAGGTGAGCGATCTCAACCTGCGTCCTGCTCGCAACTGGACGACGGAAGAGGTCGCAAAGCTGCGTGCTGCTCGTTCGCTCGACGATGCCGTGCAGACGATCGGGCGCGAGCGTGGCGCCGTCCTCGCCAAGGTCTATGCCCTCGAGATCCGCTTCCCGGATGCTCAGGACATGGCCTGGACCGAAGAATCGAAGGCTCGCCTGCGCGAGCTGATCGGGGAGCGCGGTCATGGCGATAATGCCCTTGCCACGATCGCCGTCGAGCTCGGTCGCACTGTGCGCGCTATCAAGGTTCAGGCCCGCAAGCTTGACCTGGTTGAGCGCAAGCGACGCCGCCGTCCACTCGACGCCGCTGGTCGCGCCGAGATCGTCGATGCTGCCAAGAGCGGCATGTCGATCACCGTCGCGATCAAGGCCCTGGGCCGTGACGTTCGAATTCTCCGCAAGACCGCGGAGGAGGAGGGCGTGGCGTTCAAGGTGGCCGTGCGGGCAGCGGTCCCGAGGGTGCCGCGTCCTCGCGTCATCAAGCCTGCCCCGATCCCTGCCGAGGCCTCCTTCGCCACTTATGCGGAGCCGGCCATCGCGGTGCGGAGCGCGCGTGAGGTGAAGGCGGAGCTCGTGCGGCTTGCGGCGGCTTCGACCGTGGCCGTGACCCGCATCGCGACGCCGGCGCCGAAGGTGGTCCAGAAGCGCCCAGCGGAGCCCGCTGAGGTCCGTCGGGCGCCGAAGGTGGCTCATCCCGAGGTCAAGGTCGCTACGGCCCCTGCCGTGGCTCCTGCGCCCGTCGTGGTGAAGGCCACCAGCCTTGCACCGGTGGCGGAGCCTGTTCGCGGCGTTGCCTATGCCAAGACCGGCAAGCGGAGCTTCAACAGCTTCGTTCGTTCGTCGGGCAAGGACGGCGGCCGTGATGCAGCACTGGCCCTTCGCGCCAACACGGCGGACGCCGTGGCGCAGTTCCTCGCAAAGCGGGGGGCGACGAAGGCCACGGTCGATCCGGTCGAGGCGACGGTCGCAGCCATCCGTGGCCGCGGTTACTCGCTGATCAGGCAGGGAGATGGCTTTGTCGTCGACGGTCGCCATCACCTGGCGGACGACGCGGCGCTCTTCGCCTTCGCCGAGATCCGCGGTCTCCAGACGCCGCCGGCGATGCAAGCAGCCGAATAGGCGAGGGGGCTGGTTCGCCAGCCCCCATCCTGACTTTCCGAGGAACGACAATGGCCAAGCATTATCCGGCCCTCGTCCTCAATGCAGATGCCAGACCGCTCAGCTACAGCCCGCTGTCGCTCTGGCCCTGGGAGGACGCCATCAAGGCGGTGATCGCAGATCGCGTCACCGTTCTTGCGGAGTACGATGAGATCGCGCGCAGCCCCTCTTTCGAGATCAGGCTGCCATCGGTCATTCTGCTGCGCGAATATGTCGACCTGAACCGTCCGGCGGCTTTCTCCCGCTGGAACCTCGCGGTTCGGGACAATTTCGCATGCGTCTATTGCGGGGATGGCGACGAGCTGACGTTCGACCACGTCATCCCGAAATCCAGGGGTGGGGCGAGCGCTTTCTCAAACGCGCTTCTTGCCTGCGCGAGGTGCAATTCGCGCAAGGGCAACAGGACGCCCGAGGAAGCTGGGATGGTGCCACGCCATCGGCCGTACACGCCGACGGTTGCTCAGCTACGTGAACTCGGCCGGCGTTATCCTCCGCCGGATATTCACCGGTCCTGGCTCGACTACGCCTATTGGGATACGCCGCTCGAATCCTGACCAACGGGGCCGATAAATTCGGCCCCGTTTTTTTGTTGCAGAGGTCAAAACCTGACGCATCCTGCGCCCGTGTGAGAATGGAAAATCCCGATATGAAATTCGCTGAAAAACTGTCAGCTCAGGTGTCGGCGCTCAATCCGCGCCTGACCCTCGTCTTCGTGCCGGCAGAAGATGACTCCATGGATCCGGAGATCCAGCTGCATCAGGACGGCAAGGACACCAACATCGCGATCCAGCTTGGCGCTGGCTATGTCGGCATCGACCGCTGGGTGGAGGCCGAGGAGACCTCCTACGAGCTCTACTTCGGTGAGACGCCCGACGATGCGGGTGAAGCGCTGCTGCAGATGATCCGGGATGGCAAAATCCCATAAGGGCAGCCGTTCGAAAAACTGCCCACTTTCCCCCGGGAGGGTGGTTGGGGTAAAACCCGCATCCTATTACAGAACCGCTCCGCTAAAGGATCCCGAGATGGCAGATGCAATTGAGTGGGATCGCGTTCGTCTCCCGAATGGAAAAACCAAGTTGGTTAGCGTCGGGAATGACGGAGAGTGGAGCATAATACCAGTTATTTCGATGGGTGGTAATGAGTATTGGTGCGATTGGCGCCTCTGCTTCCGACCTACGTCACCAGCATCCCGAGAGAATATCTTTCGCGAACACTACTACAATGGGGCCCCTCGGCTTTCTCGGGAGGCCGCCGCGCTGCGGCACGCTCATCTCGGATACGAGATCCCATTACACGGCACTTTCTGGTCAGAGGAGGCCGCGATAATCGCCACAAACACCCTGGTTTTTGGCGACCCAACCGGATCCACCGCGGATATTCTGGCCGCCGCCGGGTTTGTGGCCGACGGGCTACCATGTCCGGACACATATCGTGGCAAACCGCTACTCGAGCAGGAATACAGGAAGGAAATGATCGGCGGGGCTTTCAAGCTGAATTTCGGGAATTGGGCTAACCTGATTTTCGATATCGCCGACAGACCTAAATCCGAAGAGCCGTGGGAAATAGGCAACGTCTGCAGGGATGCCGGCAGTTCGAACAGGTTCCCGATTTTTTGGCCCCAGACGATCGAAGACAACTTCCAGGTTCTGGCACTTCGAGCTGTTCTCGCGGTCATGGATCGCTACATCGCGAGTGGAGAATTGGCCCTAGATATCCGTGATTGTAAACGGCCGTCGACGGTCTCGCTGCCTGGATAAAACTCCGCCAAAAACAAGTGGGCCGCCATAAGATGCGGCGGCCCAAGACCTCTCCATCACGGCCGCGCGCGACCGTGTCGAAGGGGCCTATAAAGCTCCCGGGCCACAGGTAGCCCGCCGGTTCCAGAGAAACCTTTCTCGCGGCTTCGTCAGCCGCAGGCAAACCCTGTTCGAGACTGAACTGCGACCCCTCATCTGCTGATCCCTCGGCAGTCGGCTCGCGGCTAGTGGAACCCCCGCCTCAGACGAGTTGGCCGGCTGCCTTCCGGAGACAGCACACATGAAATCCCTTCCTATCCACCTGAACCGCCTCGACAAGGCGCTTCGGGCTCAAGGTGTCGCGTTCAAGCGCCACCAGCTTCTCGAGACCTGCGCCGCCGCGTTCGGGTTTCACAATTCCAACGAGGCGACCGCCGCCGCCAAGAAGGGTGCCCTCAATCCCCCGGCCGCGCCCGCAACCGGCCGCTTCGAACTGGGCGACGGGCAGAACCTGATCGTCCTACTCGACCCTGTCGCGAATGCTCCCTTCGCGGTCGATGAGAGCTTCCTCGAGCAGCAGGACGCCGGCACCGGCAACCTCTTCGGCGTTTCTCCCTATGGCCATCTCCTCGACGTCACGAGCGCGGTGGGCACAGAGCTGCAGACCATCGCCAACACGCTCGGCAGCGTCGACAGCGGGCGTGAATTCGAGTTCAAGATTCACACCGCCTCAATCGATCATAAGCACGGCACAGCCACTTTTTCGTCCCCGACCAAGGAGGGCGTCGAGGCGGAGGTGGAAGCCTGGTGCGTGCAGTACTGGGAAGAGGTCGCGCACCGCTTTCCCGAAGGCCACAAACTCGAAGGCACCGAACTGATCGATGCATATTTCGAGGCGCACGACCGGGAGTTCCTCACCTACGGCGATACCGCGATCCATCTGACAGCGAGCGACATCCTTGCTGCAGTCGGGCAAGCGCCGCAGCGCGATCTGCCCGCCTCTCGTGCGCCTGTTCCCGTTTCAGCGATCGCCGCCGATCCCGTCGACCCGTGGGCCGACCATCCGGTCTACGGTTCCGAAGACTGGCGCTACGAGGTCGGCAACGGAGACACCCGTCAGAGCTACGCTGAGTGGGTTTCAGCGAAGATTGAAGAAGCAGGAGAGGCGGATCATCCGCCCATCCAATCCTGGTCTCAGGATTATCCCGACGGCCACGACGGACCTTTGTGTCTCACCAATGCCTGCTGCGAACCTGTTGATGGCGGACCCGAGCTGTTCTCGCGTCACGGCCTGAAATGGTCCGTCGATGCAAACGGGATTTTCTATCCCCTCACGAAGGACGAAGCACGATACATCGGTGAAGACAGCATCACCATGCCGAACGGCTTCCATGCCGAACTCGGCTACTCGTTCTTCTATCAGGGCGCCAAGTTCGTCGGCGCTTCCGTCGAGGTCGCATTCAATCCTGAATCAAAAGACAGTCGCGACAAAACCCTCGCTGAGGTCAAAGCCTACGCTTCTCACATCGAAAAGGCAGTGAAGGCGGTTGATGGCCACGTCCTCGTAACCGAGGACGACGTCATGGGAGATAGACACACTATCCAGGCTCTGATCCCGTTCGACCGTGTCCCGAAGATCGCCATCGATTTCGACGACTGGAAGATCCAGATCGCTCGCATTCTGATGCCGGCCGACGGACCTCGCGTGATCGCGCATTTCCAGCCGCAAGCCTGGGTCAAAGATTACGCTATCGACGTCGATGCATCCGGCGAAACCGAGTGGGATATTACCGCCGAAATCGTCGCCATGGACCCGGACAAGGCGCAGGATATCAAGGACGACTCCGACGAAAGCGACGCTTTCACCGGCTCCAAATCAGCTCCGGCCTTCGTCAGAGATTGGTCCGGGCCGTATCACGTCTCAGTCGCCGACCAGATCGCGGCATACTTCGCGCAGATCAAAAACGGCTGACCCATCTGCGCCGGGCACCGCAAGGTGCCCGGCCGACATGGACATTGGAGAACCCATGCATCATATTAGCGCGATGGGAAGCGCTGCACGCCTCACCGCGACTGCTTTTCCGGCTCGGCCTCAGAAGAGGCTGGAAGCCGGCACCGGCGAACACATGTCCGCTCTCAAGAGCGCCATCGTGGAGGCCACGAGCGCGGCAGTCCAGCAGCACCATAAGGCTGGCCTGCCGGTCTATGTGCTCGACGACGACGGCAACCTTTGCGCTCAGACCGCCGCGGGATCGCTGCGCCGGCTGACGCAGGCCGAAATCGACGCGGCCCTGTCCTAACCTCCGGAGATTTCCTTGCCTTGGCTATGGATTCTTGCGGGCCCTAACGGGTCCGGCAAGACGACGATCGCTGCCCATCCCCGGGTCATTTCTCTCATGGCCGGCAGCTTGAGCCTCAACGCCGACGACGTCGCAAAGTGGCTCGCCGAGCTCGACGGCACCGAAGTGACCCCCGAGATCAGCCTCAAGGCCGCCCGCCTCGTCGACCACGAGGTCGATCAGCACGTGAAGAAGGGCCTCAGCTTCACCGTCGAGACGGTCCTGTCATCACCGAAATACAAGGCCACCGTGAAGGAAGCCAAACGGTCGGGCTTCCAGGTCGGCCTGGTCTTCGTCTTCACCAGCCGCGCGGACCTCAACGTTCTGCGGGTCTCTCAGCGAGTGAACGCCGGCGGACATCATGTGCCGAAGGACAAGGTCCGCGCGCGATGGATCCGGTCGATCCGGAACCTGCGGTGGTTCGCGAGCAGGGCCGACCAGCTGCTTGTCATCGACAACAGCAGCACGCCTGAATTTCTGGTCGAGCGACAGCCCGACAGCGACTGTCTGCAGGTGGCGGATATATCCACCGAAGCCGTCGCAGACTCGCTACGTCGCGCAGAACTCGCGATCGAGCGAAACGCCCGGCGGCGCTCAAGGTCAGTTGAGTGAGCAGGGATTATCGAATTCGATATTGATATAAGCCCATAAAGGGATGTATTGATTTCGACAGTCGGAGCATAGCGCAGCCTGGTAGCGCATCTACTTTGGGAGTAGAGGGCCGCAGGTTCAAATCCTGCTGCTCCGACCAAATTATTCTCTTTAAAATTCGGCGCGTGGTATAGCGCCATGGAATATCGGTTTGGGGCCATAGCTCAGCTGGGAGAGCAATTGCTTTGCAAGCAATAGGTCGTCGGTTCGATCCCGACTGGCTCCACCAAATTCCTCGGTTCGCCGGCGTAGCACAGCGGTAGTGCAGCGCATTTGTAACGCGAAGGTCGGGAGTTCAATCCTCTCCGCCGGCACCATTCAAATACCGAAGAGGTCGTGATATCCGCACTCGCCTCGAAGCTGGATCTCACGCCATGATTTCAAAATTCTGGACCGTCGTCGCGGCCCTCGCGCTCGCAGCCGCGGCGCCAGCAGGCGCAGCTCCGTTCGATGTCAACGTCCAGCACCTCGGAAACAAGCTGAACGAGGTCATCACACGTGGAAGCGCGCAAAATCGGGTGTCCCTCGTCGAGTGCCGCGACAGCTTTGCCAACACGTGCACCTACAAGATCGGTGCGGCGATCATCACCGCCAGTGCGCCGCGGGAAAATTACACCAGGCTCGACAAGGTGGTGATCCAAATCCGCCAATCGGACCCGACAGCGGTACTCGATTTCATGCAGGCCTGCCTGGCCGTGGTCGGACTTTTCACGCCCGAAAAATCGAGCGCTGATGCGGCCGCTATGATCTCGAAATTGGTGTCGGACGCAGCCGGCAATCAGCAGGCAAGCACCTGGAACGAAAACATGTATTACACCGTGTCTTCGTTCAGCAGCGCCATCGAGTTTCGCGTCCTTCCAAAATGAGGACATCGCTTCCGGCACCGTAGCCGCAAAGCAGATCCCCCAGATTCACCGCAGTCAGCCGAGGCCGTCCCGTGCAAGCGCACCGGGCGGCCTTTCTCGTTTTCTGGCGTGCGTGAATTCCCTGTCATCGAAGCCACCATTTTCGAAATCGCAGCCGCCGAGATCGGCGCACATGCTGGAGGGTGACCCCTATGTCGATCGCAGCCCAGGTCGCGTCCGCGTGCGCAGGAGCATCCGCCTTTACGCTTGCCGGAGGCTATGCCGTCCATGATCGGGGACGCCGCGACCTCTTCCCGCCATGCCGTGTCACCCTCGAGAAGAGAAACGAGCGCGGTCGCGTGACACGCATGGAAGGCTCCTACTCCGACGGTTCTCGCATCCTGTTCACCTATGCCGAAAACCGCGGTGCGAGGCTCTCGATCCCCAGCGATCGTCGCATCTGATGACCCACGAGCCAGTCTTGATCGTGGTGCACCCCGGCAGCTGCTGCGGAAGCGCGAACCTCAATCTCGGCCGGTACGACGCCCGCGCAGCACGCGACGGGCTTAGCTCCGAGCTCGCCCGCTGGAACGGGCATATCGCCGTCATCGACGGCGACCTTTCCGACGACCTGGCTGACTACCCGATCTTCAATCGCGGTCTCACGGATGCCTTGGCGCGGAACGCGTCCGCCGGCTTCAAGAGCCGCCGCATAGACGGCGACGCCGCCGCAGATTTCGATCAGGCTGCGGCCGCTGCGGCACTGGTGGCTGATCTCGGCCTCTCGCCCCAGACGAACCCGATCAAGCTCACCGGCGCATGGACCCATGGCGAGGAGAGTGACAGCGGCTGTGTCGACGACGTCTACAGCACCCTCGCTGCAGCCGGCTTTTCCGTCGACATCCTCGATTCCGCATTCCTTCTCGAAGGGTGATCCTCAGCATGACCAGCAACCTTCACAACGCCGAGCTCCTCGCGGTCTTCAGTACGGGGAGGCCGCTCGCGCATCCGCTGGATGCCTACTGGCGTGCGCCAGGCGGGGTTGGGCCAATGGCTGCCACCTGGCAGGACAAGCCCCACCGCGTCGTCTACGACCTGATTGCTTCCATCGTGCACAGCAGCGCGCAGGCTGCGAGCGCAGTGGGGTCCGTCGCCGCAAGCCACGGTCACGTCGAGACGGTGCTTGCGGAGCTCGCAACGCTCCGAAAGGAGTATCGCCCCTCAATGGGGGCGGACGTCCTGCATTCCTGGGCCAGCGATCTCGTCGCCATCCTCGATAAGCTGAAGTCCCCGCCGGCCGCGCCTGTCGACCAGCTCGACAACGACCGTGGTGTCGCCGCCGACCAAGCGTGGCTCAACTACGATTTCGGCTACCCCGTTCAGGACGCCGAAGGCTGGGAGCGCATCACCCCAGGCGACGAGTGGACGCGCAAGGCGTACTTCGACGGCGACGAACCCGGGGCCGCGACGGTCCAGGGATCGTTCACGGTGAGGTTCGAGCCGGGCAACGCCAGCGTGGTCGAGGTCTTTGCCCTCTGCAATGGCCAGCGCGTCGGCAATTCTCTCTAGCCCTTTTCCGAGAGGCCTGGGTCATCAGACCCGGGCCTTTTCGCATTATCCGGACAATTCCAAGGATCCCCGATCAGAGATCGAGAAGTGAAAATCCCATAGAGGTAGGCGGAGCCGGCATGACCAAGATCGAATTCAAGGCCGAGCACCGCTTCGTCCGAACTGAAGCGCGCCGGCGAGCCAATCTCGCAAAGGGCCGCGGCCCTGGCTTTGCCTCTCGCCTCATGCGGCTGCCGAACCACGGCCTCATCAGCATCAATGCCGAGCGGCATGATCGGTCCGCTAAGGTCAGCGCCGTCAAAATTCAGTTCCCGACGATTATCGATCGGCCGATCCGACAGCGCATTGCGGACGATCTGCGCTGGGCCGCCATCTATCGACGCGACGCGCTCACGGCGCATCGTCAGAAAAACGAACAGCTGAAGCGCGTCTATATCATCGCGGCAAAAGCGTGCGTGAACGACGCTCGCGCTCTTCAAACCGCCTTTGCTCGCTTGCCCTGATGACCGGCCGACGTGTGCCCTGATAAAATGGGCATACGAAATTGCGCTTCATCGCCTCCCATTTCTACGCCGTCATTTTCGACGCGTTATCCGTGGATTATTGATCATGCTCGCGTTCGAAATTGAGGACAGCGAATTTCAATTCGGCGCGGTCTCGATCGGCGGAGATATCTGCCTTTGCATCGAAGGCGATGGCTCGAAATTCGAGCTCACCCATTGCTTCGTCGAGAACCAGCCGGCCGACGCATGGCTCAAGGAGCGCATGGCGTCCTGGATCGCAGACGATATCCGGACGCTGGGCCCACGCTCCCGAGTTTTGCTTGCCTATGAAGAGCGCGTGATCTCCGCCCGGGACGAGCGCGCAGCAAATCTCTCCGATCACCGTCGCGAGCAGCAGCGAATGGCCGCCTAGCGCATCACGCCGCCTGTTGCCCTCCCCACCATCGGCTCGTGGCCGCAGAAGGATCCTGGACAATGTCCGAACCCGAAACGAAACAGTACTACGTCTGTTTCACGACCCAGACGTTCGCCAAAAGCCCCGCAGAGGCGATCTCCATCGGACTGATGCAGTTCGACACCGGAAACGTCCATGTCAGCGTGACCACGGACACTCCTGGCGAAATCCATGAGTTCGACGACCTGCCTGCGACCACCGCTCTTGCGGCATACGCACTCAAGGCGACCGATCACTCGAAGAAGGCTCGAAAGGTCCTCTCCGAGCGCGTGAAACTGGTCGCGCCGGGGTTCTACATCGAGAACGACGGTGGCCCCTGGTATTGCATCGCGCCAGGTGACGTCGGCCGGATAGCCGACAGCTTCATCCGGCCTACCGATGCCCTTCGGATGATCCTCTGCCTCGCTGGCGACCCGCTTCCCAACGGCTGGCAGGTCAAGCCTCGAACCAGCAAGCTTTCGGCTGACATCGAATGCGGGCAGGGGTTCGACGCGTGCCTCTGGCGCCGCGATGCAGCCAAGCTTTTCCCTGCGCGAATGGCAGAGCTCCTGCCCGAAACTGCAGATGCCGCCACCACGTCGCAGCGTTCGCTCTGATGACGGGAAGCCCACGCCTTTTGACCCCGCGAGAGCGGCTGCATCAGGAATACGTCGTCGGCGAAACAGACCGCTTCGTCCTGTACGCGAGCGACCTCAACGGCTTTCGGATCGTGCGCAAGCGCGATGGCGCATCAGCCATCTTCGCCGGCGATGATCAGTGCGAACGCTTCCGCGACCACTTCTCCGGCGACGAATGCCCCGACGAGTCTACGAATGCCGAGAGCCAGGCCGAGGCTACCGACAGCGTCGGCACGTGGGCCGGGCTTGCGGGTGAGTTCGGGTGGATTGTCGAGGGAGACAAGACAAAGCCGCTGCCGGTGATTTTTCGCATCAATCGTGGAGAGCTTTGCGCCTACTTCCCGACCGAAAGCTGGGATGCTGCAGGCAACATCGCGAGCTACGCGCCTGTGGGGCAGCATGGCGCTGCCAGCAGGGAATGGCTTCGCAAGGGCCGCTTGGCTACCGAAGGGGAGTACCGGGATCTTCTGCGCGAGCTTCGCGGCATCTATGAGACCCACGACGCCGAACACATCCCGCTCAAGGTCTATCGCCGCGATCCCTCACGCCTCCTGGCGCGCCATTCCCGGATCGCGTCGAGACAGGCGGTGGCAGCATGAGGCAGACCCCTTATCCGCGCGGCTTCCTCACCCCGGAGGGCCGCGCGGTCACTCGAGGAATTCGGCGTCGACAACCTCCGGGACGAAGAGCTCGCACGCTTGCGCCTGCCGCCTGCCGCTTCGGAGAGCGCGCCCGCGGCCTGATCAGGCATTTCCCCCGCCCATCGAAAAGAGAAGCCAATGACCCCTGCTCAAGACCGAATCCTGACGACGCCGCTCAAGGCCGTCGGCAACACCATCCGCGTCTCATCCGACGGCTATCACGTCGCCACCGTTCAGAAGAGCATGAACGACGTCCCAGAATACGCCCAGATCTTCGCGGCGGCGCCGGTGATGATGGATGTCATCCTCTTTATCGAGGCCCAGACGGTCTCCCAGCCGTCCTTCTGGCGGCAGCGGTGGCCTCAGCACACCGTGCTGTTCGACGCCGCCGTCGCCCGCTGGCAGACGGAAACGCTCGGCGGCTCCCGCCCGAGCCTGGCCAACTCGACGGTCCTCACGCTCAGCGACGCGATCCATCAGTGGTGCAACCTTCCGCTGATGCGGAAGGCGCTCGCACACGTCGACTACGTCGCCGTTGATGCCCTTTCGGCCGCCTGAAGCGCAATCATCTGATCGGATCGCTCGTGCACGCAACCTTCTCCATCCAGGTCAATGTGACCGACAAGCAGGCTCTCTGGGATGCCGCCGCGGCGAACGCTGTGTCCAGCGGCAGCCATGACTCGCAAGCCACCTACAAGGCCGAATTCGGAATCGAGCGGGTCACCGACCATCTCCGCTTCCTCCTCGATCGCCCCCTGACGCTGAAGAACCCGGCGGGTTTCGAGGTGGTCGACAGCTACTGCGACGTCGACACCGTTCCGACACCCGAGGGGAATGCGCAGATCACTCTTCTCGCTGCCTTCACCGAACTGAGCGAGCATCCAGCAGACAGCTCCCGAGACGACGCGCTCAGCACGCTCAGCGTGGTTCGCATCCTGCTCGAGACGTGCCTGGAGACCATCCCGGACAATGCGGTCGGCGAACCCTTCAGCCACGTGCGGTTGGCCTATCATGAGGTCACGACCGACGTGGACGGGCTGCCGCGCGATGAGGCCCATGATCTGATCCAGAGCTTGGCAGACCATCTGCGCCCCATCGTGGAGGCTTTCTCCAAGAACGCCACTTCGGCTGCGGCCGCGCCGCAGGCCGACATCTACGCGCATCTCGGCACGCGCCCGACTGTGCCAGACGGCCACTCCCTGTTTATCGCCCGTCAGGAGCGCGACGCGATCGCGACATTCGAAGCCTATGTCGTCGCAGAGAACGCGCGCGAAGCATCGGCAATGGCCCATGCCGACGAATGCACATGGATCGCAAGCGGCGTCGGCGAGCTCGACGACCGAACGATCACGGTCGAGACTCCGGAATCGCCTTGACCGTCGTCGCATCAGCCTACGCGCGCCAGGACTTTGAGCTGTACGAGACTGAGGCGTGGGCAACCGAGGCGCTCATCGCACATCTCGGGCTCCCGAAAGGGCTACTGCTCTGGGAGCCGGCTGCCGGCAATCACAAAATTGCTGATATCCTTCTGGCGCATGGCCACCGAGTCATCACCAGCGACGTGACCCGGCATAATCGGGATCATCATTTTATCGCTGATTTTTTCGCCGACATCGAAGCGCCCGCGGTAAACGGGATTATTTCCAATCCCCCCTACGGACGACTGAACATTCTCGCAGTTCGATTTGCGAGGCTTTGCCTCCAGCGCTGCCCCGGGTGGGTCGCGTTGCTCCTGACCGCCAAGTTCGACTTCGGCAAGACCCGCATGGACCTCTTCGCCAACAACCCGCGGTTCTTCGCCAAGATCAGCTTGGTCGATCGAATCCAGTGGTTCCCCGGCGAAAGCCAGGGCACCGAAGACCACGCCTGGTATGTCTGGGCACCAAGCCCGGGCCCGGGCGTCGGACAGGCCAGGATCGCCTACGGCAAGCGATCCTAAAGCGCTGCTAGGGCGTCCTTTCCAGGACCGCGAGTGCGTCTTTCAGCTCCGGCACCGCGGCGAGGTCCAGCGCATTCGCGCGCAACCCCGAAATGAGCGCCCGGCAGTTCTCCTTCGGGTCGCCGTCCTCGATCTGCGCCTTGACCACCCTGAGGGCGATCTTATCCAACGCCTCTCGATCGGACGCCGACATGCCGCCGGTCGCCTCGATCACCTTGATCGCCTTTCGCATCGTGCCTTCGTGCTTCTTATTCCAGCCCACCACAGGCTCCAGCTCGGCATCCTGAAGCCAGCCCTTGCTTCGGCAATAAGCCGCGCTGCCTGGAATGTTGATCGAAGCGCCCATCACGCGCAGCGCCGCGTCGCGCGGCTTCAGTTCCTGCGCCGCCGCCGCGTAGGAGACGCAGGCGCTGAGGGTAAAAGCGGTCAGGATGCGAAGGGTCATAACGAACTCGGTTCGGGCAAAACACCGACGTTCTTTAGCTCGGTCGGATCGCAACAGGCAATGGTCCAACAAGGCGCTTGCCTCGAAATCCGACGCGACGTATTCAGAGGTCGTAGGTGATTTGCGCCGTCGTCAGTCGTGTCGCTGAACAGTACCTATGTCGCGTACACAATTGCTGCCGAAGCCGGAGATTTTACCTTGCGCAATCGCCGCGCAGTCGATGTTCTTTGCACACGACTCGAAAAAGTTCTTATCGAGCACCGTGTCAGAACGATCGTTGGTTCGACCTTGGTAGCCGACACCCTCGGCAAACCCCTGCTCACGATCCAACAGGTTGAGCGCATCGTGATCGCCTGGCTGATCGGCGACATAGACGCCGCCGCACTGCGCCTGAAGACGCTCGGCGCGATCTATGATGCCTACAAGCAGGGGAGGGTGGTTCCCCATGTTGATCACCGCGGCCTCGGCCGGCAGCCGTTGATCATCAACAACGAGTGCAAAGCGCTGCTCGATCTCTCAGATGCCCGGGCGGCATACGATCTCGAAATCGTCTGCGACATGCGCCCCAGCGCGACAGCATACGAGGCCCAGTCAGCGGCGGCCGCCGGCTGAGACTGACAAGGAATTGGATCGAGAAGGGGCGGACTGGTTGAACCCAGACCGGTTCGCAACCCCGATAAGGACAACGCGAAAGCGACGTTCCGTCGATCATGAGGCGATTTTTCGCTCAATCCCAAGAGGACAATTCCATGACCGCCCAGGCCCAGACCAAGACCAAGACCAAGACCGCCCGCACCCCCGCTCAGCTGGCCGCGATCCGTCGCTCGATCGGCCTCCGGATCGGCGCCGAGGCGCGCGCTGCCGCTCGCAAGCGCCACATCGACAACTGGCTCAAGAACAAGATCCGCGAGAACCGCATCGCCGCCTGGAAGGGCGAAAAGATCAAGGCCTACTACGCCGCGAAGCCGGCCAAGGCCGCCGCGTAATGGAAGAGCCCCGCCTCACCGGCGGGGCTTTTTCTTTGAGTGAGGTCTGCAATCCCAGGAGCCTTCAGGCCTTTGCGGCGCCTAAGCACGCCGCGAGCAGCCCCTGCACATCCTCATAGCTGAACTCTCCGTCCGACAGGTTATCGGGCTCGAACGAAACGGTTGGCTGATCGTGATAGGGCTGGTGAGAACTCCCACTGTAGCGGCGGACCTTCCCGTCGACGCCGACCGTCTGATAATTCGGGAAACGGCCGTCGCCTCGGTTGCCGAAGCGAGCCTTCATGCCGCTTTTCGGCCCGATTAAATTCCCCAAGACCCCGCGAAAATAATCGGGGTCAGTGACCCTCTGATATGGTTCATCCACGAGCTCGCTCCTTTTTCCAGATTGCGCGACGCTTCTGACAACCCTGAACCGAGACCGCCATCGCACGCGCGATCACGGCATCGGGCTCATTCGCCTCAAATCGCCGATACATCTCGGCGATGCCGGCCGGGGAAAGTGGGCCTCCCGGCGAAACCCGATACTTCATCGTCTCCTCCGCGCCGGGAGCACCGGCGAGAAGGCTGTCGATCGTAGCAAGCGCAGACATCAGCTGCGCGCGAACATTGATCAGTTCGGCTTGCATGGTCCCCTCCGTTGACAACCCACCAACCAAATGAGGGTGGCGCCTTCGGTTGTCAACCCACCAACCATAAGACAGGGCGCGCAGGCCTTCAATCTTTCGGAAATGCGCATGGGGAAATCGAATCCAACGGATAACCCCGAGGCAAAAATGGCTGATCTCACCTGGGTCGGACCCATTTCGACCGGCCGCTCGCATATGACCTATTTCGGTTCGACGGCGACGGAGAAAGAGGTCGTTGTCGTGATCCCCGTGCCGAGCCCGAAGAACGGCGTGCCGGCATGGCAGATCATCTTCACCGACGGGAGTTGCCGCACACCCTGCAAGCCGATCCACCCAACGCGGGAGGCGGCTTTCGCTCAGACAGCAATCGAACTGCAGCAGCCGATCAGTGAGCGCGGTCGACACTCTCGGCGCCTGAACGCCTTCCTGTTCACCAAAGCGCGGTTTCCTCGGTACGAAGCCCTGCCGAATAGCGACCTTTTCGCCGCGTGCAGCTTCATTGCCGAGACGCTCGATGGCGTCACCGCAACCGACATTTACAGCCAATTCGGCCGCGACCGCGCAGCCGCATAAGGGAGTTCCGAAAATGTTCGATATCCGCATGCCGACGCCCGAGGAGCTTCGCGAGCGCCATCGTCCCTGGGCCGAAATGATCGAGCCGCTCCTTCTCGACAAATGGTCCCCCGAGCTGATGGCGCTCTCGATCCCGACGACGTTCGTCGAGTTCCCGAAGCACCTCATCGCTCCGCTCTACGAGCCCCGGGCCGAATTCCCCGAGTTTGTCGATCTCGCCGCCGAGCTTGATCGCCATCTCGGTTTCAGGAACCATTTCTTCCGGCTCAACAGCCGCTCGCCCAAGGATGGGCCGTGGCCGCTGTTGGTCCCGATCACCTGCTCCGGCAAGCAGATCATCCAGGTCATGGCCTGTTCGGAACGGATGATGGAGGATCTCTTCAAATTCTCGAACACCGACTTGCAGCCGGTGGTTTGCCTGAGGAAGCAGGAGTTCAATCTTCGACCCGAGGTCGAACTCAGATGCTTCCTGAAGGGCGGCCGCCTTCTCGCTGTCGCGGAATATGGGCATGAGCCCACCTTCGCAGCACCGCATGACGCGGACGCTGCAATTCGCGAGAAGGTGGAGCGCTACGTGCTCGACGTCGTCGGCCCGCATCTGCCCCTGGACACCGTCGTCGTCGACGTCTGGTGCAAGCACGATGGCTTCGGCCTCATCGAGATCAACCCATTCGGGCTTTCGGATCCTGTCGGCGCGATCTCGTACGATGCCATCGAAGCTGGAATTCCTGGAATTGCGCGGCATGGTTCGATCGCCGCTGCCCCCTCCAACAGAATGGCTGTCTGAGATGCCGATCGAGAACGAGTTCAAATACGTCCTTCGCGACAGTCCTGAGCTGCGAGCGGCGCTCGGGCCTGCAGGGGAGAGCCTGCAGCAGGGGTACCTGTCGCAGCACAACCGCATCCGCGCTGTGCGTCCGGCGACAGGCCCGGTCACGCGCAAGTTCACGTTCAAAATGGACACCGAAGACGGGCTAGTCGAGCTTGAGCGTCGAGTGTCGAAAAAGGATTTCGATCGGCTCTGGCCTCTGTCAGCCAATCGGCTGACCAAAACCCGCTTCCGGTTCGACGATGGCGGGCACTGGGACGTCGACTTCTTCGGGGACCTCGCAGCGCCCTACTTCGTGATGGCCGAAGTAGAGCTCCCGGAAGGAATTGGCGAGCCGGCCATCGCGGATCGCTTGGCTCCACATCTGATCAAAGCGGTCGGGAAGGACACCGCTTTCACCAGCTTCCGTCTGTCGGACGAACGCTACGCTCGGCAGCTTCTCACGTCGCTGTCCCGGTAACGATGGACGACCGGCGTCGGGCCTCGCCGGATGATGGAAAATCGGAAGAAAGCGCGAAATCGCCCTTCCGGAAATCCCAAAAAGGACCAATCAACATGTCGAAGCTCGGTCTCGCCTACCTCGCTGTCAACCGCTCCGTTCTGGAAATGATGGCGCAGAACAGCATCCCCGTCAGCTCGCTCGCTGGCCCGAAGCTCTTCATCGAAAGCAGTGAGAAGCCGGAGCAGACCGAGGGCTTCCAGTTTTCGACCGACCTCGCCAACCTGGTCGCAGCGAGCGAGCCCGATGACGCCTTCCTCCGCATCGATCTCGACGGCGTTCTCGATCTCATCGACACGATCGGCACTGACGTGCTCGTGGAGGCCGGCCTCGGCGTGATCCCCGGTCACGATCGCTTCGCCTACGGCGTCGATCCGTTTCAGATCAGCCTGGCCGATTTTTCCGCCAGCATCGACGGCTTCGAGTTCGGCCCCGCCGTCACGTTCTCCGTCACCCAGCAGGCGGAGCCGACCGAGCTCGCCGCTCAGATGGCGGACGTGCCGGTCATCACCGTCGACGCAGATGCTTTCGAGACGTCCTTCCGCGAGTGCGACGATGTCGCGAGCTTCGATCCGCTGCCGAGCGAGGACGTGCTGATCGCAGGCCTGAACGCCCAGGCAGCCCCGGCCGCGAAGACCTACACTCGCCCGTGGATGCCCCGCGGCAAGTACTTCGCCTGGCTGCGCGCGCAGGGAACGCTGCAGCCGCGCAAGAGCGGCGAAAAAGCCGTCGCGGTGATCAAGCCGAAGCCGGCGACGAAGGACACCGAAGCGCGCCCGGCGCGCTCCGCTCAACAGCTTCGCGCCATCCGACGCTCCTACTCCATTCGCGGGCGCAAGGCGTCCGCCGCTTAAGCCTACGGCTTGGGGAGCATCAAAGGAGCCGCCGCAAGACGCGGCGGCTCCCAGACTATGGGACCACTCAAAAACGTGCTCCAGCCCACCCTGAGTGTGTAGCCGCCGACCTTGACCGAGATCGATCCCACGACCGCGATGGAAAGCGATACCGTCGGCTGATCGGCTGCGTCCTCTGAACGCCGCACTTCGATCTGCACTGAAACGGACATGGCCGCGATCACCGCGATCGGCCCGAAATCCAAGCGAATCCGGAATGAGCAATATGCTCTGAATTCGATCGATTGGGTTTGAGACAGCGGCGTCGGTGCAAAGGGCTGCACCAGCTCCCAGCCTGTAGGCCCGTCCGACATCGAACACCCCCAGCGCGCGCCCGGCTTCGTCCGGGTGCGCATACTGGCACGTGCTCCAACGCCATGAAATCCCTTCGTGGACGCCGAGGCGCAGCTTCGCCCATGGCCCCGGATGGGGCATAATAGAGCATCGCGGAAATCGATTTTAACTCGAATTTCGCGAACGCCGACGTTCCGAAATTAAACCGAATAATGCCGGGCAACGGCGCCGAAATCCCATGAGAGATCTGCACATGCATTCAATCGCCGTATTCGACGTCTGCAAGGCGTATGGGGGTTCTGAGGAAGGTGGCTGGTGGTTTGACGCGGGACAGCTCGAAACCTCACCCGAACTCGTCGCCATGGGCAAATTCGTCGAGACCGAGCAGGAAGCGCTCAAGATCCGCGATGAAATCCAGACGGTCCTGGACGCCGACTGGAACGTCGGCGATCGCCGGTTCGACCTCAGCTCGACCATCAGCGACGGGAAATACCTCGCGATGATCCACGAGGGATGGCCGCCGACCCATTTCCCCGCGACGCGCCCTCACTACGAGTGATCCCCCGGTTTCGAAATCCCAAAGGACGTCACGATGCAATCCGTCGCCAAGACCGCAGGCCACCACGCAACGATGCTCCTCGAGCCGATGACGGACTTCGCCATCACCGAGGCGGCGCGTGCCGCTTTCATCCGTAATTTCCGCAACCGAGTTACGGACATCGACACCATCAGCACGCTGATGTTCGCCGAAGCCGACGCTCTGGGAATCGAATGCAACTGCGTCGGTGACATCGATCTCACCCCGACGGCCGACAAGGATGTCTTCCTGGCGCTCGATCGGCTTCTCGACCGGATCCCCGTCGGATCGAAGTTCGTCTTCCGGTCGATCGCCTATGGTGACCTCTTGAGCGAGGTTCACTGCGAACTCTTCTACCTCTGGCGCAAACGCCTCGAGGGCGTACGCGAGGCGAAGACGAAGGGCCTCGCCGCGTGACCACGCCCACATGCGTGAAGCGTGGCTCCGTGGGCATGCGTTTGGCCGCCGGAGAAGTCGTAACGACCACCACCGGCCGCTCGACGTCGCCGTTCCCGAAGATCGACCTCGAGAGCAATCGCAAAGCCACGAACACGCTGCAGCGCGTGCAGCAATGGCTGATCGCAAACGCTATCTCCGAGGCATCCGCACGCGACGACGGATTTAATCGAAGGGGGTTCGAGGCGGCCTTGAAATCTCCGAGCCCCGCCGACCTGGACTGCGCCGAGCTTTATCTCTTCGACGCGGAATTTCTGCGCCCAGTGCAACCGCGGCTGCTGAAGCCGCTCGGCGCCCAAGCCGACGCGTTGTGATAGAATGCCGACCATCACCGAAGCACATTCAAAGGGCTCCCCCATTTTGCTCCGCCTATCGATCATCCTTTCGCTCGCAACTGCCGCAATCGGTGTCTGCGCCACGGTCACCGATGTTTCCGCCCAGTCCCGCAACGACCCCAAGACGATGCAGCGCCTCTGGTTCGAGGCCAACGGTCAGTGCCGCGGCGGCAGCGGCGACAACCCCAAGACCCATCTCGCCTGCGAAGAGCGCGAGGCCTACGGCAAGCGCCTCGGGCAGCTCGGATGGTGCTACGGCAAGGAAGGCGAGTTCGGCTACCAGAACAAATGGCACCGGTGCACCCGCAATTCCGTGCGCTGATCGAGCCTGACCTTCACGAGACGGAAATGTCAGAAAAACACGCGAATTTTCACCGCGTCGCGGAACGGCGCACGGACTCGATCGTCGACGCGCTGCGCGTGCTGTCGAACCTGTCCGGGCCCAGCTACGAGTGGTCCCCGGCCGAGGTCATGGCCTACCTCGACCGGATCGACGCCGCGAAGGAGGAAGCCCTCGCCCGGTTCAAGGAAACGAAGCGCTGGCGGACTGCGACACCCCTCGACGGCGCAGAGTCGCCGGCGCCCGAAGCAGCGGCCGAAATGGCCGACGAAATCGATGCCGCGACCGAGTCCGACGAGGTCGACGAAGACCAGGACGTCGATCAAGTGTCGGTTGCCCTGAAGCCTGCGGATAAGCCGGCCCCTCACAAGGGGCATCCTCGCAGTCTCACCATTGCTCAGATCATGGCCGAGTGCGCCGATGATCGCGAGATGCTCGCGGAAATGGTCCGACTGCAGCGGATGCTCATTCACGATCAGGCACAGCGCCTCGGCAAGAAGGCCGAGTATCCGACAGTCAACGCTGCGTAGGCGAGGGCGCGAAGAGCGCGTCAGTGAGCCGAACGAAGCGGGCTGAACCCGAGACGCTCGGAAACCCCGACAAGGGCACGAAAGGAACGCTCATGCTTCGCCAGGCTCTGATCGCGATCACACGCAAGTCGGACATCATCGAGACGGCCAAGGATCTCGGCATTCTCGCGCGCACCATGCTCACCCGCCGGCGCAGCCTCGGGGACTTCTTCGATGGCATGGGCGAGACCGAAGCATTCCACGCTGCCGAGACCGGCACGTGGATCGACGCCGAAGCCATCTCCGAGGGCCAACAGGGCCCCTTCGACGCCTGCGATCTCCCTGCGTACCTCGCGATCGCGAAAGCCGCTGGTGTGCCGTCTGTGCCGGCACGGATTATCCTCGCCTTGAGCGAGGAGGAGGCCGACGCGGCGTCCGGCAAGCTCAACCTGACTGACCCGCGGTCCACGCGCATCCTCGAGAAGCTCGCGCGCTCCCTTCCTGCCCCTTCCGACGAGACGACCTCCGAAGGTCTGGTCGATCGCGAAGAGGTCACCGAAAAGCTCATGGCGGCGATGGACGAGATCCCTGAGGGGTGGATGGTCCGTCACGCGCGCGCCGGCGGCAGCAATCTCAAGACGCTCGCCGGCTCAGGCGTCGCCGGCGGCGAAGTTCCCGAGATCAAGTTTGGCCCCAACCTCGAGGTTGGCCCGGGCTGGGTCCGCGTCGGCAACCGGCGCATGGTCGACGTCTCCGATCGCCGTACCGTGCAGGCCATCGCCGAGGGGCCGGGCGGTACCACCCGCTTCGTTGCGCGTCCGTGGGTCAAGGCTTCGCGCTGGCGCACCGGTGATGACCCCCATCGCCAGGGAACCCCTTTCGCTGGAAAGGGATCCTGGCCGTGCGAATGGCGAGCCTTCATCGTCGACGGCAAGGTTGTCGGCGTGTCGAACTATTACGGGTGGCTCGGTGAGGCCACGCCGCTCGACGCCAAGATGGCGATCGCTGTCCGCGAGCTCGCCCAGTCGATGGCGGATCTGATGGTCCAGCGCAGCCTATTTCCGCGCTTTATGGACACCGAATTTGCGCGCCGCAGGCCTGAGTTCGCCGAAAAGCTCGCTGGCTTCGGTCACGAACAGGTCGCTTGCACGCTCGATTTCATCGAGACCCACGACGGCCTGCTTTTCCTTGAAGGTGGACCTGCGCACTCAGCCTTCGGCGGCGGCCACTGCTGCGCTTTTGCCGGCACCCGCGGCGCGCCCGTCATCGGAAACGCGATGGACGTCTCCGGTGTCGCCTTCACGCTCCTGCCCGGCGTGGTTCTCGCCGACATGGCATCGTGGAAGAATGGCGAACATGCCGACAGAGCCGGCGCCATTCTTGACTGGGAAGCCGTCGAGCTGCTCGCCTCCGAAACGCCCTCTGTCTGAGGAGACCACAATGTCGGATCGAAAGATGCCTCCGCGCGTCGACCTTGGCCGGCCGTCGGCAACGACGATGGGGCATCCCATGAACAATCGGCGAAACGCTCTGGCGCAGCCGAACGAGTTCAACCCTCACGGGCTCCGGACGATCATGGGCTATAACCTGCCGATATGGCAGCGCGGCCTGGTCTGGACCCAGGCGCAGAAGATCGCCTTCATCGAAAGCGCCTGGCGGGGAATACCGCTTGGCACGTTCACCTACAACGAAGCCGATATCGGCTCTCCGCTCGACAACCTGCTGATCGATGGGCAGCAGAGGCTCCACGCCGTCGAAGAATATCTCGACGACAAGTTTCCGGTTTTCGGCTGGAAATGGTCCGAGCTCACCGACGCCGATCGCCGTGGGTGGACGCTCACGCTGGTCTTCGCGAGCTACAAAACCACGACGGAGGACGAGGAGTTCCTGAAATCGTACTATGATCTCATGAACTTCGGCGGCACGGCTCACAAAGAGACCGAGCGCGCGACCAGCCAGGTGTGAGAGGGCCAGATGACCAGCCACATGCGACAGTACGCGATCGCGGTTGATGGCCCCGTCGCTCCCGGAACGCTGCTGCGACTGTCCGAAGACGCGCTTCGCGCGCTCGAGCCTCAGGCAGTCGGAACCGTCAATTATCGCAACTACGAGCTCCGCAGGCGCTCCGAGATCGCGCTCAAGGTCGCCGAGCACCTGCTCGACACAGGCGTCGAGCAGGCCAAGCACGCCGGCCCGTTCAGCACGGAGATCTTCGACGACGGACAGATGGTGAAGGTGAAAGCCGGCGCCGTCCGGTTCAGCACGCACCCGAAAGTCGGGCGCGACGGTGAAATCGTCCCGCGTGATTTCTCAGTCCGCGTCTGGCACGCCTACTCCGGTCATATCATGGACCACCGAGACGATGAGATTGTCGATCCGACTGTCCATTGGGTCGGTCGTGGAGGCTACTTTTTCTGGACACACGCGAACAATGTCGAAGCGATCTCGACGTGATGCGGTCGGCGTCATAAGCACCACCGCGGGCAACCCGCCACACGGTTGAGAACTGGAGAATAGGTATGGGCGACTTCGAGCGGACATTTGGGGCTGGTGCCGATGCCGCGACGATCGTAGACGCCTTTTCGCTTCAGCATGAGGAAGAAGAAGTCCAGGCTGCCGAAGACGTTGTGGCATCCACCGCGGCGCGAAAAGCGGCTGCAGAAGCCGCCGGCATACGTTGCTACTGGCGGGCGGCCGATCAAACGGGGGCGCAGCCGATCAGCGATGCCTCCCGGAAGCCGTCGTTTATTGCGTTCGACGCGTCAACAAACGCAGCGTTTGGCCGCATCTTTCTTATCGAGGAAGAGCCTGCGTATGCATTCGCTGACACACTTTTCGGCGAGATAAATTATCGTGAACGGCGGGAAACCTGGGCCTGGGCGCTGATCACCGAACGGCCTAGCGAAACCCTGCCGTTTAAAATCTTTGGGACAGCGCAAAGCGGTCCAGAAGCAGAGGGGCGCCTCTTCGAGGCGCGCCGATTGATTATCGAGCACAAAAAACAGCGTCCGCATTATTTCGTTCTGCTGCCAATTACGGCTGGTGGGATCATTTTCCCCGAGTACAACGAAGAGGATTTCACGAACGCTGTCGTTCACGTTGATCGCCAGAGCGAAGCGATTTTGGCGAAATACAGTCGTGGGCAGATCCTATTCGTCGTCGTCGCAACTGGGCGGAGCGAACATTCAGGCACAGTCCACCTCGAATTGGCCGAGGCGATCGCATCCTTCATTGCGCATTGCGATTTTCACTCCGCTGACGGGCGGCTACTTGGCGAAGATTGCGCTGCGAAGATCGAGCAGGCCTACACGAGCCTCGAAGCAGATCAAAAAGCAATTCAGACCGTCCAAATAGGCGACACTGCGATTTCGATAACGCGGGCCCTGTTGATGGGGAACCCTTGACCGACCTCACCGCTTACAGACATCAAGGACCATCGATGCCCGTTACGATCGAAAAAGAACCTGACACCGCGCCTTTCCGCACCCGGGAGCACTGCTGCTTCTGCTTCAAGGCCACGAGCTACTGGCACACCCCGAAGGACGTCGCAGTTTGCGTCGACTGTGCGGAAATCCATGAAGACGACGAGGTGCCCACCAAGTCGGCCTGGTGCGGCAGCGTCGTCGAGCGCTACCCACACCTGAAGACTGACCGCTACGGCGGGCACCTGTGATGGCTGCCACGTTCGAACTCGATCAAGCTGTGTTCGAGCAGCCGCAGGGCAACGTCCGCGGCTTTCTGCTCGCCATGGTGACCTACTCGAACGGCAAGTCGAAGCGGCTGGCCCACAGCTATCTTCTGACGGACAGTGTCCCTGATATCTCGATGGATTTGCCAAAGAGCATCGCGCCGGCCGACGTCGCCGTTGTCGCTGAAGCCCTTCTCGCGTTTCAGGCGCGCCTCGCCGAGCTCAACACCCCATAGCGTGGCAATCTTGGAGGGCTCCGTTCGGGAAAGGGCCATGGCCCAAAAATCCCGGAAATGGAGACGACCGTGAGGTATGGCCTCGATATTATCGGCGACGTTCACGGCAACGCCGCGCTTCTGATCGAGCTTCTCACCAAGCTCGGCTACGTCCTACGGGACGGTGCCTACGTGCACCCGGACGGCCGCATGGCGGCCTTCACGGGCGACCTCGTTGACGGCGGACAGCGAAACCTCGACGTCGTCGATATCGTCCGGGCAATGGTCATCGCCGGGTCGGGTCTCGCCATCCTTGGGAACCACGACTTCAACATCGTCGCATTCAACCGCCGCGATCCCCGACGCCCTGCTAAATTCCTCCGCTCGCATAGCGAGCGCCACATCCAGCAATGCGCTCAGACCCAGGCTGAGATCGATGCCGATCCGGAGCGCGGCGCCAGAGCCCTCGCGTTTCTCGCATCGTTGCCGCTCTGGCTCGAGCTGCCTGCCGTTCGCCTCGTTCACGCGCACTGGGATCTTGCGTCGATGGCGGCGCTGGCGCCGCATCTGGACGAGGCCAACGCGCTCACCCATGAGGGTTTCGTCGAAGCGGCGGCGCTATCGGGATCCGTCGGGGACGCCCGGGCTTTGCTTCTCTCCGGCCCCGAGGCGGAGTGTGCGCCCTACCTCGATCGCAGCGGTCACCACCGCACGATGGATAGGGTCGCATGGTGGCTAAAGGGCGATGACCGCGATCCGAGGCCGCTGTTCTTCGGGCATTATGCCATGCCGACACCGCTTTCCATCCATGGGAATGCGGTCTGCGTCGATGCTGGCGTCGCCAAAGGCGGGCCGATCGCGGCGTATCGCTTCGACAGCCGCACAGACCTCAGCGAGACGAATTTCGTCTACTGCGGAACGGCTACTTGAGACCCATCTGGGCCTTCGAGACCAGCTTATTGTTCTGGAACATCGCGTTCATGTTGGCGCCGGCCATGCCAGATAGGCCGCCGCCTACCCAGGCGTACATGACGGTCTTGAAGCCAGCCATCTCGGACGAGGAAATCTCCTCCCCCTCGCAGCCAAGAATGGCTTTCACCTGAGTGTACGACATGCCGGTGGCAACCTTGTCGTATGCCGCCTTGGTGGCGCAGTCGTTTGCAAGAGCCCCAGAAGCTGTCGCGAAAAGCAGAGCTGACGATACGATAGCTATCTTCACTTCATCGCCTCCAAGAACACGTCTTCCGAAATCAACCGTCGCTGCTTTCGGTGCGCAAAACAAGTGTTTGACCTGAAGCTTCACAGATGAGCGATCCCGGATTGGATCGAAACCCCACCAACGACATGAGGCGAACGCCGACGGCTTCGCTAAGTCCTGAAAGGACCATCCCATGACCAACCGCTCGTTCAGCGTGAAGCAGATCATCGCCATCAAGGCCAAGGCGAAGCAGAAGGCCGACCTCGCTGAGAAGGCCGCCAAGGCCGCCTCGCGCGCCGCCTTCGCCAAGCGCCGCCACTTCGCGAACCGCGCGATCGCCGCGAAGGCCGCGCCGCAGGCTGCGTGAAGAAAGAGCGCCCTGGTATCCAGGGCGCTTCCCCTTCGCGTGCAAATTGACGCAAGTCACGGCGGATTTTTTAGAGGCTGCGCTGCAATCATGGGCGCCTAGCAGGAGAATACCATTGCGCGGCGTAGCATCCCTCATCGGCATCGCGTGGGCGATCGCCGCAGCCTTTGGCACCTATAATGCCTTCTTCACGGGAAAATTGCCTCCGAGTTTCAATATGGGCGTTATGGTCCTCGGCATCCTATGGGTGCCGCCGGCCCTGATTGCGCTGGCGCTCTGGCAACTTATTTCGAAGGAAGCGCAGCTGCAGGAGGAAGCGCTTAAGGCCTGCGGCGTCTCTCGCCATTCAAGGCTCGTTTTCTTCGTCGAAGACTCAGGCATCGCGATCAATCCGGCAGAGAAGAGATTCACGCTGATGCAGGATGGTCTGTACAAGACCTACTCATTCGACGATCTGCGCGGCTATCGCACCTTCTATCAGCCGACCGGCAATTCCCTTCGTGGCCTCGCTTCCACATCCGGCCTCTTCATGACGGTCGTCTGCGATCGCCGCCGCGAATGGCACATCCCGATGCTCTATCAGTCCGATCAGGAGCGTTGGGCCCAGATCATCCAGATGGAAATCCTCGACGTCGCGGAAGCCGCCTGACACCGGCAGCGGACGTGGTGCCCAAAGCCGGCCGCCGGCACATAATTTGGTCGGCGCCAAAGCCGAAACGTCTTACAGGGGGCAATTCGCACGCGACATTCACGGGATGTCGCGTGGCGTCCGCGATAAACGAAGGGACCTCCTTGGAATGAAAACGAGGCGTTTGAGGGAATGCGAGGTTCATGTCGACGTTATTGGTCGAGAGCTCGACTGTCAGCCTGAGCTTCAGAAACGGCGAATAGAACTCTCACTCTACAATGGATGGGATGAAGAGCAGCCAGCGCTTCTGCTATCGGAAGCGGAAGCCGCAATGCTGGGTGGCCTCCTAATCGCTGCCGCAGGCGTTTCCCCGTCAGTCCAGCCCGACGACCACTACGGCTACCCGCACATTGACGCGCTCCAGGAATACGACAGCATTGCCGGGGAAGACGAAGGAATAGCGGAAAGCTTCCCGCTCATTCGGCCGAGTTACTACGACGAGCCTGACAACACTGACGCGAAAGGTGACAGCGCTCATAAGTCAGAAGGTAAGCCCTGAATTAGGGCCAAACACCGATTCTGAGAACCGCATCTGGTCTAGCCGCCCACCGGGAAACCGGTCCTCAAGTGGTCGGCGTTGGCGAGCTCCACGGGTGACGGGCTTGCGAAAATCGCGGAGCAATCGTGCCGCGACAGACGAGGCTGGGCAACTGGCTCCGGGCCGACGCCGTGAGGTCGGCTCTTTCCGGATATCGGGGAGATGATCAAAGGGCCGGGAATTCCCGGCCGGCGCTTGCAGGATGGGCGCGCCGCAAGGACAGACACATATCCAGGAGAGGCCCCGTTCGGAAACGAGCGGGGCCTTTTTCGTGCCTGCAGCACCAAATCCCGGCGAACCCGTTCGGCGAAAAACCCCGGAGATGAAGATGCAGATTTTCAACATCGAAGCCGCGCGCGACGTCATTCGTCAGATCGAGACCCGCCGCTACGAAATCGGCCAGAAGCGCTGGCAGGCGGTCGTCGATGCCCGACCCGTCCTCAACGAGCTGTTCGCCAATACACCCAACGGCGTGATGGGTCTCAACTTCCGCACCCTCCTGCATCCGGAGGCGTCGTATCTGGTGATCGATCTCGCCTGTGGCGATTACGGCTGCCAGCGCCATGGTCGGGTGAATTTTACCCGCGTCGGTTTCCGTGAGGTCGACGGAGTCACCTCCGCGGTCGATCTCACCAGCGGGCAGGTCCTTGGAGCGATGAACACCATCGCGATCACGCACTACCGGCACTGGCCGATCGAATTCAGCTATTCCAACAACCCGCTGCGAGAGGCTGCCTACACCGGCTTCGTTTTCGGCTCGCCGAGCTCGCAGGACAGCCTGCCCCGCACCCGGTGGGTGCTGCCTCTCTCCGGTCCGGCCCTTCGGCACCCTGCCTTCCAGCGCCAGGCCGACTTCGCTCTGGACGCTCTCGCCAACAAGGTCTTGGCGCTCAATGTCCTGCTCAAGCTCGATCGCGAAAATGACGAGACCAGGATGGAAACCGAAGAGCAGCAGGCCATCGTTGCCAAGGCCGTCTCCGCCGCGGCGGCTGAATTCCCGCCAGAAGAGTGGGACGCCGCCCTGGTCAAGCTCATCCGGTCGATGGACTGGACGTTCGATTACGCCGACCGGCCGGTCGTCCGCTACTACGATCAGCGCACGCAAATTAAGCTCGCCCTCTGTGCGTTGCCCTTGCAGGTCGCCGTCGGCTTTCTCGGCATCGCCGGATGTGAGTGGCAGTATCCGCTCGGCCTCCTTCATAATCATCCCGAGCGGCTCAAATTGGCCGCTTGATCGCTTGATGAATCGTACAGGATCACGACAAAGTCTGAGAACGAAACAGCGCTAAAGGCCGCTTCGAGGAGAACCAAGAGCCCTCGCTCTTTGGCAAATCCCGGAGATAAGCAATGATCCAGCACGGCGTCGCCCCGTTCCTCGAATGCTCCAGCAAAGGCGACCGCCGTCTGAGCGCTTTCAGCGCGAGGATCCGCGGCCGCGGCAATCGCTCCATCGAAGAAATCTTCCAGGGAGCGAAGATTTTCGCCGACGGCTCGACTGGCCTCCACTGGCGTGAGGCCAAGGGCAAGAAGGCCGTGAATGCCGACGAGGTTCGCGCGCTTTATGCCGTCCTTTGGGACGAATATGTCGCCGAGAACCCCGAATTGCTCGACGTGATCAAACGCGCGAGCGGATTGCAGGACGTTTTCGGCCAATCGGGCCACTGCTGTCAGGCAAGCGAGCTGTGGCGCATCCGATGCGCGGCGCTCGGTGCCGGCGGGGCCAAGGCGGCATCCGAAGGTGGCGTGGATCCTCGCCGCCGCCTGCAGCTTCTGCTGGGCCTTGGGGAGGGATAATCCCTCCCAGCTCGATCATTTTCCGCTGAATTTCCCGCATCCAACCGCAGTGGACGCTTGCGCATATGCAGATGAAATACCTGATGTACGACGTGCATGGGACGCCGCGGCCGTTCCTGTTCGGCGCCGACATGGCCCATGCCGATATTCACAAGATGGTCGGTGGCGCATTCGATTTGATCGGCGCCGGCTTCGTGTCAGCCCAGAATTGCGCCCCGCGGGCGTATGGATCATCCACCACACTTCGCGTCGGCGCCAGGCGCGAGGATACCGCCATCATTCGGCAACATCTCGGCTGGGAAGACTGATTTGAGCGGGGAATCCGAGAGAGCCATGAGGCCCAGCATCCGCGTAACGTTCGAAGATTGGTGCGACAGTGCCCAGTACTGGCACCGCAATCTTCAATGCCTGCCCCCGGTCGGCTCGACCGTTGTTTTCGATACCGCGCCGAAGGGCGTGCGCCACGAAATCACGTCAATCGAGCACCGCATTGGCAGCGAACATCGCATCATCGCCTATGTCCGGCAAATTCGCTTCCTTCCCGAAGCGCCGGCGACACTCTGAAATTGCGGGCAATCCGCATAGGACCGAAGGGGTCAAGAAATTGGCGATAAAATCTCCTGTGACCATCCGCATGAAGGATGCGGAGACCGTCGACCAGCGTCCGCTAAAGCCGGAAACCCTCGATCGGATCACGCGAGGCATGAACGCCATCACGACAGGCCTGTACGATTACCAGCGTCGGGTGATCGATGAGATCGTGAGAACCCCGCGCCGATAGGGCGATAAGGACGGTCCAGATGCAAGAGGCCATCACCTTCACCTTCAACGACGGTTCAGTGATTTCGTTCACGCCGCCGCCGCCTGTCGAGAAGCCGATCGACGCGCCCACCAGTGCAGACTGCGCCTCATGTGGCGCGTGCTGCCTAGAGGCCGGCTACGTGGCGGTATCGGCTACCGATGCGACGCCGCGAGCACTGACGCGTTCCCCTAAGGGCCTGGGGCTCTCTGACAAGACCCTATCCAGGCTAGGGCCGCGCTGCATGAAGCGGCATCTCGGCGGCCGCTGTGTCGCACTCGAAGGCGTCGTGGGCAAAAGCGTTTCCTGCTCGATCTATAGCGCGCGCCCCAATGTCTGCCGCCAGTTCGAGGCTGGCAGCGAGGGCTGCCTGAGCGCACGCGAGCAGATGCGCTATAAGCTCGAGACCGACCGTGCGTGGCGCGGCTATGGCGAAAATTGGCAGGACACTCTCG
The DNA here is from genome assembly GCF_042655245.1 of Allobosea massiliensis. Taxonomy (NCBI): domain Bacteria; kingdom Pseudomonadati; phylum Pseudomonadota; class Alphaproteobacteria; order Hyphomicrobiales; family Alloboseaceae; genus Allobosea; species Allobosea massiliensis. The sequence continues at coordinate 53,046 of NZ_JBHSLU010000017.1, read as the reverse complement.
GCTGACCGCCGACAGATTCACCAGCCGCCGCCCACCTCCGATGTCGAGAGGACAAATCATGCGAGGCAGACCCCCGAAACCCCCGAAAGCGGAAGAGCCATTCCGCCTACAGCCGGGCGATCAGTTCCGCTTCGGCCCGGGCACGCTCATTCGCATGAATGGGGACGGAGCGCAGGGCGCCGATCCAGCTGACCAGGAATTCGTCGTGGTCGGTACCGCGATGACGGGCGGTGGAATTGGTCACGGCGACGTCTACCCCGATGGGTACGAGGTGAGGGCTGTCCCTCTCGGCACTGCGCTGCAGGAGATCGGTACCGAGATGGTGCGATTCTATCAATCCGGGGCTTTCGCCTCAAACATCACGCCGCCACCTGTCATCCTGACGGTGCGGGCGGTACCCGAAGTCGCGCAAAAATGGGCTGGCACAGCATGATCGATCCCGAGTTTCAGCGCCTTGTCGAAACCGTCCAGAAAGAGGCCGCAGCACTTCGGGACGCTCCCGGTCCGGTCATCGTCGCCACTCCAGGCGCCTGGTCCCTGGTCGACAATGCCGTCTTCTCAGTCCGTCACATGGACGATGAAGAGCTCCGCAAATCCGTGGTCGAGGATCTCCTGGGCGTCGCCGACTGGGAGCGCAAAGGCAAGGTGATCGACGTCACCGCGGTCGCGCTCACGCGCTTTCTGCCCGCCGAACTGCACGGGCGCGTAGCATCTGCGCTGGCCGACCCGTTCGTGCAATCGCTCCTCGAGCGCCGAGCCGATGATCAGGTTCGTATCCACAAGGACCATCTTCAGGACGCCATGGACTTCGCCGGCGTCTGGCTCGAGGGCTTCGAGCCGCTGACCGACGAGCCTGTGATCCGAGCGGCAATCTAGCCGCCTGACACGGCCGATACTCCACGGCATATTCGGCCGCCGGAAAACCTGATAAAATCGGCATATTATAAGCCGAATTTACCGCTCATATTTGCGCGAGCATTTTGCCATGAAATATTCCGGTTATAGCCCGACGCTCCATGCGCTCACTTTGAAGCGCTACAAGCCGCGCATGAGCCTGACGCCCGATATGTGGGACCTCTGGTGGCGCTCCATGTCCAACGAAGAGCGCCAGGCGGAGCACGACGAGCTCATGGCCCACGAGACAGTAGATTGCCCTGTCTGCAACTGCAGACACGGGCATTCGCTGACTTGCCCGGCGCTGGGCGTCGTTCCCGTCCTCGAACTCAAGGCCATTCGGCCCATTCAGGCCCAGTAAGGAACCCCGCGGGGCTGAACCCGACAGGCTTCAAAACCCCAGGAAGGACAGTCCGATGGCTCCCAAGCGCAACGAACACGCCGCTGCCCTGTCGCTGCGCGCCGGTAACGCCGGCTGTGCGGTCGCCGTCGACACGCGTCCGAAGATCGTCAAGGCGAAGAAGGGCAGGGGCTCGTACAGCCGCCGCGATTTCCGCCGCGATGAGCGCTAAGAGGATGGTGACCCATCCACTTACGAAGGTCACGAACTGGTACGTCGATCACCTGCAGCGCAACCGCCGTGAATGGATTGCGGCGTTCATTTGCGCGTTCGGCTTCTGGGATCGCAGCCTCGGACATTGGAACCTGCTCCTGCTGGTTCTCGCCGTCCTCGGCGCTAAGGCATCGCGACTGCCTCTCGTGAAGGCGGCTGCGGTCGATTTCATGAACTGGTCCCTCGACCACATCGAGGCCGCAAGTCGGCGGCGCGCCATTCGCGCCGGCACGCACGGAATGATCAAGCGTTTCCCGCCAAACCGGGCCGATCTCGATCAATACCTTCTCGGGCGGATTACCCTGAAGGACCAGGATCAGCGGCCGCTCTACGATCTGAAAATCCTCGCCCATCCGGAATCGAACACGCCAGCGATGGTCCTGCCCGGCAAGGTCAGGGTCGGCATCGTGTCCATGAACATCGCCGATACTGCTCACAGCGTGAACGAGCTTGCGCTGCTGGATATCGACGCCGATCACTGCGTCGAAATTCGGGTTAGCGACGTCGACCCTTATGCATTTCGGGTTGGCGGCGAGACACTCGTCATTGACCTTGCGTCCGGCCAGGCTGCAATCCTGGAGTACACGGTGTCCATGGCCAATCGGCCGGCCGAGCCTGAGCACGTCGGATTGATCCGCGCGGCGATCGAAACAATCGCCGAAGCGCCGATCCGAGAAGCTGCGCACGAAGTGCTCGCGGGCGTCGATAACGGAGCGAGCGCGGTGAAGGCGCTGCGCAAGCGCTTTGCCCAATTGCTCCACCCCGACCGCTCTTCGTCATCCAGCGCGAGCAACGCACTGGGGCTGATCAATGCGGCTCTCGATAAAGCCGAAGCCTGAAAGTCTCCCGATGGCCCTTCGCAGGAACCCTTACGCGCGGCGTCGTCCCGAACCAGAGCCGGGGCCGCTCGCCGACGACGATCGTCACATCGGTCACGTCATTTGCGCCGCCCTTCATCGTGACAAGTGTCTCTGCCGCGATCACGGCCGGGCGCCCTGCCAGGCGATGGAGCTCGCCGCCTCTGACGTCGAGCGCTTTCTCGCCAAGAAGACCGGCAAATCAGCTCAAAAGGCCGCCTGATGGACACTCACACCATAGCCGTGGTGGCCAGCATGGCCGCCTACGTCGCGGCGTGCGCGTGGTTCACGCGCTAACGGACGCCGCCCTTCAGCAAAACACTGGCAGGAAAACGATGCCATCTCCCAAAGGAGCCGCACGAGATCTCGTGGCCGGCGAGCATATCGGCGACCTTTTCGATGTCGCCCGCGCGATCCCGATGGCTGCAAGCAGCACTGCGCCCGAGCATCGAAACCTCAGCTCCGAGGTGATCGACCTGCGCACCTATGTGCAAGCGTCGTTGGCCGTCGACAAGAAGTTGCGAGACGATCCAGATCGGCCGCATCACCTCTTTGACCATCCGACCCGACAGGACATCGTCCGCCTCGAGCAGAAGTCTCGTACCTTTACGGGTGAAGCAGGATGGATGTCGCCCGACCAAGCCCGGGCGCGCGTCGAGCGCTGGAAGGAGCTCACACGAGCCCAGGGAGGGCCGCTGAGCCCCAACAGGGACAAGATCGTTCTATCCCTGTTCGATCTGACCGGCAGCTGGTCCAGGCCATGGGAGGAGGCCGGCTATCAGGTCTACCGCTTCGACATCCAGGCCGATGCCGAAATGGGCGACGTCAATAATTTCTCGGTCGAGTTTTTCAACGACTGGTTCGGCTCCTTCGACGGGCAGGACATCTATGCGATCCTCGCCGCATGCCCCTGCACGGACTTCGCGGTGTCGGGTGCCAAACACTTCGCGAAGAAGGACGTCGACGGACGCACCGCGGCTTCGATCCGCCTTGTCGAGCAAACCAAGGCGGTCATCGAGTATTTCAAGCCCTCGATATGGGCGATCGAGAACCCCGTCGGTCGGATCGAGGAGCTGGGCTCGCTGCCGAAATGGCGCCTGTCTTTCGATCCCTATCATTTCGGCGACACCTACACAAAACGGACTTTGATCTGGGGCCGCTTCAACGCTGACCTTCCGATTGCGCCAGTGGAGCCTGTCGAAGGCTCGAAAATGCACAAGAAATTCGGCGGAAAATCGCTCAAGACCAAAAACGCGCGCAGCGAAACACCCCAGGGCTTCGCCTATGGGTTCTTCCTCGCCAACAACGCGCTGCATCATCCCGAGCTCGAGATGACGACCAAGTACGATCGGCTAAATCCCGAGCTTCTCGCCGAGGCATTGGCGCTGGACATCCCTGCAGAGGATATCTCGTACGCAATCGACGACGCGTATTTTATCGAGCTCGACGACGATGCCGCGAACAATATCCTGCGCGAAATGATCGGAGCGCGAAGCGCCCTCGAAGCCGCATAAGCGGAGACGCCCGATGGCGAGCCCGAAATAGGAAGACAAAGCAATGTCCCGATCGAAACGCGATCAGCGCGGCAAGCGCATCAATAGCGAGATCATGGGCCGCAGCACCACCAGGATCGTCGACGGGCGCATGATCTACGAAGCCGGCGGCGAGGACGTGGGCTCACCGGCGGGAAAGCTCGACGCCAAACAGCGCGTCAGCCGCCAGCGTCGCCTCGACGACAAACGCATTCTGCGGCACGCCTCGGAGGAGTAGCAGCGAAGGCGCGGCCTTCTCAGCCCTTGGATCCGCGCCCCTGGTCAGGATCATCTGGGAAAAACTCGACGGTCTCCTTCATCAGGATGCCCTCGAACTGCGACCGGAACGCCAGATACGCGGCCTTCCACTCCTCCGAGCCAACTTCCTGCCGGACAATTCGATCTCGGTAGGCCTCGCGAGCGCTCACGATCATCTGCACGGCAATCGCCGTCGTCTTCCATCGCGACTCCGGTCGCAAAAGCCGGCGCAAGCCTTCGCTGATGGCGATTGATAATCCGACAAGCGCGGCGAAAAACTGCGGAGCTGCGCCGGAATCCGGACGGGCCGCTAGTGAGGTCAGCACCGGAGCGAGAACAGCCCCGATCACGATCGTCAGCGACAGCGCCTGGTGCAGTCGCCGCGAGTCCCGCGCGCTCTTGCGGTAATCCGCGAGGGTGCCTGCGACTTTCTCTTCGAGCTTCGCCGCGCGCCGCGGCCAGTCCATCAGTTCGGTCACGTTTGCATCCCCACCCAGAACAGCGCGGGCATTCTAGGCCGACTTTCGCAATGGTTGAAAGTGGACTCGCCGCTCTCGCTTTCGGTCACACGATCGGGCGCGGCCTCTGTGATAAAACAGTCAGCCAATGCCCCTCCAGGTCATTTTTTTATCCGTATTTTTCGAGCTCCTCGAATTCGAAATCCCAAGGGTCTTCCATGTCAGATCTTTTCACGGCGGTGTCATTCACCGTCCACCTGCAACTGCGCGAAGCGCGGCTGGCCGCGGAATGTGGGGAACTCTGCGACGAGCTCGATGTGCTCTCCTTCGACAAGGACGTGGCCGGCCTCGATCGCGCCTTCGAGAAGCGCAGCGATGCCTTCAAGCAGGCGTTCCCCCGCGGTGCGGCGAATGAGGACCCATTCGCGTCGTTCCGGAAGATCTTCGACGACCCGAGCTATCTCGCGATCAATGTCGACATCGATTTCGAGGATCACGATGGCGACGAGACGTCGATCGTTCCCGTCACCTTCTCGTCGAACGTCGCAGAAATCGTCACGCTCGCGAACCTGATCCGCGCAGCCTGTGCGTCGGCGCTGCCGACCGGCTTCGTGTTCTCGACCTACGGCACCAAGAACACGGTCGGTGAGCCGAATGGCGGCTTTGCGCTCATCCAGGCAGACGATGTCGCGATCACCTGGGCCGACCGACTCCTGAAGGACGCGCTCAGCGAACTACGTGAGCCCACCCCGCTTTCCGCACCGCTGCGCGAACGGACCCCCGTCATGCGGCTCATCGACGACCACATTCGCAACGACGTCACTGACCTCGTGCGGGAACTCCTGAAGGAAATCCAATCCAGCTCGATCCCGCGGCTCACCGAACAGGCGAAGGCCTTGAACATGCCCTTCGTCGACTATCGCCAGGCCGCGAGCGAGAACGGTTGGATCTTCGAGGATGGCGCCTGGCGCGGCTACAACTGGGACGACTTCTCCTCCTGGCAACAGGCCGATGCTGCCAACCGCTGCGAGACATTGCGGACGGCAGAAGACGTGTGCTTGGAAAACAAACTCGCCCCCGAGAAGCACGCCATCACCGGCTTCTACGCCGTCAGCCCTTGGCTGGCCGCTCGCCTGCGCGGCTTCGACGAACGGGTCGATCCCAAGTTCTCGAAGCTCTGCGTATGGGCCCGCTGGTGGGAGGCCGGCAGCGACCTCCTCGAGGATCCAATCCTCAACAAGATCGCCGCCGAGACGGAGCGATATCAGTGACAACGGCCTTCGTTCACCACATCCCGGGCGAGCTCGACCAGGCTCGCGCTCAGTCCCTTGCCGAAAGACACGCCGGCAACCCCTTCATTTCCAGCGCCAACTGGGGAGCTGTGCAGTACGCGCTCGATATCATCGGCAAGGAGTTCGGCCAGAACCCGACCGCTGCTGACCTGATCGTCGAGAGGCACGTGCTCTGCGATGTGTCGTCTCTCGTCGCGATCCTCAACGAGGCCGACTACGAACACGGCGCTGACAGCCTTGGCTCACTGATGGATCGCGCTGAGCATCTCGCGGAAGGCATCGGCCACTACGAAGCCGCCGCACGATCTGCTGGATGGGCCGAAGGCACGCAAATCCACCGGATGGATGAGGACGATGAAATCCTCGTCGCCGACAGCTGGGAAGACGCCTGCGAGCAGGACGAGCTCGATGTGACCGAAACCGACATCCACCAGTTCTGGTCGGTCACCCCGTGGCTCGCGACCAAGCTCCTTGCGAAAGGCGAGAAGGTCGATCGCCGCTTCGCTGGACTGAATGTCTGGGCCCGGACCGAGTCGAATGCCCTCCTCAACGAGGACAAGGTCATCATCGCAATCGCTGAAGCCGGCTCACCTCCCGAGGCGCCCACGAAGGGTTAGCCGATCGGTGTCTCAAACCAGGATCTCGACGTGACAAGCACCAGCCACTCCAAGACCTATGAAGACGGCGTGCGCGAGGAGCGCACCCGGATCGCCGCTTGGCTCGATGAGCAGCGAAAGGATGTCCCAGCCCATGGGTGGGAATTCGCCGCTGCACTGAGGGCAGAGTGCGCGGGTGACACGAACCCCGTCGGGATCGCGCACGCGCTCACCCTGATGTGGGCCTTCGCCACTGAGCTCGTCGAGCGTCACGGCATGAATGGCGATGACACCCTGACCGATGCCGACCATCGGGCCTGGCAAGAGGCCTCTGGGGCCGCCTCAGAGGCTCTTCAGAAGGCCGCTGTCGATTGGAGTGTCGTCCGGCACAGCGAAGCTGTGGAGCTCCGCCCGATCACCTCGGCTGCGCGCCAATGGGCCATCGACTCCATGCCGGACGGCCTCACGCCTCACGACGGTGCATACCGCGTCGACGGCCCCCGATTGGAAGCCGTCCTTCAGTCCCTGCGCGACGAGAAATTCGTCGTCGCCGAAATGAACGGCACCTGATCGTGACTATGCTTCGCGTCGTCTCGGCCCAAACGCGGGTCACCAAATACTACCTCAACGGCCGCCGCTGCACGCGTGATCGCTGGTACGATCAGCTCGCGGTGGCCATCCGAGCGGGCAGCTACAATTCCAGCTTCACGCTGCGCAACAAGCGCGGCGATTACCATTATTGCCACGGCTGACACCCTGGCGACCAATCTGATCGGTCGCCGTCACGAGCTTCCTCTTACCAAATCGAGCCCGCCTGATGACTGACTTCTCCTTGCCCGAGAAAATCGGGACGATCTTCGATTGCTTCATGCGCAATGGCACCCGTGAGGGTGCATTCGGCACCCTTCGTGCCCTGGGCGCCAACGCTTACCGCATCGACGTCGATGGTCGAGAATTCACCGTTAGACGATGGATCGGCAGCTGGGCTGTCAGTCATCTCGGAGTCGAAGGTCTAGGCGCCAGCGTCGAAGACGCAGCCTATCTCGTAATCGATCAGCTTCGATCGATGTCCACTCACACCCCCGACTATTTCGAGGCTGCGCGCAACAATGCGTTCCGTTGAACTTTTCGCTGGCGCCGCCGGGCTTGCGCTTGGAACCCAGCGTGCTGGCTTCCACCATGAGATCGTGGTCGAGCGCGATCATGCCGCCTGCAACACCATGCGCCACAACCAGCGTCTTGGCTTTGCCGCCGTACAAGGCTGGAAGGTGCTCGAGGCAGATGTCGCAACGCTCGACCTGAGCGATGTCGCTTCCGAACCCGATCTCCTCTCGGGCGGCCCGCCGTGCCAGCCGTTCAGCATCGGCGGAGAACACGCCGGTGCCAGTGACGAACGCAACTGCTGGCCCTGGACGATCAACGCGACCCGGATCCTGCGTCCGAGAGCCGTGCTCTTTGAAAACGTGCCGGGCCTGCTCCGCTTCGCCGAGTACCTCGACTACCTGAAGCTCGCGCTCGGCAACCCTGGCCTATCGACCCCCGGCGTCGACTGGCGCGAGGATGCAGCCTTCCTGCGTGCCGCCCTCGACGCCAAGGCAATGAGCGACCCGCGCTACCGGATCTCCGTCGTCAAGCTCGACGCCTCCGACTACGGTCTCGCCCAGGCGCGGACCCGAGTATTCATCGTCGGCTTGCGCGAAGATGTGGCGCAAGAGTGGGAAGCGCCTGAGGCCACCCATTCGTCCGATCAGCTGATGACAGATAAGTGGATCACCAGCTCCTACTGGGATCGCCACAACCTTGCCCGCCCGGAAATGGACGATGCAGGGCGCCGCTATCTTCGCAAGCACAACCGCGCGACCAGCGATATCTTCGCAAAGCGCCTCGCTGCTCACCGCACCGTCCGCGATGCGATCGGCGACCTGCCCGAAGCGATGCCCGGCGGCAGCCCGGGGATCCACAACCACGAGGCCGCGCCGCGCGAGGCGAAGGTTTATAAGGGCCACACAGGATCGCCCATCGACGAGCCGTCGAAAACGCTGCGCGCCGGTGTCCACGGCGTTAGCGGTGGCGAGAACCTCGTCGACTACGGTGCTGGCCACAAGGGCAAGCGCTATCGCCACTTCACCGTGCGCGAAGCTGCCCGTCTGACTGGCATGGATGACGAGTACCAGTTTCCAGGAACCTGGTCCGACGGCCTGAAGCAGCTCGGCAACGCCGTCGGCGTCGACATGGCCGCCGCCATGGGCAAATCGCTAGCCCGCGTGCTCATCAACTGACTTGAGCGGCTTCCTCGATCTTGGGACCGATCTCGGCGGCGTCATCGGGCCAGCACTGCCAACCCTGTGCGGTGTCTACAGCTCGAGAACAGCTGGGCTCTCAGTCACCGCGGGTTCGAAGGTCTTGGAGCCAACGTCGAAGACACAGCCCCTCTCGCAATCGATCAGCCTTGATCGATGTCCACATATCTCCCCTGCCACATAGCGTGATCTCATGACCATCGAACCGCTCTCCGACGACGCCGACGCCGACATCGTCGGCGCTACGATCGAATTCGATACCTCAGTCGAATTCGACAATGGCATCTCATCAAGCGAGGGGTGGGGCATTTTCGAATGCAGCGGCTCCGCCAACGGCATCTACCAGCTTTGCCGGTCTGACGAAGAAGCCATCTTCCCGGATGACGAGGCAGCCTGGAAATATGTCGTCGGCAGGGTCGCCGAAGGCAGCGCCTATCATCGTGGCGCACTCGACTACATCCGCGCGAACAACGTGATCGAGTGGGCCTCATTCGGAAACGTGCACGGTGAGCCGCTCACGCACATCAATGGCAGCCCCATGCTCGACGCCGAAGGCGCACTGATCGATGTCGAGGGCAAGCGCATTCTCAGCGATGGACGCCCCCTGATGTTCAACAGCGCCGGCGGGTGCCAGCGTGACACGCAGCCTGCGGCCACTTCGCTCGACAAGCTCATTTCGATCCACAACGAGAAGGGCGTGCTTTCGATCGAGACCGAAGACGGAAAGGCCGTAGCGGTGTCCGCCGAACAATTCCCCATTGCGGATCTGCGACGGATCTTCGGCCAGTTCGCAGCGGCGCAGGCCATGGACAAGGCCGTCCGGAGCGCCCTCAAGATCCTCGAGCCCGCCGCCATGGTGGCGGAAAGCCACGGGGCCCATCACACCGCCTCTGCGCTACGCGAGACCCTCGTAGAGCTCAAGGCATCCCTCGCAACCACGGGAGCCTGACATGAGCGCGCTCAACCAACCGGACAACTTCATCGGCCGAGTCAATTATGCGGCCGCCGTCATTTCTGCAGGGAGGCACACCACGCGCGCCTTCGACAACTGCTTCGAAAATGATGACGGCGACGCTGTGGCCGCTGCCATCATGCGACGGGCGGAAAAGAACGAGAAGCTCCGGGCAAACCTGCCTCGCTACCTCGACCTCGCGCTGGCGACCGAAAATCACACGACGTACGCCGGCCGAGATCTGAAGGAGGTTTCTCGCCAGCTGCGGCTCCGGGCGCGCTGGTACAGCCATCTCTCCCATGGCAGTCGCAGTGTCGGCGAACTGGAAGAGCTCGCCGGCATCGAGGACCGCACCGGCTTTTGGCAGGCGTTTGCCAAGCTGGATAACAGCCTCGAATTGGGCATCAAAGAGCTCAAGCGGATCATCGTCGACAAGAAGGTCGACGAGGGAAATTTCCCGTGATCAAAGCCCCTTCGGGGGCTTTTTTCATGGCTGCCTGGAAAACCCCGATCAGCAACCAAACCATCCGTTGGTCGGGCAGACATATCCACGTAAAATAGGACTGAAAATCACGTTTTATCGTGAATTAGGCGAATTGAACCACGGCAAAAACCCCAAGGACCCCGATGACGCGGAATATTCGCCTCACCGTCGAGACCTCCCGCAAAGCGGTCGTTATCGACATGGCGCCCCGGCACGCCTGCAATGAGCAGGTGATCCAGGACGTCTTCCGGTCGCCCGAGTTTTCCCTCGCCTACCGCAGCGGCGACGACGCGAGTGTCTCACTTCCCGTCCAGACGATGGTCAATCGCATGCGCGGCTTCGAGCTTTGCGCCCGGATCCTGGATATCCAGCGCGACGCTGCGATGCGCGTTTCACTCATCGAGTTCCGCGACGCGGTTCTCGACGCCGCCGGCGACCCTTCCCTGAGGATCCATTTCGGTATCGGAAATGGCGTCGTCCCTGAGGTCGACGAGGAAGCGATGCGGATCGATCCCAACCGCTACCTCACGCCCCTGCGACAGCAGGAACTCATCGACCTGTCCGATGCCGGGCAAGGCGCCAGTGCAGTGCGTCTGGCAATCCGGGAAACCGCTGCAGCATTCAGCCGGCAGCTTCACCTCCACTAAGGCTCGAACCAACTGATCGCCACCGTCACTGCTGTGATGGGCCTCATCTGGTCGAGCATGCGCCCAATTGACGAATTGCAGCGCACCAGAAGCTCCGATGACACGGAAGGAAATCCGATGAAGACGTCCACGCTCAAGAGCGAGCCTGTAAACGACTCCGACTTCCTCAGGCTCGACAAGTTCGAGAACGCCCGCTTCCACGGATCGAAGCCAGGCGACGTCCTCGTGCTCTTCTACGCCGAGCGCCACGATGCCAAGAGCTTCAACAGCGTCGGCGCTGAGTACTTCTCGCCGCTGGACATCGCGAAAGCTGAAGGCGCTTTCGCCACCCGCCTCAAGGCAGCGAATCCTTGCCAGCCTGTCTACGGCCGCGGCCCGTCGGACATCCTCCCAGCGTCGCACTGACCGTCGCTTGGTCCCGGAGAACACATGGCAGACCTCAGCCATAACGAGACAATCGCGTTGAAGGCCCTCTGTGAGGTCTCGGGCGACTGGGATTATCTGAGCTTCAAGCTTATCTGCAAGCGATCAGGCCTTAACCTCGTGGAGACGAGGCAGGCTGTCAGATCACTCGCCGATCGAGGGTGCGCCGCATTCTCGCGAGGTCTCTGGACCGAAGACGGCGAACCCGCCGGAAGCGGATATCGGGCTACCGATGACGGCCGAAGCCGTTATCACGCCATCTCAGTCGTGAACGGAGAAAACCATGCTTGATTGGATCGCAAATCTGCTCGGCTTCGCGTCGAACTTCCCTTGGCGCCGACCCATCGTCGGTTTGGGCCTCGGCGTCATTGGCGCTTTAATCACCTGGTATTTCTCGGATCTGCCCTTTGCGAATATTGCGCTAGGGTTCGGCATTGCAACGGGCATCTGGGTCTATCTCGAGTCGCTCGGGCACTCTACTGCCGGCGCAACGGCCGGCTTCGGCGCTGGGTTGATCGCATTCTGGCTTACGAGCGGATTTGGCGCTGTCCAGAAGACCATTCAGAACGCACCGCCTGTAAAATGCGTTTATTTCGATCAGCGAACGCCGGAAGAGTGCCACGAGATTCTCGAGAAATCGAAAGAGCGCAATGGGTAGAAACGCGACGCCGAAAATCGGCGAATGGCGCGACGGCGAACGCTATGACGTCACCGAGCGCAACGGCATGACCCTGGCGACGCGGACAACCTTCCGCATCGAGGCTGGGGTCCGCGTCGAGCACGAGGAGATCCTGTGCTGCTTCTACAACGACAGCTTCGCTGAAGCCATTTTTGCCAGCTACAATTCCGGCTTCAACCGCGGAAAAGCCGCCGGCATCGCCGAGGCGCAGGCCACGTTCCGACAGGCGATGGGCTTGAACTAAGCCGGCCATAACGTTCGCCGACAGACCCGTCGCGGCCACCTTTGTCGGCCATTGCCAATGCGCCGTCGCTCACTCAAAGCCGGATCATGACGCTCTCAAACGTGACCAACAAACACCTCCAGCTCTATGCGGCCCTGGCTGCCGCCGTCGTGATGTCGCTGATCATTCTGATCGTCCCGATGGCCTTCATCATCAGGGACAAATACAGCATCTTCTGGCTCATCCCTGCCTGGGGCATCGGCCAGGGCATCGTCTATCTCTGGATGACCAAAATCGTCCGCCCTCTGTCGCTCTCGCTCGCGGCGGCCGAGAAGAACCCATTCTTGCTGCGCTACGATCTGCGGAAATACGCCATTGGCGCCGGGATCCTCGTCATCGCCTACGCCTCTTACAGCCTTGGGCATCGCGATGGCCGCTACGAGATGGACCGGATCGTCCAGCAGAACTGCGGGACGTCGCTCACATGTCACGCGAAGTACACCTTCGATCATGTGAAGGCCCGCAAGCGCGCGGAGCGCCAGAGCGAGAACTGAGACGATCTCGAAACGATCTCACGGGTGACCCCGTCGTCTGGGAAATCCCAAGGAGATCATGATGACCAACTCCGACACGACTTCCCCGACCTGGAACCGTCTCGCGGTGTCCGGCGGCCGCGCCTTTCTCCGTGCGGAAGCCTCTGGCGGCTCTTGGAAGATCAATCCGCCGATGGGCGCGGAGCCCGTTCGCCTCTCGTACAACCTCGCTGATGGCCGGGATTATTCTGAAATTCTCGCCGCCAAGAACGCCGAGAACCCAGAGCATGGCACGGAGGCCTACTGGCGCTACGCCAGCCTGCTCGGCACCGACTTCGAGCATCACGGCTATGCCGATACGCAGGAGGATGCCGTCGCCATGATCGAAACGCTGCTGAACGGCAGCGAAGATGGCGATGTCTCGGCCATGCTTACGGAAGCCAAATTCCGGTTCAAGCACCGCGTCGAGACGCGCTGGGCCGGCCCGCTCGATTTCTTCATCAAGCGCATGGGGCACAGCTACTTCACGATCATCCGGTCGGATACCCACATCCATCTCACCTTCGAGAAGGACGGCTGGGGCTACTGCGAGAATCTCGCGACGTTCACGCTGCGCTTCAAAGCCGATGCGGGCTACGATCACACGGTGTTCTGGCCCGAACGGGTGATGCAGAATTTCCCCGTCCTCACCCTGCGCGCCTGCCTGCAGATGGTCGATCGCTACATCGCAGACGGGCGCAACAAGCGCCGCAAGCGCGCATAGGCCCCTTGCGGAAGGCTTCGATTTTTCGTCGTTTAGCGGCTGCCGCCAACTTAATGATCCGAGAATGTCAGCGAGCCTTGCCTTCAACACCGATACCGATCGAAGCACAGTCTGGATCCACCAGAAGGATCGGCTTGTCGCCCGTTTCGGCATGATGGCGTACGAGATCATGTCGCCAGCGGCGCCCGAGCAAATGCTCACCTTCGGACGTGTCGTGTCCGCTCAATCCTGGCTTGAGTTTCGGGACAAGGTGCGAGCGGCTTATGGCTTTGAAGTCGTCGACGGACTGACCCCGCGCCGCTTCCACCAAGAGCTCGGCCTCAGCTTCGGATACGATTCCACCGATGAAATTTTCGAAATCGCGGTCTCGGCGATATCAAGGCTGTCGAATCCGCTCCGCCACAATATCTGGGGCCGCGACCGCGTCACCCGCGCGTCAGTGAAGGCGTGCATCGACCAGAACCGCCTCGCACCCACTTTCATTCCCATGGGTGTCCGAGGGCGTGTCGCGCCCGGCTGGGACAGCCAGCGGGTGGCATACTTCGTTGTCAATCCTGACCCCTGGCCCATCTCGATCGAGGTCACATCTCCCTGCGGGGCATGGACCATCGACGACGGGTTTCATCGGCTCGCAGGCGCAATCTACCGACAGACCCCGACTATCCTGGTCGCCCTGAGCGGCTACGTCGACGGGTGGGATCACTGCTTCCCGAAGAGAGTGCCGATCAAGCTCCAGACATAAGCTGCAGGGCAGGGGACCTTTGAACCAACTGCGTTCGAAACCCCGAAAAGGACATGAGCCATGGCCCTGCTCATTCTCGTCGCGATCTTGAATTTCGCAGCCGTAACCGGCTTCGTCGCCTACCGGGCCGCCAAGGGCAGGACCAACCTGATCGCTCTGTCCTGCCTCGCCTGCTTCGCGGCAACCGTCAGCGTGGGCGCCGTCCTGACGTTCGCCGTCACCAAGACCGGCATGGTTTGAGCCAAGCTCACCAAAGGCCGCCTGACCTTCTTCGCACACCGAAAGGCTACCCATGCAAACGATCGGTGCAGCGATCGCGGCGCTCGGCCTCGCCGGCGTATCCGCGGGCGTCGTCTGGACTGCTACTGCGAGCAGCGCGCGGTCCCAACTCGACCGAATGCTGAGCATTGTCTCCGCGGTGATCGTTGCCGCCATCGGCCTTGTCGTGAAGTCCTATCCCCTCTGACGCTTCGCCACGGAAGCCAACTCACCCGCCTCCGGCGGGTTTTCTTTTGCCCAAATCGGGCAACCCCTGACGCCGAGATCCTGGGAATTCGGGCGAAACCGCTTCGTCAAAAAACCCGAGGAAATGACATGGGCTCGATCGTTCCCGCACATATTGGCGGCCCGCAGAAGCGACTGATCGCCCTCCGCTACTGGCTCACCGGCAAGGGCTTTCACCTTGCTCTCGATGCTCTCCATTTCGCTTCGCTCTATCACACCGGCATGCGCAAGGACGGCGTCACGCCCGAGCTCGACCACCAGGTCTCGATCGCGCTCTACGCCCGCACGCTTCCGATCGCCGATGGGGACATCGAAAAGCTTATCATCGTCATCCTGCTGCATGACGTGCGTGAGGATTACTCGTCACCGGACCAGGTGCCTCCTGGCCTTATGCCGGTGAGCGAGGAGATTATCGCCCAGCGCTTCGGTGCGGACGTTTCTCGCGACATCGAGCTCCTGTCGAAGGTCACTCACGGCGTGAAGAAGGATGGGGCGATGTACTTCGCTCAGATCAGAGAGACCTGGCGCGCTTGCCTCGTGAAGCTGCTCGACCGGCTGCACAATCTCTCGACGATGCAGGGGGCCTTCAGCCCGCAAAAGCAGGTCGAGTATGTCGGAGAGGCCCGGCGCGATATCCTTCCGCTTGCGCGCTACGCGCGGCGCGCCTTCAGCCGCTACGAGCCGGCGTTCGAGAACGTGAAGCTCGGGATCGGACTGCAGATCGCGCTTCTCGACAAACTCAACGAGCCACTTTCTGTAGGCTAGCGCGGCAGCAGATCACTCGGGTCCGATGAAACTCGGGCCCGAGTGGGATATAATCGGCGACATAAAACGCGAACGATATTCCATCGAAAATCCCGAAAAGGATAATGCCATGGCGCGCAAGGTCGAACCCCATCAGGTCATCGCCCGCAATTTCGACAGCCTCACGCGCTGCGTCAGAAACCTCCTGATCGATAATCGGAATTTCAAGATTCAGCGCAATCCTGAGACGCACCGCGAAACCCAGGCCCATTATTTCAGCGAATATCCGAAGACGCCCGATTTCGTGCGCGAGGTCCTCGCCTCGCAGGCCGACTGCATTCTCGAGCGCATCGACGAACTGAAGACGCTCGCCGTCGATTATTCGAACATCCAGGAATTCTCGCTCGAAGAGCTCGAGGCCGAGGTCACCCGCCGCAAGACACTTCCGACCCAGGCCGCCGCCTGAAGGCCACATCGAGAAACAGGACGCCAGAGCCATGATCGAACTCCTCACCGCCCAGAGGCGGATCGACCCCGCGAGCCTTGACGCAGGGACGCTCGGGATTTCCCTTCGGCAGTTCTACTGCCGCAAGTATGTCACCCGCGCAGCCGGCCTCGGCGCGGCGCGTCTGGACGCAGAAACGCGCGACCTCATCGACACCACCGCGCGCTTCGTCGGCCGGATGGATGACGATTTTCGCGCAAGCCTGGAAGCCAAGCTGCGAAAGGCATTCCTGGTGACCGCCGACGAGCGGCAGAAGGCGATGGGCCTCTCCTACGTCTGCGCCGAGCTCGACGCCCTCGTCACCATCGTCACGGACCTCGCCAAGCCTAGCGCCCCGCTGGACCCGGTGGCCGAGGCGGAAGAAGCAGCACGCGCCGGCGTCGAGCAGCTCCTGTGCGGCACGCGCATCATCCGCAAGATCTCCGATGCCCTGGGCTTCAAGGACCCCGAAGGCGTCGCCGCAAAAGTCGATACCGACACCCTGCAGCGCGTGATCGCCGAACTCCTCGTCGCCGAGGTCCAGCGGGCCACCGGCCGCTAACAGCCTGCTGGAGAAGAACAGCCCGCCTTGCGGGCTTTCCTTTTGAATATCGGTGGCAACCCACAATAATATGGACGAAGCTCGGATGCGTCGATAATTTGGGTGTCAACAGTTTCAAAGACGAAAACTCGTTGACTAAACCGAATTAGGAGCATCAATGGACTACTCGATCTACGCGACGTTGTTTACAGTACGGCCTGAGGGGCCGATTTTCGCATCTTTGCCTATCGGCTTCGGCCCAGAGGATTTCCGTTCCGTTTATGATTTCATGCAAGGGGTGGATCCAGGTTTGGCCGATTATCCCGATCTCATGTGCCAGGATCATGGGGTTTTCGTCGGGGTGGATGCCAAAGCGCTCATTGATCTTATCCCAGACGAGGAGCACTTGCGGATCGGCGCCGGGCTGTTCAACAGAGCCGCATTCGATCGGATGCGCGACCTCAAGTCCAAGGCGGCAATGCTGGGGCTGGCAGCCAACAGCACTCCTGTCCACCTGTTCTTCCAACGCCGATAGAAAAATCGGGGGCTCAGACATCTGAGCCCCTTTCAGTTTGATCGACCGCCTCCTGCGAAATCACTCGACAAGAAAACCCCGAGGAAGTCGCAATGAACGCTCGCGTTACCCTGCTTTATGTCGCCGCGGCCGATAATGCGCGGATGACCGGCTTCAGTCACGTCATTGTCGAAGGGAACGAGCGCCCCGTCGCCAAGGGATCGAGCGAGGAAAAGCAGGGCGACCTCCTCCGCGGTCATCTCCTGGCATTCACTCGCGGCCTCGAGGCTCTGCTGCAGCAGAACCCGTCCGGCGGCCGGGACAGCATCCTTCTCGTCTGCCACCACGAATACCTCGTCAAAGGCATCGAGGAATGGATGCCCCGCTGGAAGGCCAATGGCTGGCGCAGCGCATCGCGCAAGCCGGTCGCCTACGCCGAACTCTGGATGAAAGCTGACGCTCTCATCGGGCGCCTCAAGAGCAGCAATACCGGTGACGTCCTTCTCTGGAAGGGGAAGGCTGATCATGAGCATCAGCGGCTGGCGCTCGCCGTCGCCGAAAAGGCGGCTCAGGTCGGTCTGGACATCACCGCACTCGGTGACCAGTCACCACAGCACCCGTACGACGGCTGCAACAGCGATGCCGAGCGGGCCGCGCGCGACGCCGCGATCGTCGCTGCTGATGACGGCTCCCTGCCTTGGGCTGCCTGACATGAAGATCACCTGTCGCACCAGCTACCGAGAGTGGCACCGTGTCTTCGCCTGGCTCCCTCGGAAAGTCGCAAGCGGCGAGTACCGATGGCTCGAAACAATCGAGCGACGCGATGTCGGCGTGACCGGGAATGGCAGCTTCTTCGCCATCTGGCAGTACCGACCGCTCAACAGGGCAACACGCCCAGTTAGAGGAACGAATGATCGACGCACAGCGTGAAATGGAGCCCCAAGGCGGCTCGACCATTCGCCTTGCAGCTTTGCCAGTCGATGATGCAGCGCGCGAGCACGCCGACAGCGCGCTCCCGTTCGAGATGATCTCTGCCGGCGCCGACGCGCTGGATGCCTGCCGCCGCGACCTCGACAACTACGTCGCCGGCCAGACAGCCGACTGGGACAGCGGCATGATCGCGGTCAGCGTCTTCCGCGCCATGACGGCGGCGGGCCTGTCGATCGCGCAGCGGCAGGAGGCACCTGCAAGTGTCGCCGCTCTGGGGGCTACCATCCCGGCCGAGCGCGAGGCATGCGCCAGCCTCGCCCGCACTGAACCCTGCACGGCAGACGAACGCAGGTTGCTCGATCATGCACGGTCCCTCAATCCTCACGGCATCGGGACGAAATGTGCGACCGGCGAGGACATCGACGTCGCAAAGACAATGGTCGCCAGGGGCTGGCTGACCGAGACTCCTGAAGGCCGCTTCATCACCGACGCCGGGCGTCGAGCTCTCGATGTGGCATCCGAAATGGGTCTCAAGCGACTGGGGTGAGCCGGCATGGCGGAACCCCCGGAAGGACAATCCAATGGCGTTGAACGTTGACCAGTTGGCCAAGGTTGTCCGCCTGATCGATTCCGATCAGGACCATGAGGCGTTGTCCGCCCTCAGAATGGCGCGAAAACTCCTCGAGAAGGAGGGTAGAACACTCGGCGCGCTCCTCGAAGCCGGTGTCCAAGGTCTGGATGTCCCGAGGCAGAGCAATCCGTTTTTCGATGCATTTGGGATCAGACCTGCGGCTCAGGCTGCGCCCAAGCCCCCCGAGCCCCAGCCCCGTCATGCGCGCCGGATCATTGTCGGCATCACCGATCTTCCGGAGGGCTACTTCAGCGCAATCCTGTCGATCCAAGGAAGCCGCGAAACGCGGAAGAAAGAGCCCATGCTGGTGGTCGACGTGACCCAGACCAGAGACGGCGTGATCAAACAGTTCCCGACCATGTACGCATTCGGCCAACAGGCGCAGACCATTTCTCGCGCGCTCGCAGATCGAAACTCGCCGGTCGAGGTGATGATCAGAGTGCGGCCTCCCCAGAACAGGGGCCATCTGCCCACCATCACATCGGTGCAGTTCTGATCTGACCGCGCCGGTCACGCGCCCCCTGAGAGCCGGCCCCTTTGGGCCGGCTTTTTCGTTCCGACAGGCAGGGGAGGGATGAACCCTTCGGGGTCCGAAATCCCACAAAAGGACGACACGATGCTCATCGACGCCCTCGCTCGCACCGCCGAACGCGCTCGCCCGATCGTCACGCCGACCCCGCCCACCGCTTCTGCCCTCGTCTCTGTCGCGCTGCCCGAACCGGACTTCGTCGAGATGGTCCATATCCGGACCTTCTTCTTCGACCCGATCTCGACCGACGACATCGATGGCTTCAGCCTCGCGCTGACGCTGCCGGGCCCCTGCGTCGGCATTATCGCTGACGGCACGGTCACGGTGCTCGAGGGCAACGGCGAGGCGCTGATGAGCCTCCTGAAGGGTCGAGCGCTCGATTTCAAATACGAGAGCAGCTGGATTCCCAGCACCTCGCCCTGGCTTGCGGACTTCTACGCCGCTCCCGCCCGCGATCAAGACAACTGGCACTGAGGAATACGCCATGACCGCATTGATCACGCTCACCTTCGGCAAACACGCAGGGAAGCCGCTCAACGACGTCCCACCGGACTACGTGAAGTGGCTCGCCGAACCCACCTATCGCGAGCGCAGCACGTTCCGGGTGCCTGCCGACGTCACCGCGGCCGCTCTGATCCTGCGAGACGCCATCGAGATCCAGGAGCGCGAAGCGAAGGACGTGCGCGCTCAGTTCAATGGGAAGACCGGCATCTGCGAGACCATCTCCTATATCGTCGAACGCCTCGGCGATATCGATGGCCTCACGCGGCATGTCAGCCTGGATGCAGCGCTGGTCGCCCTGTCCAACGAGTTCGGTGTGAACGGCGATGGCATTCGCGACATCGACACCGAGGACAATCGGCTTCTCGTCTGGGAAGTCCTGCCGTCCGGGCACAAGAAGGTGGTCTGGCACTTCTCCGGCGACCACTGGAATGCCGACGAATTCGGTCTCGAGCAGGGATCGCTGCCGGGCGACGACAAGCCCCTCTACGAGATGGCCTACACCCTGTGAGCAAATGATCACGGGCCGCCCGGTAAGGGCCGGCCCGTTTTCTTCTGCCGAACCGGCAAACCCCTAAAGAGCATTTTGAAGTCTGTGCAACTCCGAGCACTCATTATTCACCGAAAACGAAGCTTCAGCTGGCAAAAGCACGCAATAATCGTTGCAGACGCTAACAGTTTGCTCATTGGTATATGCAATTCGTGCGCCCGGTTTACGGGGGGATTCTGACTAATGAGCTCGGTTGACGCGCTGCTGCGCGAGCTGGAACAGACCCTCATAAACGGCTCGCAAAGCGATCGATCGAGCATTCTCACGCAAATTACCGACCTCTTTGTATCCGCCGCCTCAGGGCTCCAGGACGAGCAGATCGGGCTCTTCGACGTCGTCATTTCTCAGGTTTCCCGTGACATCGAGCGTGAAGCTCGGATCACCCTCGCAGAACGCCTTGCACCGGTTCCAAATGCGCCGGCGGGCGTCATAAGCCAGCTCGCGATGGACGAGATCGCGGTCGCCAAGCCCGTGCTGTCGACCTCAAAACGCTTGAGCAACAGCGACCTGCTCAAGATCAGCCAGGCCAAAGGCGAGGAGCATATGCTCGCCATGACCGCGCGCGACGATCTCGGGGAGAGCATCGCCGACTACCTCGTGCTGAAGGGCGGCCGCGTGGTGACGCGTGCGCTCGCTGAGAATACGACCGCGAAGCTCTCGACCCAGGCCATGGGTGTCCTGGTCATGCGGGCCGTCACCGATCACGAGCTCCAGTCGGCACTGTCTGTCCGACACGATCTGCCGCCGGCGCTCTCAAGCCAGATCATCCACCTTGCGAAGCTTTCCGCGCAAAAGCGCCTGAAAGCCGATCTCGAACCTCGTCTTGCCAGCGAGATCGATTCCGCGGTCGAGGCCGGGGCGAAGAATGTCGCCGCGGCCACCCAGTTCTCGGTCGGCGTCACGGCGCTGGATCCAGACCAGGAAGCCTTGCAAGCGAGGGCCGACGCCGGAACCCTGACCGAGAGCGATGTTCTCGGGCTCGTCCAATCAGGCGATGCGAACAAAGCCATATGCGCCTTTGCGGCGATCGCCGGCATCGCGGTGTCGACCGCGCACCAGGTCATTCATGGCACCGACGAAAACTCGCTCCTGCTCGTGACCCGAGCGCTGGGGTGGTCCTGGGAAACCGTGCGAGCCATGCTGTCGCTGCGCTCAACGGGAAGATCGGAGCTTCAGCTGCAGCGGGCGAAGAAATCCTTCGAAGCGCTGAAGCCGGAAACGGGCGCCCAGGTCTTGGCCTTCCTGCGCAACAGCTGAGACCGCCTCCCGCACCTAAATCGCTTGTGTGCCGGTTCTTCCCCGTGCGAACCGGACGCTTTTACCCGAGGGTCCATCGCGACGGACATGCCGTCGCAACCCTTGGAGACGTTTATGAAAGTCCCAAAATCGAAGAGCGGCTTCTACATCAAGGTTCGGATCCGCCGGCCTGGCACGCAGCGATCCCAACCAATGAAGCCGTGGAAAGGCACCGCGGCAAAGATCGACGACCTCCTCAAGCGCTGCTCTGGATCGCAGGCATCATCTCGGCAAAGTCCGATGGACCCGAAATCCCCGTGAATGACCGGAGGTCGCGTGCTGACCCAGCGCATGAAGCTCAAGATCGAGAGCATCGCCCAGAGCCCGGAACACATGGCGCTCTATAAGCTCACCATCGCCGGGGTTGGCTTCCTCCAGCCCCAAAAGAAGCGCTACGAGTTCTTCAGCCACGACGGCGACTTCATCGGCTCCGCGCCGATCTATCGGGTCGAGCCGTTCGTCGCTTTCATGAAGCGGAACTTCGACATCTTGCGCGATGAGTTCCTGGTCGGGCCCACTGAGCCACCCGCGCTGACATACGCCTGGCGTGACCTGGTCGACCACGAGACCATGTCCTCGTGGATGAACGAGCTCTACGCCAACCCAATCACGCTTCACTGAAGGAATGCCAGATGGCTGACGGCAACGCGCCTGCGACCAACAGTGCTCCAAAGGTCGAAACGACCGGCACGTCACACCAAGACTGGATCATCGTCAGCGATCGAGGTGACGACGACCTCCATGACGACTACGCTTCGTTGATGCATCCGATCGACGGGCCATACGCCGATACCCCCTTTCGAGTGCTGTAGGCGCCGCGACGCAGGAGACGACCATGATTCTCGGATTTATCGAGGCGACCCCGTGGTACCTTCGGCTCCTCGGTTTCAAGCCACGCCGGCGGGCTGAGTATCGCGTCTCGAGGGACACGCCGAACGAGCCCTCGAAGTTTGTCGGCTACTTCTACCTCGACATGGGTATGACGCCGGTGAGATCGCGCTAATATCGAATGCGCGCCTGCTTGTTCAAGCGGCGGCCGCCGTCAGGAGCCGTACCGTGTGGAAGCTTGCAGCCGCGATTTTTCTGATCGCTTCATCGCTCGCCTCGCAACCCAGCTCTGCCGCGAGCACTCGCGAAAACATGCAGCTGTTGGCCCAGCTTTGGGGCTTCACGACATTTGCGACCGAGTGTCGCCTTACGCTGGATAGCAAATCGCTGCTGTGTTCCAGCGGGCCTATCACCCGAACAAACGGGATCATCATCGCCCGAGAGTGGGCCTCGATGTCCTCCAATTACATGCGCGGAGAGGCTGAGAACGCCTGCAAAGATGTAGGGGGCGCCTTCCTCAATCGTGGCCGTGTCCAGGAAGCGATCGTCCAGGGAACCTTGGACAATAACGCGTTCGAGGTCCTCATCTGCCTCTTCACGGACGCCTCGGTGAAAGCCGAGGTCAAAGGCAGTTCGAACATCCCAGAAGTGCGCGCTCGAACCGATGGTCTTGCCACTCCGCTCATCCAGCGGCTGCTGATCGAGTATCAAGGCGACGATGACAACCTGCGGGACTGTCGCGCAGCTGGGACCATGCTCGAGTGCTGGGTCGGACCGAAACTGCGATCGAGCAACAGCGCGCTCACGCGCACCACGCGATATCAGGCCTATGACTGGGAGGTCATCTCCGGGAAAAGCGACCCGATTGACGATCCTACGGCAGCGGCGCTCTGCGCAAACCTCAACAACCGCTCAACCCTGCTGGGCAGTTCGTTCGACAAAGGCGAACACGGGGGAGATTCCCTCCTGATTTGCTTCGTCGATTGAACCGCACGCAGCCCAATTTCGAGACGAAAATTGGATATCGAAGCCATCATTCTCCATGCCAAAATCGGCGGTGAGCGGAAGGCCGCGCAGGTCGACACTTGCGGTCCATTCGCGGCTGCTCTCTTCGACGTGCTCTGCGAATGCGGGCTCAAACCGAGCATAAAAACCGCGTCGTTCATCGTCCTGCCGGGCAACCAAGCGTCATGGTATCACGCTGTCGTTGAGGTCGACGGGCGGCTTTATGACTCGAAGGGCGAGTTCTCTCACGAGATCGCTCGCCAACGGCAAAAGACGCACCGGACGGTGCAAAGCCGCCTCGACATCAAGCCCGACGACCGATCCTGCTGCTACGAGGAAGAGCTCGACGTGCTCCACCAGTTCCTGATTAAGGCGCTGCGGAAATCCGTGAAGAAGCAGCACCCTGAGGCCATGGCCAAGGCTGCATAATCCAGTCTCTCGAAATCGGACCGGTTGAACCCTGACGGATTCAAAACCCCGAGAAGGACGAGACAATGCGGATCACCGATCGCTTCCCCTGCTTCGCCGACACGATCCGTTCCTCGCGCCACAAGCTCGTCAGCGAGTTTCTCGATGTCAGCACGGCGGCCGATCATGAGTTCTCCGCCGAGATCCATCGCCAGCGCTACGCGCGTTACATCCACTCCCTGGGGTGCTTTCAATACGGCGACCGGTTCCTGCAGGAGCTGGAGCAGGCCTACGCCGCCGGCGCGGCGCGTCCGACCTTCTCCCTCGATCCTCAGGTCGCCGAGGTGGCGGACCGCCCCTCGCAGCAAGCGGCCTGATCGACCTACCGCTGGAAACAAGAAGCCTGTCGTCTCCGACAGGCTTTTTTCATGCTGATCCAAGGAGCAGGGGGAGCGAACGCCTTCAGCTTCGAAATCCCACGAAAAGAGAGACGACAATGACGCTTCAGATCGCTTCCGAACTCGCCCTGACCGCTGACCTGATCGACGCCGCCACCGGCCTCGTCTCCTTCTCCGCTTCGGACCTCGTCGGTGCCGACATCATCGACGTCGACTACACCGTCATCTCCGAGATCGACGCCGCGATCGTCTCGCCGCTCATGCTGACCGGGCCGAGCCTGGTGAACGCCGTCGAGCCGGCCCCCAAGAAGGTCTATGCCACGCCCTATATCCCGCGCGGTCAGTTCCTGAAGAAGCTCCGCGAGGAGGGCAAGCTGGCTCCCCGCGTCTCGAGCAAGCGCTCCGCCGCGAAGCCCGTCGAGAAGACGGTCGAGGCCGAGGCGACGCGTCAGCGCAGCCCGAAGGAGCTCGCCGCCATCCGTCGCCACTACGGCCTCGCCCGCAAGGCAGCGTGACCAGAGGGCCCGTCATCGAAAGGTGGCGGGCCTTTTTCGCAGCGATCGGCGGAAAGCCCTTACGGGTACAGATCCGCTTGGTCGGCCGGGATCCATCTGTCACCATGGAGCCGAACCAAGCGCCCGTCATGAATCTGATAGACGGGATAGCCGAAGTCTTCGGCCAATCCTTGGCATTTTTCCGTCCCTACCGAGAAGCCATTACGCTCAAGGATGATTAGACCGATCGGCACGTAGTCGTCGACGATCCACTCGTTCCACTGGTCCGCAGCGCGCTGTTCGATCGAATTCGAAAGATCATCCTTGCTCACGGCTTTTGGCGGTCTTCGGAACCATCTGACCCCGTCCTTGTAGACGGAGCCGATATCATGCGGCGCGGCGGCTAGGACAGAACGGTCAGAGGCTGGTCGCAAAAGCACGCCGACAGATCCAGCCACGTTGACGCCTCCACGTGGTTCGTCTGCAGCGCAAAATGTAGAGCAACAGATACCACCAGGGCATTGTCGGTTTAGAACCCTAAGCAAGCTGTCCGGATAAAGCGGAGAAGGCCCCCACCCGCTATCCATCGGCGTGTCGCTTATAAAATGCGACAGAAGCACCCGATGCGTGCGCAGCGCCTCGTGCACCTCGCTCACCGTTGGACGCGTGAGGTCGCCGTCCTCGACGTTACCGGCGTACCATCCTTCCATTCTTCATCATCTCCCTTCCCAGTCGCGATCCATCCCCTAGGCGCGCTGAAAAGCGCGCGCTACCCTCATTATCCGAGTTGAGAGATCCCATGACGCCCGAGAAGGCCGCCGAAATATTCGACATCCTCATCCGGGAGGCCGGTGCAAAGTCGGGTGATCGGAGCACCTTCATCTTGCATCTGTCGAAAGCGAGCCCTCCCACGGAATACCGCTTTCAGGGCAGTCTGGGCTTTGGCGGCAAGTTCCGCCTTCGAGCCGGCGGGTCGGAGCCGCATCGGGTGGACTGCTACCCAGAAGACATGAACCCGGCGCGCCGTTCGATCATCGATCTCACCAACCACGCGCTTTCCGAACTCGACACGGCAGACAGGCCCGAATACGGCGAAGACCCTGAGGTGATCGAGGTGAAACGGTACCGGGTGTTGAAAGGGGGAATTGCGGAATGACGGCCGAAACCAGCGAGCGTCGCCGACCGGCAGTCCTCCGCGTGCAGCCGGTCGATGACGAGCACCAGGTCATCACCCTCGAGACGCAAAACAGAAATCGGGATGTCATTCGCAGGAAGCCCTGCGAAGAGTGCCCCTGGCGGAAGGATGCTCCCGTCGGTGCCTTTCCCGCTGATGCCTATCGCCACTCCGCCGTCACTGCGCACGACCTCTCCACGCATCGATTCTCATGCCACATGAGTGGCGCCGGCGAGCCAGCGACTTGTGCAGGCTTCCTGCTGCGCGGCGCAGAGAACAACCTCGCAATTCGCATGGCGATAATGGAAGGCCGGCTGGATCCGGAAGACGTCACCGACGGGGGCGTCGAACTCTATGAAGGCTATCGGTCGATGGCGATCGCTAACGGCGTGCCCGCCGATGATCCCGCGATCGCGCGTTGCCGCGGGGACGATGAGGTTCCCTTCACGCACTACCGCGATCATCGAGACTGAGATGGTCTGCCCCGGATACGGGCGCACAGTCGTCATCCCCGGCACTTCAGCGAGATCATGCAGATCAGTTGGCGGGATGAAACCCCGGTAAGGACAGCCTCATGATTCAGAACCGATGCTCCTTCGAGCGCGCGGCCCGCAACCTCGCGTCGCGTTACGCTCGCCGATTTCCGCAAGGACGAAGCTGGGACGCGACATCGATCAAAGACCGCTGGTACCGCCGCCAGACGTGCCAATACGTCCGCGTCAGGCTGTCGGCCGCCGGACGCTAACCATTGCATCCGGATGAGCCATGCTGAGTAAGCGCGCAATCGAGGTCCTTCAGTCGCTACTGGAAGCCGAACGTGCCGAGAACTGGGACCACGCTGAGATCGTCTGCGACGGGATCGATTGCTGGATGGGCGACGAGCGCCTCTCTCGGCAGACCGTCAACCGGCTTGTCCGCGTCGTCGCCGTATCGCTAGACGATGGTGGCGGTGCAGACCACTACACCTTGAACGGTACCGGCCGGGCCCTCGCAGAGAACCCCGCCCTGGTTGGCGATGTCGAAGCCGCCATCCTCCGCGGTGGAGCCTTCTCGGTCATCGACGGCAAAATCGTCGACCTCGAAGTCGTCGGGCGGAAGTCTCCAATCGGCTGACAGGCAAGCTGGCAGTGCATGGTATCTGCGCTGCCGACCTGATAAAATCGCGACATAATACGCGTTATTTCGAGGCCGCTCGGCGGATGCGCCGAGCCCAAATTCAGCATTGCGACACGCATAAATAATCCACCAGCAGTACCGCTCGATGCCGGCGGTCGCTGCACAATTTCGAGATAAATTCCCATGGCGAAATCCATCGAACGCTCGGTTCCCCTTGCTGCATTGCGCTGGATTGCCGGCGACCATGTAGGCGCCTCTTCCATGGCGATCTTTGCCCATATGACAGGGGTAAAGCCCCGCCGCGGCTGGGCACACCCATCGGATCCGGACGACTTGAGCCGCTGCTTGCGGCTGCTGCGCGCCGTGCCGGCTTGGCGGGCCCGCCTCCCGGAGATGGCCCGCCGTTCCAAGACCTGGAAGGCTCTCAGCGCCCGCTGGAATGAGATCGAGCGGTCCATGGAGAACGAGGTCGGCTGGAGCTGGTCAAAGGGCAAGGCTGCCCCGTTGACCTACGCTCTCATGAAGGACGTGATCGGCCGGTAAGCACGCCAGCGGCGTCTACAGGAAGGCGGTACGCTCACCAGCGGCCGCCTTTTTTCGTGCCCGCTCTTCGACCTCGGACTTGAACCCGATCGGGATCAAAACCCCAAGGAAGGACAAGCCGATGACCGCCATCGCTGCGCTCTCGAACATCCGCGTCACCGCGCTCGACCAGGCCGACGAATGCGAAAGCGTCTTCGCCATGCGGCTGCGCCTCAATCTCGCTCGCGAGCTCGCCCGCATCATCGAAGATCTGCGCAACGGCAGCATCGCCGTCGCCGCGACGCTGAAGGCCGGCTGGGCCAAGATCGCGATCAACGAGAAAGCCAGCTGCGACGACGAGCGCGAGGGCCTCTCGGCTCTGCTGAATGACGTCCGCGATCTCGGCATCGAGGTCTGCGACAACCTCGCGACCTACCCCGACCACGCGACCGATGACGAGCCGGAGTTCGCGTTCCGCCTGGCGGCCTGATGACCGCAATCCAGTGGCCGCTGCGCACGATCAAGCGCGCCTACCACGTCGGCACCCTCAACCCCTCCGATAAGCGGAGGGGAAGCCAAGAGGGCGCCGGTCTATCGATCTCGCAGCACCCAGAAGCATGGCGCCAGATCGCCCGCGGCCTCGTGCACGGCGACGACTGGGTCGTGAGATCGACATCCGGCGCGACATTCCTCGACGTTTATAAGCTCTCGGATGCGCACAAGGCGATCATCCGAGAGTGGGCGCTCGGCGAGGGGCTGGCGACCTCATCGCCGATCTTCGAGGTCAGCTACTACGATGACGAACTCGAGGACGACCTCAGGTTCACGGCAACCAACCGTGCCGAAGCCGAAGCGGAGGCCGAGGAGGTCGACGGAGAGGTCACCGTCATCGATGGGCTTCTAGCGACCGAAGCCTTGCAGGCGCTGAGTTTCGGCCCATGCGAACCCATCATGGTGATGGACATGGTCGCAATCGCCTATGCTGATCTCGTGCTCGAGCTCGACGGGGCGTGGTGGTCCGACAGGCTCGATCCGATCCGGTTGTCTGCCCCTCGCGGCGTGATATTCAAACGTCGTCTGGATGGCTGGGTCATCCGCAAGAGGGCGTAGGATGATCAAGTCGGAACTCGTGCAGCGGATCGCCGAGCGCAACCCTCACCTCTATCAACGGGACATCGAAATCCTCGTGGGCGCGATCCTCGATGAAATCATCGAGGCTCTCGCTCGCGGAGATCGGGTCGAACTCCGCGGCTTTGGCGCTTTCAGCACCAGAGCCAGACAGGCCCGCATCGGACGTAATCCTCGCACCGGCGGAACCGTGCAGGTCGAAGACAAGGTCGTTCCCTACTTCAAAACGGGAAAGGACCTGCGCGCGCGGCTGAACCAGAAACCCTGACGCGCTTTCCCCGCGTCGACGTGGAGCAGAGCAGGTGGTCGAAATCTCTACGAAGCGCGGCGCTTCCTTCGCCGATCTCCTCGCGTTCATCGCCTGGTGCGAGATCTATGTCGGCACCAGAATGGCCCAAAACGGCTTCATTCTCACGCCCAACGCCTATCACCACCTCCGAACCGGCTACGCCAAGAGCGTCGGCTTTCCGCTGGGCGCCGCGAGCTTCACGTTCCATGTCACCGACCAGGCCACGCGCAGGAAAATCCGCAAGCGCTTCCCGGCGCTGATCCGGAAGAAGCGGTCGCAACCAGCTCCGGCAAACGACGCCCACCACGAAATGCGCGCCGCCGCTTGAATAACCCAACACGATGGGTTTAGGTCGCCGTGCAGCCTGTCGCTGCGGCTGCCGAGGGAGTATCCCGTGACCGATCAATCTGACGCACTCATCGACACCGCGATCGAGCGGATGCGTCAGGATATGGCTCGCGAGCCTCGCGCCGTTGCCGCTTCATACGACGCCGCCAGCGGCCGAATCTCGGTCGATCTTGCGAACGGATGCATGTTCGCCTTCCCGCCCCGACTTGCACCAGGATTGGAGCAGGCGAGCGCTGAACAGCTGGCGGCCGTCCAGATCGAACAGTTCGGCTTTCGCCTTACCTGGCCGACGCTGCGGGTCACGGTATCGCTGCCCGATCTCATGGCGGCGCGGTTTGGGACGACTGCTCATCTCGCGCGCCGCGCAGGCCAGGCCACATCGCCCGCCAAGGCGTCTGCAGCGCGCGCCAACGGCAGCAAGGGCGGCCGCCCACGTCGGCCCACCTCTTGAGCGGCCACGCCTCCTGAGGCGATGGCGCCGGGCTTGCCTGACTGCAGCCTCTCCGCAGCAACATCAGAAAATTTCCGAAGCTGAAGCGGCGTGAAAACTGCGACGGTTCGAATGAACACATTCGCAGGAAAATCCCCATAAGCGGGCAGGGTGAAGCGCCCTCGCTTCAGGAGAGCCGTCATGCCGATCAACGAGTTCGAATGCGAAGAGGCCGGCTACGAGGAGGCCTGCAGTCACATCGCGATCGTCTCGATCAACTCGAGCGAATGCCAGTGCATGGACTGCCTCCTCACCTGGCCGAAGAGGCCAGATTTTAAGTCCGATTTTCCCGAGTTCGACCGCGGTTGAACTCAAAGGTGAGATGGCCGAGTGGCTGAAGGCTGCGGTCTTGAAAACCGCCGTGGGCGCGAGTCCACCGTGGGTTCGAATCCCACTCTCACCGCCAATTCCCAGAACGCACCAGGAGGGCCCCGATGCCCACATATCTCGTCGGCGGAGCCGTGCGTGACCTCCTGATGGGTCGCGACCCCAGCGACCGCGATTATGTCGTAACCGACACCACGCCCGCGCAAATGCTCGAACTCGGCTTCACTCAGGTGGGAGCCGATTTTCCGGTATTTATCCACCCGCAGTCGGGCGAAGAATATGCGCTCGCCCGCAAGGAGCGGAAAACCGGCGCAGGATACAACGGCTTCTCGACGGAATACGCCGGCGTCACGCTGTTCGATGATCTGTCCCGCCGGGACCTCACCTGCAATGCGATCGCGATCGACCCGGCCAACTCGGACATCATCGATCCGTTCGGCGGCGGTCGCGACATCCGCGACAAAATCCTGCGCCACGTCTCAGAGGCTTTCCGAGAGGATCCGTGCTGCCGTGCGGGTCCACGACGACCGACTCAACGACGGCGTCGGCGATGAAGGTCCGAAGTCGCCCGATGGGGACGACTACAACACGATCTTCAGCCTGATCATGAACGGCGTGCCGGTGCAGCCCCAGGTTTCTGCACATCCGCGCACGTACACGGTGCTGCTGCAGCAGTACGTCGAGCAGATCGCCGAAGTCGTGGTCACGATTCCCGATGGCGACGCGCTCGACGAGGAACAGGCCGTTGCCCAGGCGTTGATCCTGGCCAAGCAGAAGTCTGACACGGCGACCTGGGGGCCCGGTGACGACGCTCAGAGCGTCGAGGTTTATTCCGTCCTCGATCGCGCCGGCGAAACGGTGTGGGAGCGCTGACCGATGGTCGATCTCCCCCAGCCATCCAGCCCTTCACCCTGTCGCGAGGCGAAGCCGATCTCCCAGATCAGGCTCTACACGCAACACGGCAAGGACGAGCGCGGACTGAAGTTCGCCTACTGCATCGCCCGCGAACCGATCGGCGATGATGACGGAGAGGACCTGGGCACCACCCAGCGTGTCTTCGTCATGGAGGCAGGCTCTCTCGACGACGCCTGTCTCCACGCGCGCCGCCTCGGGCTGCGCATGATCGAACGCTTCACGCTCGACCTCCATCGCACGGTGACCGTCGAGCTCGTCAACGCAATGGATGAGGAAGGCTGAGCCCATGGAGCACCTTGACCGCTACAAGGTCCACATCGCCGTCGATGGCTTCGACAGCACGACCCCCGTCACAGGCTCCGGGGTCAGCGACCTCACCGTCGCTCAGGTTGAGCCTATCGGCACCTGCGAACTCTCGGCCGGCGACCCGTCCCCGATTGGTCGCTGCCCCCAGACCGGCGACCTGGTCTACCTCGACCGCGAGGTGGATCGCATCCGACTGCACGCGCAGGAAATGTTCGACCTCCTCGTCGACATGCTCACCCCCGGCGCGACGAGCGCCGCGGTGATCTCGGATGGTCGCAAGCTCCTCGCTAAGCTGGGCAGAGATGTCATGGCGGTTGAGAACCTGCTCATGCACCATCGGCTCGGATATCGAACCGACTTCCTCACGAGCATCGCCAACGACACGCTCAACGACAGTGACCCGCAGGGCGTGCCGCTGATCATCCAGAAGGCGAGGGCACTCGTGGAGCCGGTCTACGACTACCGAAGTGCGGCGGAGGAAGCCGGCTGGTCGATCGGTCCCGACGACACCGACGACGGAACGTTCGGATACTCCGGGCACGGACGTTTCGCCCGAGCCTTCAAGTCCGCCAATGAGGCGGCGCGCGTGTGCTGCGAGCTCAACAATATCGAGGCCGCAGAAATTCCCCTCGAGCATTGGCTCGTCGATGAACGCCTCGGAGCCAGTCTTGCGGCCCATGGCGAGCGCGTCGACCTGTCGTTCCCCGGAGGTCCCATTTGGGTTCGTCCCGCAAGACGCGGGCATCTCAAAAAGGATCCTGCTCTCCTCAGCATCGCGAAAGCAGCCTGATGACCTATCCCCTCATTCGCCACGACACCTACACCTTCAAGGCGCCAGCCACCGCCATCGAGCTGAAGGGCTTCGTCGAAAACGGCGTCACCTACGAGAGCCACACCTTCCATGTGGACTTCGGCAAGCCGGGCTATCTCGGCTTGGTCGATGCGACCATTTACGTCCGCCACGGCGGCGGCTGGGAAAGCATGCCGGTCAGGCACATGATCGCGACAGCGCTCCGGAGTCTCCTCGACGCCGGTGTCTCCCGGGCAGCGTTCTTCCTCTGCTTTGAGCTCTTCGAGCAGGTTCGCAACGCCTATGGCGCCGGGAGCGGTGCAACAGCGCGCGAGTACCAGAAGGCGTTTGTCGAGGGTCGCCTGAAGAAACGGAAACGCCCCGGCCTCGATACCGCGAAAGTCTGGATCGAACCGGAGGCCGGCGGTTTTGCCACCAGGAAGGTCTCGGTTTCGATGAAGCCGGCCATCGCAACTGAAAGCCATCCATCATGATCACCGAGCTCGTGCCGGTCGCCGACGTCGACGACGTCGGCCGGTATCTCTACGAACACGTCATCCCGACGCTCGACAGTGAGAAGTCGGCTCGCTTCACGGCAGTCGCAGACGCCCTGGTCGCACTCGGAAATGACACCGACGCCATTGTCACATCCAAGCGCGTTGAGAAGCTGATCTCACCGCTTGCTGGTGCCGGCGCCGAATAGCCCAACAGCTAGTGGATTGAGGTTGACGGAAGAGTCCCGATAGGGATTCCGCTGGGCCGGTCGGTGTGCGAGTCTGGGCGATGCGTCCAGGGATCATCATCACCGTGACCACCGCGGACCGCGCCCGGCTTGAAGCTGTGGTCGCGGATCGCAACAGCCCTCAGAAGCACGTCTGGCGCGCCGCCATCTTGCTGGGGACTGCCAACGGGCTGGGCACGAACGCCATCATGCGTGTGACCGGCAAGAGCAAGACCGCCGTCTGGCGCTGGCAGGAGCGCTTTGCCAGCGACGGCTTGGACGGGCTCTTTCGTGACAAGACCCGTCCCTCGCGCATCGCGCCGTTTGGGCCGGAGGTAGGGGAGCGCATCGTCGCCCTGACGCTCGCTGAACCGCCGGGCGAGACGACCCAGTGGACCGGGCGGGCCATGGCGAAGGCGGCCGGCGTCAGCCTTTCTTATGTCCAGCGCGTCTGGCGCTCGCATGGGCTGCAGCCGCATCGCATCCGGACCTTCAAGCTCTCGAACGACCCGGCTTTCGTGGCCAAGGTCCGCGACATTGTCGGGCTCTATGTCGATCCGCCCGCTCATGCGGTGGTTCTCTCCATCGACGAGAAGAGCCAGATTCAGGCGCTCGACCGCACGCAGCCCGGTCTCCCCATGAAGCGCGGCCGCGCTGGCACCATGACACATGACTACAAGCGCCACGGCACGACGACGCTGTTTGCCGCCCTTGACGTGCTCGACGGCAAGGTGGTCGGCCGGTGCATGCAGCGCCATCGCCATCAGGAGTTCATCCGCTTCCTCAACGCGGTGGAGAAAACCGTCCCGGCCACGAAAGCCATGCACGTGATCCTCGACAACTATGCGGCCCACAAGCACCCGAAAGTGATCGCCTGGCTTGCCCGCCACCCGCGCGTCACCTTCCACTTCACCCCGACCAGCGCCTCCTGGCTCAACGCAGTCGAAGGCTTCTTCGCCGCCCTGACCAAACGCAGGCTCCGCAGGGGCGCCTTCCTCGGCGTCGTCGACCTCCAGGCCGCCATCAACCGATACCTCGCCGAGCACAACGTCGATCCAAAGCCGTTCCGCTGGAAAGCCGACCCCAACGAAATCATTGCCGCCGCTGCACGAGGGCACCAGGCGTTGGATTCAATCCACTAGACACGCCATCTCGGGCTATTACTTAATTCCCTAGCGCCGTGAAATCTCGGCAATCTCAAAAGGCTCGTTCCATGCTTCCCTCGCATATTTTCTTCACCCTGGTGGACTCATCCATCGCGTTCCAGATCGACATTCCGATGCGCAATACCTCGATCAAGGTGGCGCGGGCCAAGGCAGGCAAGCTGAGGATGACGATCAACGATTCCAGCTTCGACGGTGATGCGACCTCAATTCTCCGGCAGCTGAACTACGCCATCCTCGCTGAAGATCTCGGCGGCAATTTCGGCTCAACACCGTTTTTCGACACCGGCGCCGTCGTGAGATTCACGATCACTCCTGAGCGCGCCACAAGCGAGCTTCGAGGCAGCATTTCCGTTGAAGCAACGATCCTGGCCCGCACACCCATTCTGGACGAGGGAACCAGGCTGGTGGTGCAGGTCGAGATCGACCGGAAACACTCCATCCACCTCGTCGCCGTCAACGGGCAGGTGATCGCAGAACTTGCCCAGGTCTCTCGACTGGCCATGCCGGATTTCGTTCACAAGATGATCGTCGCGGACGGAATGGACTGGGCCGGCTCCCCAAGCGCTGAGGAGAGCTACGTCGCGCTTTATGGAGAGGCCGCCCGCGACAGTGCGATCGCCGAAGCTGCTGATGCACAGGCTGGCTTCGAAAACGCGATGCTTGCAGCACTCAAGAAAGGCTAGGCCAGTTGACGTCGTCAAACACCGACCAGGACCTCGAACACTCGGAGGCGCTCGCGCGCACCGGCTTCTGGGGGAGGCGCGGGGCCGGCGCGATCGTCATGGCCCGATCCTCCGGGCGCGTGCTCCTTGCCCATCGTTCGCTGCAGGTCGAACAACCGTCCACCTGGGGATGCTGGGGCGGCGCCATCGACCGCGAAGAAGATGCGGTCGCCGCCGTGCAGCGGGAGCTCCAAGAGGAAGCTGGTTACGAGGGCGCGATCCTCGAAACGATCCCGCTCTTCGTCTTCAGGAAGGATGCGTTCTCCTACGAGAATTTCCTGATCGTCATCGACGACGAATTCATCCCATCCCTCAATTGGGAGTCGCAGGGCGCCGAATGGTTCGACATCGGCCTATGGCCTTCACCCCTGCATTTCGGTCTCGCCGCTCTCTTCGCCGACGAGCCCTCTATTTCAGCCATCACGAACGCGCGGGATCTTCGATGACCGTCATCCCCTTCGACCCGGAACGCCACATCACCCCATCTGAGATCGCAGCCATCCGCGGCCCATTCGTCCAGAGGCCGAAGGACATCGATCCTCGCGAGTGGCTTCGCTGGGCGCAGGAAGTCGTCGACGCCGAGCCGCTGGCGCGACAGATCCTCGAAGCGCAGGCACGCAAGGCGGCCGCAGCAGCGGGACGGTAGCCCCGACAAGCATGGAACCTTCCTTCCGGACTAAAGGCGCCAACCGGCGAACCTGAAATCCCGAGAAGGACGCATCATGATCGTGCCCAGCACACTCGAGCGCGCGACGCTCGGCTTCAAGCTCGCCGTCGACCGGCTCCTCGAGATGCGCGATCCGAACGGTCTGCGCGTCAAAAACCTGCAGGAGGCCGAAGTGGCCTCGATGCACGGCGAGCGCATGATCCTTCAGATCGACGACGCGCTCGCGCTGGTGCTCAGCAAAGCCGGCGTCACCCAGGCTGACATCGAGCGCCGCCGGATCGGCACCGGTGGCTTCGCCACTCCCTGGCGCCGTCAGTTCAAGCAAATCGTTCAGCTGATCAGCGCCCGCCGGCTTCTCGATGCGAGCCCGAAGGAGCGCCGGGAACTCGCCTTCATCCAGGCCTACGCGCGAGCGGCCTTGTCGAACTGCAACACACGTCCCAACGGCCTCTCGGCCGCCGTCGACAGCCTTCGCAGCGTCGAACGGGTGATCGGCTGCAGCGGAGAGTTCACCGCTGAGATCGAGAACTGGGCCGACTGGGACCAGAAGCAGCGCAGGCTCATCAAGCTGCGCCGCAGGGTGAAACAGATCGAAGCGGAAATCAGCAGGCTCGCGGCCTGAAAGCCAATCCCAGGAAACGGACGAGGGCGGCCAACAATGTTGGTCGCCCTTTTTCATTCCCAACGAGCAAGGCCGCACCGCGGCAAGATGGTCTCCGGACCAATTCATGAACCCGCACGGGTTCGAAACCCCAACGAGGACGACAGGCTCAAAGGAGCTCCGGCCTCGCCCCCATGAGGCGATCGCAACGATCGCTTGATCCATTGAAGGATGTCACCATGACCACCGCCACCGACACCGCCGTCGTCGCCACCCAGACCAAGACCTACGATCGCCCCTATCTTCCCCGTGGCCAGTATTTCGCGATGCTGCGCGAGCAGGGCCTGCTGAAGCCGCGTGAGCCGAAGGCCGCTTCCGAGAAGCCGGCAACGTCGAAGAAGACCTCCAAGACCACCGGCACGGACAAGGCCGCCGCGCGCGCCGCCTTCGCCAAGCGCCGCCACTTCGCCAACCGCGCCAAGGCCGCCAAGGACCCGAACGCTCCGGTCGTCGAGAAGAAGGTCTACGACACCCCCTACGTCACGCGGGGTCAGTGGTTCAAGATGATGCGCGAGTCCGGCCAGCTGGCCCCGCGTCAGCCGAAGACCGCTCCGGTCGGCGAGACCGTCGTCGAGACCGTCGTCGAGACCGCCGCCGCGTGATCGCGGCCGCTCGTCGGCAGAAAGGAGGCCCGCCCGAAAGGCGGGCTTTCTTTTTGAGGATCGCTCGAAACTCGCGATGAGGACAATCCATGCCTGGCACTGAACAGGACAGCACCCTCGAGGCCCTGCAGAGCGCTTACGACAAGCTCCTCGACGCATGGTCCGAGAACCAGCAGCTGCGCGCGCTTCTCGGTCTGAGAGCCGATGAGGCCATTCCGAGCGGACCTATGCCGCCTTCGGCGCCGGCCGCGAACTCGCAATTTGCCTGAACAGGAAACGCTCATGCTCAATCTCCCCGACGTTCACGCCCTCGATCGTGAAATCCCGCCCGGCAAAGTGCTCCTCGCGGAATACAGCCAGATCGGCGACGACGATCCCCGGCCGATCGAAACGGTTATCGACGAGAAGCTCGGCTGGGGCAGAACCCCCGTGAGGCTCGTCGCGCGCACAGCCGGCTGGGCGATCGCAGGCTCCATGCTCCGCTGGGACAACGGCCGCTTCGGCGTCTACTGGGAAATGGACGGCGCTCGCCACGGCTCCGGCTACATCGACTTCATCGATGCCGAAAAGCACTTCAATCGAATTCCGACCAAGGACGCCTGAGATGTTCGCCTCCAGGAGCCTCGCAGAAAGCGGCATGAAGCCCGTCCTCTATGCCG
Source organism: Allobosea massiliensis (assembly GCF_042655245.1). Classification (NCBI taxonomy): domain Bacteria; kingdom Pseudomonadati; phylum Pseudomonadota; class Alphaproteobacteria; order Hyphomicrobiales; family Alloboseaceae; genus Allobosea; species Allobosea massiliensis. The sequence goes on along the minus strand of NZ_JBHSLU010000017.1, from coordinate 15,840 downwards.
ACAGCCGTAAGGCTGCTGGAAGGCTCGCGCTAAACCGCGCGGGCCGCAGCTACGTGAGCGCGTCGGCGAAGATGCCTCGGGCGCTGAACGGCTCGAGGACCGCCGCGCCCATCACCCCGATGATCTGGCCGAATCCGTTCCGGTTTCGTGAGCCCGCTTGGCTCAAAACCCCGAATGAGGAAAACGAACATGTTCACGACCGTCGCCATTCTCGCGATCATTTCGGCCGCACTCTACATCGGGTTCAAAGCTGCAGGATTGGTGCTGGCGCGCTTCAATTCCGTCGCGCTGACGCTGTTTGCTGGGCAAATCACCACCTTCGCGGCCGGCGCCGGCTTGCTGTTCATGGCGGGAGCCGTCGGCATCGTCTGAGCCTGATGAATCGACATCCCTGAAAGCGCCAGCCCGTAGGATCAGCGATGGCAATCCAGCCCTATCTCAAGCTCTACCGTCCGCACCTGAAGGGGGTCTGCCTCGAATGGTTCTTCCCCGAAGATCCCGCGGCTTCTGTCGAATTCGCGAACTGGATGCGCGCAAACGCGCCCCCGCGGTCCGACATGTTTCACCAGGGCGGATCGAACGAGCTCGCCGGCGGATGGCACCTCTTCGAGTTCTGGAATTTCGCTTCCCATTCCGAGGCGGTTACCGCGCTCGCGCGTGACGCGGCCAAGAAATGGGGCAAGCAGCTCATCGTCGAGCTGTAAGCTCAGGCTCAGCCAAAAAGCCGGTCCCTGGACCGGCTTTTTTCATGAAGAAGCGCACAAACCCGGCAAACGCCAGGCGCTCAATCGAATTCGAGGCTCGTGTAGAACTGATCGTTCTCCTGCATCGTCATCGTGTACGTGCCCTGAAGGTCGGTCCCGACGCTGGTCACGAATGTCGCTGTGCACTTCTTCTGCTTGGTGTTTCCGCTGACCTGCTTGGCATTCTTCACCTCCAAAGCGACGATCCCCCGCGCTTTCATCAGAGGGATTTCGCGGAAGATCTGTTGCGTCTGGGTCTTCATGTAATTGCTGTCGCAAGCGGGCAGCCCGGTGCCCCAGTAGGTGTCTTTATCGAACAGCGACTTCGCGTCGCCGCCGATCACCATGCCCAGCACCAGCGCGCCCCACCACGCCCAAAAATAGGTTCTGGCGTGCTTGAGAGCAGTTGCTCGCTTGTACAAATAGACGGGAACCAGCAGCCACCAATTCTCGAAGGGTGTGGTGTCGACCGCGTTCCCCGACGACTTGATCCGACGAACGTCGATCTGAACAAGGATCAGATAGGTGATCGCATATCCTGCGATGATCGCCCAAACCGGAATGACCGTTCGCTGCGAAATGAGGAGTTCGATCACGACCCCGATCAGAGGAACCAGGGCCATGAGCCACGCGAACGTGTTGTCGACATGGCTGGCCGGAAGAGGCGGCGGACCAGACGGTTTCTCGATTAAATCCGTATAGCGGATTGATTTCCAATCGGTCCCGAAACTCTCGGTCCAGACCAAGTTATCGCCATTCAAGGTACCGTTGCGGACAAGGTCCCGAAGAGCCTCCTCGCTGACCGGACCGAGCCTTTGGCGCTCCTTCTCGTAGAACCAGTTCGCTTCCATGTCGGCCCCGTTTACGCGTCCTCAAGGCCAGCTATAGCAGCAACCTTGAGTAGTGAAAGGGGCTCTTTCTCTAGATCAGCGCGCTAGGCGCCACCCCTTCATGCGTAGCGCCGAAATCGCCGCGGGCGTGTTTTTTGCCGATTGCAGGGAAGGGGCGACGTGTCGCCCAGCCGTGACAAAGGAAAGGCACCGCGCGAACAGCCGCGGGCCATTGCGATCCGAATTCCTCGGGAAGATCGACAGCTTTCGCTTCGAAACCCCAGGAAGGAACGGCCGATGTACGTCATCCGCTCGATGAGCACGACCGACGCCACCCCCGGCAACAACCCGACGCCGTATCACATCTACCTGCTGAAGCCGGAGAAGCGCGTCGGTGCGTACTGGGCGCGGCACCAGATCGATGCTGCCACCTTCCCCACCATCGACGCCGCGATGGCTCACGGGGATCTCGCGCTGACCGACAAGCGGTTCGACGTCGTGCCACGTCGCGACAGTGATGTCCCGACCTACTGGGATGCCCGCGCCGGCAATTCCCGCGCGCGCGTCATCGGCAATGCGATCGAGCACTGACATGAGCGCGCTTCCCATCGTCATTGCCACCATCGGCGCTTCCGCATCGCTCGGCGCGATCGCCGCCGACCTCTCGACGGAGTGTGGCCCGGTCAACCGTACTGTCCTGGGATTTGCCCGGGTCGGGCTTCTGGCCGCCGCTGCGGGCCTCACCGTGATGATCGCAGGCTGATTTCGCGAACCCATTCGCATTCGAAATCCCGAGGACGACGACATGACCAAGGACATCGCAAGCCGCATCAAGCCGGGCCAGGCCGACAACGTTCTCTACCTGAACATCGAACGCATTGGCGTTGCCGCCGATGGCAAGAGCCGGCTCATCAAGTTCGAGGGCCTCGAGGACGCGGTCATGCTCACCTTCGAGCCGGAGGCCGTCGGCGAAGAGCACTCGCCCGAACAGGATGTCGTCCTGGCTCTGCCCGGCGACATGGTGCGCGCCAACATCCGCTACCGCTTCGGGCGCCTCGTCGCCTCGGGCTTCCGCAATCTCACGATGCGGTCCCCTTACATGAAAGCCGTGGCGTAAACGCCAGGCGCCCGATAATCCTCCCCGAACTCGACGCCGACTGGAGACACCATGCACCCCATCATCGCGAACATGTCGGATGACGAGCTTCGACGCGTCGTCACGGCCGTAGACCGCGTCGCCCGACCGCTGGACCAGCGCTTCGAGGGAGATGATGAGCCCATCGTCGAGCTCATGACCAAGATGGGCCTGAGCCAGAGCATCGTCGACAAGCTGCTCATCGCCGGCCTGGTGATGCGCGAATGCCTGCATCGCGGCATCCAGATCCCGCACGGGAACTGATCGCCGTCTCGAAATCGAAACAGGCCCGTCGCTCACCGCGACGGGCCTTTCTCATGGGGCCTTAGCGGCCCCGTTCAACACCAGCGAATAGGTGGTGCTCCTGCCGATCCCGTCGTCCTTTTTGAGGACGCCGCGGGCGATCAGGTCGTTGATGTCGCGCAGTCCGGTATCCTGCGAGCTCTTCGTCAGCAGCCCCCACTTCTTGGCCGTGAGGTTTCCTTCGAAGCCGCCATCCAGCAAAAGGTTGAGCACTTTCTGCTGGCGCTCATTCACCGCCTGACCGTTGAGCCTCTCCCAGACGCTCGCCTTGATCAGGACATTCGACAAGATGGTGTCTGCCCCGTCGAAGGCCCGGTCGAGGCATTTCAAGAACCAGACGAGCCACTCGGTGATGTCGACGGTGTCCTTTTGCGTCCGCTCGAGGATCTCGTAATAGGCGTTTCGCTCGACCCGGATCTGAGCCGACATGCTGTAGAAGCGCTGCGGGCTCTTCTCCGACCGGGCAAGGGCCATATCGGCGATGGCGCGAGCGATGCGCCCGTTGCCATCCTCCAATGGATGGATCGTGACGAACCACAGATGCGCGATCGCCGCCCGGAGTACCGGATCGACGCCGTCATCCTTTTCGAACCAGGCCAAGAAGGCCTTCATCTCAGCATCGAGCCTATCCCAGGTCGGAGCCTCGAAATGCACGCGCTCGCGCCCGATGCGGCCAGAGACGACCTGCATCGGTCCCGACTGCTCGCCGCGCCACGCCCCAACGACGATCTTGTGCATGCCGCTGAAGCCCGTCGGAAACAGCGACGCGTGCCATCCGAAAAGCCGCCGATCACTCAATGGCTGGTCGTAGCGCTGGGTCGCGTCGAGCATCATCTCGACGACGCCCTCGACATTGCGATCCGCCTTCGGCGCGCCTCCGACATCCATGCCCAGGCGCCGGGCAATCGAGGAGCGCACCTGTTCCTTGTCCAGGACCTCGCCCTCGATCTCGCTCGACTTCGTCACGTCCTCAGTCAGAGTGCGTAGAACCGCTTCCTCGCGTAGATCGAAGCCAAGCGCTTCCATCCGACCGAACAGTCGGCCCTGCCGATGGCGTGCGTTCGCCAACAGGCTCAGCACCTGGGTGCTGTCCCATTTGAACACCGGCCAATCCGGATCCTGATGGATGTAAGCCACAACTTTCTCCGCAAATTCTGCGGTGAATATGGCGGTCTTTCACCGCAAGCGCAACCGTATTCGCCGCAAAATCTGCGGCGCAAATCGTTGTTTTCTCCGCAAGCCCAGTCCGGACCAAACCGATCTTGGCCCGAAATCCCAGCAATTGGAGCCGCTTATGTCCGCATGCGAAGCCATCACCCGATCGCGGCAAGCTCGGCACGACCAGCGCATGGCAGAAGCCGCCACGGCCGTGCCTCACGGGGAGTACTGCTACGCCCCCGTCGGCGCCGACAGCAAGCCCGACGGCATGCCGATCCTGAAGGTGAAGCCCTGCCCCTATTTCAAGCGGCGCGGCGACTGGCCCGAGCAGAGGAACGGCTACTGCCGCCTGCTCAAGGCCGGCGACCACACGCAGGGGCGCGACCGGAACGGCCAGCCTCGCTCGACGCTGCTTCTCTGGGACAGCGTCAAAGCCTGCGGCATCAATCTCACCCCGGATGAGGAGATCGACCATGTCGGCTGACCCGAACCGCGCGCGCGACAGCCGGATCGCATGGCTGCTCTATTTCGCGTTCCCGCGCATGGCTGGCGTCGAGAAGCACCCGCCCATCACGCTGGAAATGCTGCTGCTCGAGATGGAAGGCCTTATCAGGCGCAAGGTCATCGACTGCACCGCGGCCGGCCTTGGACGTGGCTACGCGATCACCTTCGAGCGGACGCGCGCCGGCAAGGCGTACCTGGAGAACGCTCTGACCCGGTATCGCCCGGCCCTCCCTACCGGAGCCCGGTGATGGGCGAGGGCTGGACCCGCAACGCGTACGGGGTGAAGGACGGGGCCAATATGTACCGGACGATCAAAGGCGTCCGGTGGGAATGGTGGTCGGCCGGCAATATCGACGCGCTCCGCGCTGCCGGTCTACGATGCCGAAAAAGCGGCGGCGAGATCTTCATCCATCCCGACGACGAGGAACGCGCCTGGACGCTCACCTACGGGTCGCCGCGCAATTCCAAGAGCGAGGAGAAATAGGCGCAGCGCAAATTCACAGCGCGCGATGATCGAAATTAAATCGGACCATTTCTGCGAAATCGAATTTCGAAAAAATCCCGATAAAAGGAAAAGTCCGATGTCGCTCGCGCTCACGCTCGCCCGCTCCGCCGACCGCTACCAGGGTGCCCGCATCATCAACGTCCTGCCGCTGAGCGTTGCTGCGCCGGCGGCGGCCGCGGAGCCGGCCTTCACCGAATTCACCCAGTTCCGGTCCTTCACCTTCGACAGCAGCGACGACGCCTCGATGGCGTTCCTGACGCTGAAGAACGTCCCGGCCCACCTCGATCTACGCGAGTGCCTGCTGATCGTCGACGAGGAGAACGGCGAAGCCGTCATGCAGGCGATCCGCACCGCTGGCCTGGAATTCTCCTACGAGCGCAGCTTCCTGCCCGTCGCCGAGGTCTGGGGCTGATATGATACAGATCGAGCAGCGCCACCGCGAGTGGGCCGCCAAGAAGATCACCTGGACGGGCCCGATCTGCACGCGCGCCAGAGAGCTGATCCTGGCGGGGCGATACGACGAACACACCTTTGTCCAGGACGCCTACTACGCGCTGATGGTGCGACCCTGAAAATACCTGAAGGCGGCCGTCTCGCGCGGCCGCTTTTCTTTTGCCTGCGGGCCGAAAGCCGCGGGCGCGAGCCGGGCTCGCGTGATGCGAAGACAAATCTGAGGTGCCCCCAGATTGCTTCGAAATCCCAGAGAGGCGCTGCCATGATGACCTTCGACGAGCTCGGCCTGACCGAGCGCGAACATGCGAACATGCTGCAGGTCAGGGACCTCTTCGCCCGCGGCGCGATCGAGCACAGCCCGTCAAATGTCGAGTTGCCGGCGGGCAGCGTCTTCTACATGGGCCACGCCTGCTTTCGGCTCGACCTCGATGAGGCCAGAAGCGGCGCGCTGATGTGCATCGGCGGCTGGATCAAGGCCTTCGACCTTGGACTCGTCGACGTCGAGGAGCCTTACGCCACGCGCGTCGCCGAGGCCGACGAGCGCGCGATCGCTGAATTCGTCTCCGAGGCCGAGGGCAGCCTTCACAGCCTGCTTCATCCCGACGTCCCCTGGTCCGCGATTACGCCGTCCGTGGTGGCCCGCGCGATCGACACCTTCCTCACCCACGGCGTCGTCGACTGGAGGGCCGTCATAGGAGCTGCCAGCACGGCGCACTGACAGCTCGATCCATTTCGCCATTCGCATCTGGCTGAGCCCAGATGGCTCCGAAATCCCGGAAAGGAATTGCCCATGACGAACTCGCTCACGTGGTCGGGCAAGACGAGCGTCGGCCATTCGCAGGAGGCGTATTTCGGCTCGCTGCCGGGCCGTCCCGAGGTGATGATGGTCTATGGCAGCTTCAGCCGCGGCCAGCCCGCCTGGAAGGTCATGTTCAACGACGGCAGCATGCGTCGCCCGGACATCGAGGATCACGCTTCGCTCGAGGCCGCCCAGGTCTATGCGCGGCAGTGCCTGTCTCAGCCGATCTGCGAGCGCGGCTATCGCTCGCTTGCTGCCAACGCCGCGATGGTCGCCACGCGCCTGTGCGACCCTTGCGACAGCTCGGCCGACATCGCCGCGGCGATCACCGTCGCGCATGAGGCTTATCCCGACGCCCGGATCGCCGACATTCGCCAGGCCATGGCGAAGCGCTTCATCGCCGGCAGCGACAAGAAGGCGGCGTAACCGATGACCCCGTTGTATGGCTGGGGCCCGGAAATGCGTACGACCCGGATCATCCTCTGGGCAGAGCGCACGAGCGCGATCGAGAGCGTCAGCCTCATCGCCCGGTCGACGGACGCCAAGGCCCGCTACAAGCCGCCCCACGCGCCCGGCGCCGCCTATTCGCCCGGCGGCCGGCGGATCAAGGACTGGGAACACCGCCGCTGAGGCGTCCCGGCCAAGCGCCACAGAACATCCATCCGTTCACTGTCGCGAGCACCAGATCAGGAATCCGGATGCCGCAATCCAGGCAAGGACCAATCATGTCGAACGAGACCGAAAAGCTCACCGTCTCGGGTGAGGGCCCGAACACCAAGATCTCGGTGATGTACCGGGATGGCGCCAATTATAAGAAGACCGCAGACGTTGTGCTCGCGGGAGCGCTCACCCAGACCGATCTCGACCAGATGGTCGGCGCTATGGACGGGGAGGTGTTCTTCCTGCCCGGCCAGGTCGGCCTGCGGGCTTTGAACCCTGCCGCCGCCGACTCTGACGAAGAGCTCGATCATCCCTGGCACACGATCGAAGGCGTGGAGCTCACCAGCGACGCCCCGACGGATAATCTCTCCACCGCGGAACTCGTCGACACGTGGCCTGCCAACTCCGACGAGTGGGATAACTGACCGCCGGCTCCTGACGGCTTGATGCGAAATCATCGATACGAAAACCCGAAAGGAAGTCGCCATGAGCTCTGCGACGCAGATCACCATCATCCATGGCAAGCGCGGCCGCCGTCGTTCGCGTTCGTTCATCCTCGGGGCCAGCAGCCAACAGGACCTGGACACCATCCAGCAGATCCTCCGACAGCCGGCTCTCGACGAGATCAAAGACGAAGGCGTGCATAGCGGCCTGGAGCTTGACGGGCTGCTGCTCACCCAGAGGCTCGGATACGACAGCACCTGCCTCGACATGCTCAGCAATGTCGGCGTGCGCCTGCCGCTTCAGAAGATGCGCGACTATTGGCTCTCGCTCGAAGATCGAGACAACGCGTTCGCCATTGTCGATCTCGTGTGATGAGAACGCGGTGATGGGACATCTGGGCAAATCCAGATGACCGCGAAATCCCAGGAAGGACGCCCGATGGCCTTCAAGCTCGACTTCACCACGCTCTCCCGCCCCCGCTCCGCTGAGGAGATCGAGGCGAATTACCAGGCGCAGCGCGCTCAGGCTCGCATGGACGACGCGAAGAAGCGCGAGGAGTTCTCCACCAAGACCCTCGCCCTCACCATCACAGAGGTGGAAAGCCGCCACGCCATGAACGGCGGGCGCGAAATTCACCTCTGGGGGACGCAGCCGGACGGCCGCACCGCGCGCGCCACGCTCTATTTCGGCGACTGCTACGATCGCGAAGCCTCGGATCCCATCTTCGAGGAGCTCTACGACAACCGCGGCGAACGCACGCTGCACGGCTACTGGAAGTCGTACCAGAACGACGCCGGCAAGAAGTTCTGGACCTTCCGCGCCCAGAAGATCGACGGCGTCACGATCGCCGCCTGACTGCTGCCGCCCCACGATCGAAACCGGAGACCACCGACCATGTCGAAGACGCCGAAGCGGCCCGGGCTCTATTGGGCAACCCTCGACAATGGCAATGGCCAGGTCGAAATCGCGCTCCTTCGGGTCGGCTATTATTCCGGCCTCATCTCGTTCGAGCAGGGAATCCTGTGCGAATTCGTCGACGGATCGAAACGCCACTTCGACCTCGCAAACTTCGGGCAGACGCTCGCACAGCCCTGGACGGAGCCCTTCGTCGCCAGCGCTGGCATCACCCATTTCGAGCACGTGAAAATCACCTGGCACGGAGAGGCAAAGCCTCCGCGTTCGGCGAGGATGACAATGCCGGTGAAATCCATCGATTAAATCGGCGGATGATCGGAACTTGAAAATCCCGATAAAATTCCATAATTGCAGAAATACGAGTGGTTAGCTCAGACGGTAGAGCGTCGAGTGTAATGAGCTCGCAGGTCGGGAGTTCGATCCTCCCACCACTCGCCAACCCTTCCGATCCCGGAAGCCAACGGAGACCATGATGACCCTGATTTCGCATTGACCTACCGCGGGACGTCCGCACTGCCGAAAAGGCAGACGATACGAACAAGCTTTACCTCTACGCCCTCATCCGAGCCGATCTCGAAATGCCCTCCGGGAAATTATCCTCCCAAGCCGGGCACGCCTACACAGACACGCTCTGGCAGGCTTACGACCACGATCCCGACCTTGCCCTGCGCTATCGGCGCGACGGCGCCGGCGGATCGAAGGTCACGATCAAAGCGAAAAATCTGGCTGCCCTCCTGCGCGCTCAACGCGAGTGCGAAGACGCCGGAATTCCGCACGCACTGATCACCGATCGAGATCACATCCTGCTCCCGCACTTCGACGGGTCGCCAGTCGTCACCGTATTGGGCATCGGGCCCTGCACCAAGGACGAATGCCGACACATCACGAAGCGCTTCCAGGTCGTTTGAGGAAAAGCCATGACCAACATTCAATCCGTTTGCCTCATCGACGCGATGAAGGCCTGCGAACAGATGCCCGGACTCTCCGTCCTCGATCACGGCATCATGGTTCGCGACTACTACCGTGACCTGATCGGCCACATCCGGCACGGCCACGCCCTCCAGCTCGAGTGGCGCCTGCCTGACTGGATCAACGATCCCCGGCTCCTGCAGGGCCTGCCCTGCGACGAGGTCATGGAGACCTATCACCTGTTCCATGACTGCGGAAAACCGCACTGTCGGACGGTCGACGAGAACGGGAAGCAGCACTTCCCCGACCATGCGCGGGTCTCCCGCGACATCTGGCTCAGCCTGGGCGGCGACGAGCGCATCGGCGATCTCATCGGCATGGACATGGATGCCCACCTGCTGAAGGATGAAGGCGTTGCAGCCTTCGCCCAGCGCCCGCAGGCCTGCGCGCTGCTGCTGACCGCACTCGCCGAGATCCACGCCAACGCCACCATGTTCGGCGGCATCGACGCGACCGGCTTCAAGATCAAGTGGAAGCACGTCGACAAGCGCGGCCGCGCGATCCTGCGCCACCTCTGACGAACAGGGCAGGGCGGAAACGCCCTGCCTTTCCTCGAACCCTGCGCGCGCTATCACCGCGGCGTGAGACCACCCGGAGAACCCATGAGCCAGACCTGGTATTCGCCCAACGGAGAGCCGATCACCGGCACCCTCGAAACCATCAAGGGCCGTTCGCACATCTCCGGGATCTCCGCCGAGGGCATCCCCGAGCATTCCGGTGGTACCGAGGTGTTCTACGACGAAAGCCGGACCGTCGAGCGTGACGGCAAGCTCGTCTTCCTCGACGACGCCGGCGGCGAGTGGACCTTCGACCAGCTCACCTCGGAACCGCCCGAGGATGAAGATGAGACCGAGGTCGACGACGACGCCGAGAATGAGGACGAGGACGACGTCGACGACGACGCCGAAAACGAATGAGCACCGGCGACAGCGCCTCGCGCGACGAGCTCAAGCGCCTCTACGACGCCTATGTGCGGCTCCTCGAGGTGGGCCGGGACCGGATCATCGCCGCCGGCGGCACCTGCGATCCCGTCGACGTCATGGAGAACGGTGACCCCGCCCTGAAGCGCGTTCGCGCCTATCTGGGGACCGAGCCGTCTCGCATTCACAGGCCGTCGGCCTGAAACCAAAAAGCGACCGCACACCGCGGCCGCTTTTCTTTTTGCCGATCGGCTGAAACCCCGATCGTGATCACATGCGCGGGACCGGATGGTCCCGGCAATCGAAGGGCCCGCGCGCCGAGCCGCGGCTGCGGATATTCGCGTTATAATAACGCCCCATCGAATCCGCACTCATCAGACCGCGGACCGTCCCGGCATCGATCGCGCAGTGGTGGTAATAGGTGCCATCGAGATTGATGACCATGTAGCGCTGCGCCGCCGCATAGCAGACGCGCATGATGAAGCTGCTGCGCGAAATCGAGTTGCACTCGAAGCGGCCCAAATCCACCGGCCCCTGGTATTTGACGTCGACCGTTTCGGCCTTCGCCGAAATTGCCATCGCGGCGAGAATTGCCGCTGCCAAAATTGATCGCTTCATCGCCACCCTCAAAATCAACACGAGCCAGAATTACGCCGCCCTGCAGATCCCGGCAATTCCCGCCGGAACAAGAAGCCCCATCAGATCATTCGATCCGACCATGGATTTGGGCAGACCCAAATGGCTTCAAAATCCCAGGAAGGATGACGACGATGACCAAGCGCAACGAACAGGCAGCCGCTCTCTCGCTTCGCGCCGGCAACGCCGGTTGCGCGGTTGCGGTCGACACCCGCACCAAGATCGTCCAGGCGCGCAAGGGCAAGGGCTCGTACAGCCGCAAGGGCATGCGCCGCGGCGATTACTGAGATCCAGCCAGACGCCATCCAGGCGGCCGCCAAGCGCGGCCGCCTTTTTTTGTTGCCGAGAGCGGCAAACCCCGACCGGGCCGAAGCATCACATCATCATCCGATGACACCATGCATTTGGGCAAAGCCAAATGGCTTCGAAATCCCAAGAGAAGGACCGGGCCCATGACCGACGCACGCCGCTTCAATCGCCTGCAGGCTGGTGACACCTTCCGCTTCGCCGATCGCACCATCCTCGAGCTGCAGCCCAACAAGGGCCAGGTGCAGCGGCGCTATGTCGACGCCCTCGAACATTTCATCGTCCTGCGGGCCGGCCCCACCACCGGCGGCGATCATATGGGCTCGAACGCCGACAATGGCGGCTGGTCGGTCTGGGCAGCGCCCAAGGGCACGGCTCTGGAAGATCTCCACGCCCGTTCGCTGACCTTCTATCAGGATGGTCCCTACCAGGCTTATGCCCTCGTGAAGGTCGTCCTCATCGAGCCCGCCAAGCCGCGCGAACATCGCCTGTCGGCCGTCAGCGCCTGAGGGAAGCGACAGCATGCGCACCCTCGCAGACACCGCCTATTCGCTGCGCCTCCATCAGGACGATCCGATGAAGGGCATCCTATTCGAGCTCCACGTCCATGAGGACACCGAAGAAGGCGTCGCCTTCCTCGACCAGTTCCGCGAAGCCTGCTTCGAGAACCTCGGCGCAGCGCCCGCCGGCAAGCCGATCCCGCCCGGCGCTGAGAGCGTGCACTGGTACCTGCAGGGCCAGAGCAGCGAATGGCTCATGTTCGAATTCTGGAGCCGAGACATCCCCGCCATCCGGCGCGCGGTCGCCCGTGTCGAGAACGCGCTGCGCACCGCCGGCGTCACCGTCACCATCGAGGATCGCCTGTCGCAACACGAAGCAGCCTGACAGCGAATTTCCGCAGGAATTCCAGACAAGCCCGAGTGGCTTCGAAATCCCAAGAACAGGAGCGAGCCCGCATGAGCCTGGACGTTTATCTGAAGGCACCGGACCCGATCGACGCCGGCACCGGCCCGCGCATCTTCATCAAGGAAGATGGCAGCGCCGAGCAGATCTCGCGCGAAGAGTGGGATCGCCGCTTTCCCGGCCGTGAGCCGGTCATGGTCGAGAGCGAGCCCTCGCCCTACGTCTTCACCGCCAACATCACCCACAACCTGAACAAGATGGCCACGGCCGCCGGCATCTATCAGCACCTGTGGCGCCCCGAGGAGATCGGCATCACCGAGGCCCGGCAGCTGGTCGAGCCGCTGGAAGAGGGCATGAAGCGGCTGCGCGCCGATCCCGAGCACTTCAAGACCTTCAACGCTCCCAACGGCTGGGGCAAATACGAGAACCTGATCGCCTTCGTTGACGACTACGTCCGGGCCTGCAAGGCGTTCCCCAGCGCCGAAGTCTCCGCCTGCCGCTGACGAGATCATCTCCCATACGAGAGCGGCCGCACACCCTGCGGCCGCTTTCTTTTTGCCGCTCCCAGGCAATCCCGGAGGGCAGGGGACATCAGGCATTCGCCGCCGATTCCGATTTGACCCCGACGGGATCAAAACCCCGACAAGCGAGCAAAGCTCGCCAGCACGCGAGAGGACAGCATCATGGGCTACACGCTCGAAATCGGCGCCTTCACGAACCGCAATGGCCGCCCCGCTTTCCGCTCCGTGACCGTCGGCAATCCGACCAAGAGCCACTATGGCCCGATCCTCGAACTGTTCGGCCTCGAAGACGCCGGTGAGCCCGACGGCACCTGGACGCCTGTCGCAGCCAGCGGCGTCCGCGCCATCGACACCGAGCGTCTCACCGCCGTGAACGGCATCAACGGCGACCTGCTCGGCGACCTCCTCGAGCTGCAGGGCGACATCGTCATGGCGGGCGACACCGCTCAGACCTTCGTTCGCCTGACCGTCTGACGCCAGCTCCTCGTGACCGAAAAGGGCCACCAATGACCGCAACAAAATCCTTCCGCATGTACTGGCCGCTCCAAAACTGGACGCAGGTTCTGCGCGGCACAACCATCGAGAACGCGATGGAAAATGCCGGCTATAATCCCGCCGCGCTCACGGCCGACCATATCTTCGTCGAAGGCGAAGAGGAGAAGTTCGAATACGACGCTGCGACGAACTCCTACGTCGACAACAGTAAGTCCCATCGCTGGGACGAAGCCACCCGAGCCTGGATCAAGATAGACCCGGCCGCAGAAGCCGAGGAGCGACCCACCTCTCCAGGCATCGCAGAGCAGGTGGACGCCCGCACGGACGCCATCGCCCGCATCATCTTCGCAGCCATCACATCGGGCAGTGCCAGCGCCTGGCAGGACTCGCTGAACGCAGCCAGAACCATCCAGGCGGCGTCGCTCCCCTCGTGGCGCGATATCGCCAGCGCCCCGCTCGACGGAACCCCCGTCGACCTCTGGCGTGACGGCGAGCGCCTGATCGAATTCCACTGGAACGTCGACCAGAGGCGCTGGGAGAAGAAGGTCGGCTATCCCGCCAAGACCATCGTCCTCACGCAAGCGCCGACGCATTGGATGCCGGTCCCGCCGGCGGCCGTTTGAGGAAGGAACACACAATGGATCCGCAAGGCACCGCCGTCGTCGCATTCTTCACGCTCGGCCCGCTCTCCTGGACGCTCTGCTGGGCGATCGTCCGCTTCGTGAAGCACCAATGGCCGAGCAAGCCGTACGGCGCGTAAGCGCCCGCCAGGGCCAGCGCTATCACCCGTGATGCGCCAGGCGCTTGATTGCCCGGCATAGGCGATCGCCAATGCTCGGAAAGACCGGGCTACAATTGAGAGATTCGAGAGCGGAAGCAGTGTGCGCCGGGCTCCAGCGGCGCGGTGGGGAGGAATGGGCCGCCTCACGCACTAGCGAGTGCCTCGCTCTCGAACCGGAGGTGATGATATGTGGCTATGGCCGCTTAGCGTCACGGTTACGGTGAGAAAAACCCGGACGGACTGGCAAGCCTCCGTCCGGGTCAATTTTCTCATAGGGTAGTCAAACAGCTCGGCGGGCGCTCCAACGCCCGTCGGCCACTCCGAAAATATACGCCCAGGTCACCGCCTCTTCAAGAACCGAGGCTGCCTGCGCAGCCGAACATCGATCTCGGAATTTTTGGGCAGACCCGAATGGGTCCGAAACCCCAAAAAGGACGAAGCCGATGACGACGATCGCTGCGCTCACAAGCATCCGCAACATCGCCCTCGACCGCGCCGATGCCTGCGAGACCGTCCTCGCGATGAACCTGCATTTCGCGGTCGCCCGCGAGATCGGCCGCATCCTCAACGAGCTGCGCCACGGCTGCATCGACGTCGCCGCCACGGCCAAGGCCGGCTGGGCCCGCATGACCATCGATGACCGCGCCACCTGCGATGCGCAGCGCGAAGGCATCCTCTCGCTGATCCAGGACCTGCGCGACCTCGGCATCACCGTCGTGCACGTCTTCGCCCGCCGCCCCGCGCCCAAGGCCGCAACGCAGACCAGCCTCAGCCTCGCCGCCTGATCGCCAGCAGCACGCTCCCAATCAGCACGAGGTCCAGGATGGAACACGTCGGCTATCACGGCACGGCAGCCGCCTTCGCCACCTTCTCCGAAGACATGCTCGGATCAGCGGCAGACCGCTCCGCCAACGGCGCACTCGGCGTCTGGCTCTTCACGGAGCGCGACTATGCCGACCGGTACGCCGTCGGCGCCAAAGGGCGCACCCTGAAGGTGACATCGTCGGGCACGAAGGCGATCAGGATCGACATGTCCCAGATGCGCCGCGATCACCAGTCCGCGGAAATGTCGGACGACCCCATCGCCTGGTTCCGCCGCCTGAGGGCCGAGCTCATCATGAACGGGTACGGCCGCATCGACGTCGTCGAGAAGGACGATGCCGTCGACATGTCGGTGCTGCTCGATATCGGCACGATCATCTCGATCGACGACGTCACCCACTAACGCCATCGCCAAAGGAGCTGCGCTCGATGAGCTACACAAAAACATCGCTTCAGGAGTAACCGTCCGGTCTCGGCCCTGTGAGCTTTAGCGCTCTCAGTTGAGACCGCAGCATTTTTTGTGTTTCTTGCCGGAGCCGCAGGGGCACGGGTCGTTTCGCCCGACCTTCTGAGCCGGAGCGGCGAAGGGGTTTGATCGGGTGGTCATGGTCGGCGCCGGGGCGGCGTTGGCGAGGCGCCAGTCGTTGAGTTCGATCACCCAGTCGGCGATCTTGTCGTGAGCGGTGGCGGTGATGGCGTCGATTTGCTCGTCGGAGAAGCGGGGATCGCGGCGGGCGACATCGGCGAGCATCATCAGGCCGGTCCAGGCCCTGGCGGCCTCGATATCGGCTGTGGCGAGGGGCACCCAGGCTTCGGGCTTCAGCTTGACGGCCTTTTCGAAGCCTTCGATCCAGATCTCCCACAGGATCTCGCCATTGCGCCTGTCGATGCTGACGATCGGACCATAGCGCTCGGGTTGGTCGAAGAGCGTGCGCGCGACGTCGTTGTAGTACGCCATCACCAGGCCCATCACCTTGTTGGCGTGGTCGAGGCTCTCGAACACCGGCTCGCCCTTTGCGTCGGCGCTGTTCCAGACCC